>CAMJHP010000071.1 GCA_946405575.1 uncultured Bacteroidales bacterium | reverse complement strand
CCAGTCCCTTTTTTTACGCGCCAACGCTCAGACACACTTTTTGGGACAGTATCTAAAGCATCCCAAACATCCACAAAGGAATACGATTACCATAACCCACCTCAGTGTCATCAACGGCGAGAAAACTGTCGGCCACATCCGCTATCTGGTCGAAGTTCTTTTTCTTGCCACCAAGCTCGAACAGGTACTTGTCATTGATGAGGAAATCACCTTGCTTTGGAAACTTGACTTCATTAGCGACACGCATCTGACTATAGAAAAATGTTTCTCTCTCATTGCCTTTGTCAACTTGAGGACAAAGGACGTGCATCAAGTTCGCGTTGTTTAAGAATATCTTTTCGGGTTTGCAGAGATATTTATAGCTCTTTGTCTGATTAATCAACAACGCCAATATTTGTGCCTTGTCAAGCGCATAAAGCATTCGCAATCCCAAATCGTTGTTGGTGGAGAGTTGTTTCCAAAGCTCCGACATGTTTGGCTCGAACGGTACGCGCTCGCTGATGATCATGAGCAATTTCTTGGTCTTCTGAATGGTGTCGAAAGACACGTTTTCCACGGCAGGCAAATCGGTATCGATAACAGCGGAGACCGTTTGGCGCAATCGACCAGGAAAGTCCTCAGCGGATTCGCGATAGAAAGGATAGTAACCATGAGCCAGGTAATCCTCAAACAAAGGTGCCACCTTGATGTCTTGAACTATCTTCATGGCATGACGGACATGGTGCTGCAAAAGGTCTTTAAGCGGGATAGGTTCTATGTCAAGCACACCTTCAAAATTTAGGAACTCACGAAAAGAAAGGCCATGGAGCATGTATATGGTTTGACGGCGCGACAGGTCGACTTTGGCATTGTCCATCATCAAGATGGAGCTGCTGGTATAGACAATGCTCATGTCGGGATAATTGTCATAGATGTTTTTTAGTGTTTGAGACCAATTGTCGTAACGATGGACCTCGTCAAGGTAAAGACGGGAAATGCCATGACGGTCAGCCCAATCCACAAGTTCGAGCAATGAATGGGTAGTAAACCAAAGGTCATCAAGCGAAGCATAAAGCGTCTGATCAATATCTTGGTAATGCTCTAGAATATGTTGTAATAGCATAGTTGTCTTACCGACACCACGCGCCCCTTTGATAGCGATAATTCTTGCATTCCAATTGATTTGAGCATATAGATAACGTTTGAACCGAAGGCTTATTTTTGCAATCTTACGGTGATAGTTGTCAATAAGAGGCTGTAATTCTATGGTTTCCATCGTTTTTTTATTATTGATTGACCGTGCAAAAATACAAATTTACATTTTAATATGCAAATTAATATCACTTATTTATATTTCAAGATGTAAATATTTACATGTTTTTACATTTTAATATGTAAAAATTATCATTATTCTTACATTTTAAAATGTAAAATTACCAGCAATGACCACAAAAAAAGTACGCTTTAAGAAATAAAGCGCACTTTTCATTTTGAATAAAAGCCTGATTATTCCGTCACTTCCTTTGCCTTAGCCCTGAAGTTCACCAAGTCTTCCTCGATGAAGTTCTTCACGTAGACGCTCTTGCCGATGACGTCTTCTTCGGCGGCGTGGTTGTATTATGCGTTATGACATTCTAATTCTAAAATCAATATAAAAATCCAAAATGCCATAACGGGATGTTGTTGCCGTGGGCAAATTCGGTGTCGGCTTTCACGATATAGCCTTCCGCAGCTTTTTTGATTTGCTTCTGTCCCTTGCTTTTCCCACCTACCTCAAATGTGCGTCCATCTATCTCAAAATCGGAGACCTTGGAGGTGGTGACTTTCGAAACCTGCCGCAATTGGTTGTAGAAGAACGTTTCGCGTATATTGCCTACCTCTGGCTTTCCATCGGCCAATAAGTAGCATAACGACGGATTGTCAATGTAAACCTTCTCCACCTTCCCCAACGCCCTAATGCCGCCGGTGTCATCGCGCAACTGCCCGATAAGACCCGCTTTTTCCATATAGTACATGTAATCCTTCAAAAGGAGTCTGGTGGTGTCGAGCATTTGGGCAATAGATTGATAGTTGGGTTTGAAAGGGGCACTTTGCGACACAATCATGAGCAAATGCTTCAATTTGCGTGCGGTCGCCACATTCAATCCAGCATAATAGGGGATGTCGTTCTCGATGGTCTTCTCAACAATTTGCATCAAACGAAGGCGGAAGTCTCGCTCTTTCGCGAACGGATAGTATCCCGATTGGAGATATTGATGGAATAATTGAAGCGGATATTCTAATTGTATCGCCTCGTTGCCTCGCAATGCAAGCACCTCATCGAGCGAGAGAACAGGTGTGGCAATGCCATAAAACATATCAAGGTATTCGCGAAACGACAGCCCTTGCATATCATACATGATGGCTCTACGGCTCAAGTCATCTTGTTCGCCCTTGTCAATGTCGAGTACAGATGAGCCAGTGAACACCACATTCAAGTCAGGACGCAGGTCATAAATCATTTTCAACTCCTTCGACCAATCCTTATATTTATGGATTTCGTCAACGAAAAGAAACTTGCCTCCTTGCTTGGCAAAAGAAATGGCCAAATCGAACAAGCGGTGATTGGAAAAATAAAAATGGTCGCAAGTGACAAAGAGTGCCGTTTGCGAATCTAATGCTTTTTTCATGCGCTGCAACAATAGCGTGGTCTTTCCAATACCTCGCGCTCCTTTTATGCCTATCAAGCGGTTGTCCCAGTCAATCTTGTCATAAAGGTATCTGACAAAAACGGTATCCGTCAGGGACAACATGAAAAGCGATTGCTCAAAAAGTTCATTCAGTTCCTCCATATTTGAGTCGTATTTGTACCTATTCGTGTGCAAAGATAAACAAAATGTACTTTACAACAATCATTTTTTATAAAAAAGCGTTTGTTGCAAGATGCATTTTAATAAAAAAGTGCACTCTACACTATAGAGCGCACTTTTCAATACTATAAAACTAATGATTATTCTTCCACTTCCTTCGCCTTAGCCCTGAAGTTCACCAAGTCTTCCTCGATGAAGTTCTTCACGTAGACGCTCTTGCCGATGACGTCTTCCTCGGCGGCGTGGACGTAGACGTTGGCCGACTGGGTGAAGAGATGCGGGGCGTGGGTGGCGTCGTCGAGAATGAGCAGCGACATCATAATGTCGCCGGTCATGTCGTAGAGACGACGGGCCAAGAAGTCCTGAACCTCTTGGTTGTTGGCACCCTTCACGTAGTTGATGCTCTGCTCGTAGAGTTCCACGAGGGTACGCACCGTGTTCTGCAAGGGCTTCAGGTCCTCGGAGACCTCGTTTTCGAGCATTTCCTTCATGATGGTGAGGTAGGTGCCGTTGGTGATGTAACGGATGGCGGCCACCACCTGCAGCTGCGTCGTGCCTTCGTAGATGGAGAAGATACGGGCGTCGCGGTAGAGGCGCTGGCACTTGTACTCCATGATGAAGCCCGAACCACCGTGGATGCTGATGGCATCGTAGGCGTTCTGGTTGGCATACTCGGAGTTCATGCCCTTGGCCAAAGGCGTGAAGGCATCGGCGAGACGAGAGTACTTCTTGCACTCTGCACGCTCCTCGGGCGTCAGCGGACGCTCGCGCTGGATGTCCTCAAGGCACTTGTAGATGTCGACATAACGGGCGGTCATATAGAGCAATGAACGCCCTGCGTCAATCTTGGCCTTCATGCGCGAAAGCATGTCGTAAACTGCTGGGAATTCGATTATCTTCTTGTGGAACTGCTGACGCTCGCTGGCGTACTTTAGAGCCTCGTTGTAAGCCTCTTGACCCAGACCAACAGACTGTGCGGCGATACCAAGACGGGCGCTGTTCATCAAGGCCATCACATATTTGATAAGGCCCAGACGGGTCTCACCACAAAGTTCAGCCTTGGCGTTCTTGTAGGTCAACTCGCAAGTCGGGGAGCCGTGAATACCGAGCTTATGCTCGATGTGGCGCACATTGACGCCGCCCTGACGCTTGTCGTAGATGAACATCGACAGGCCGCGACCGTCCTTGGTGCCTTCCTCGGAACGGGCCAGCACAAGGTGGATGTTGGAGTCGCCATTGGTGATGAAACGCTTCACGCCATTGAGCAGATAGCAGCCATCCTTTTCACTATATGTAGCCTTCAGCATGACGCTCTGCAGGTCGGAACCGGCATCGGGCTCGGTGAGGTCCATCGACATGGTCTCGCCGGCGCAAACGCGCGGAATGTACTTCATGCGCTGCTCCTCGTTGCCGAATTCATACAAGGTGTCGATGCACGACTGCAGCGACCAGATGTTCTGGAAGCCGGCATCGGCGCTGGCCACCATCTCGCTCAGCATGGAGAAGACGGTGATGGGCAGGTTCAAGCCACCGTAACGGCGCGGCATGGAAACGCCCCAAAGGCCGCCCTTGGTGCAGGCATCGAGGTTCTCCACGGTCTTGGAGGCATAAATCATGCGGCCATTCTCCAAATGCGGACCTTCGAGGTCGACGCTCTCGGAGTTGGGTTCGATGATATTGGCGGTGATGTCGCCCGTGATGTCGAGCACGCGGCGGTAGTTCTCCATCGCGTCTTCGTAATCGACGGGAGCATAATCGAAGTTGTCCTTATCTGCGAAATTGCGTTCCTTCAGCTCGACGATGCGCTTCATCAGCGGATGGTCGAGGTAGAATTGCAGGTTCGGGTTGTCGTTATAATAGTTTGCCATGGTTACTTCGAGTTTTGTTTGTAATACTTAATCAACTTCGGGACGACTTCCTCAACGGTACCGACGATGACATAGTCAGCAATACGGTTGATAGGTGCATCAGGATCGCTGTTCACCGAAATGATGATCTTGGAGTCCTGCATACCAGCAATATGCTGAATCTGACCGCTGATACCGCAGGCGATATACACCTTGGGATGCACGGTGACGCCAGTCTGACCAATCTGGCGGTCGGTGTCGCAGAAGCCCGCATCGACGGCGGCACGCGAGGCACCAACTTCGCCGTGGAGCACCTTGGCGAGTTCAAACAGCATATCAAAGCCTTCCTTCGAGCCCATGCCATAACCGCCAGCCACCACGATGGGCGAACCTTTCAGGTTGTGCTTGGCAGCCTCCACATGGTGGTCGAGAACCTTCACGACGTAAGCCTCGGGCGAGACATACTTCGACACCTCGGGATAAACGACTTCGTTCTTGGCTTTGCCTTCGTAGATGGCTTTCTGCATCACGCCTGAGCGGACGGTAGCCATCTGCGGACGGTGGTCGGGGTTGACGATGGTCGCCACGATGTTGCCACCGAAAGCGGGACGGATCTGATAGAGCAGGTTGTCGTAGTGCTTCTTCGTCTTGATGTCGTCGAAGTCACCGATTTCGAGTTGGGTGCAGTCGGCGGTGAGGCCGCTGGTCAGCGAAGAGCTGACGCGCGGACCGAGGTCGCGACCGATGACGGTGGCACCCATCAGGCAAATCTGCGGTTGTTCCTCTTTGAAGAGGTTGACGAGAATATCGGTGTGCGGTGCAGAGGTGTAAGGGAACAAGCCCTCGCCATCGAAAGCAAACAGCTTATCCACGCCATAAGGCAGGATTTGGTCTTCCACCTTGCCCTTGATGCCAGTGCCAGCCACAACTGCGTGAAGTTCCACGCCCAGCTGGTCGGCAAGTTTACGCCCTTTGGTGAGCAACTCCTGAGACACTTCGGCCACTACAGTGCCTTCGGTCTCACAATATACAAAAACATTATTCATACGCTATTTCACATTGGCCTAATACGAAATCAATCACGATGGTTGTTCCATAACGAGAAAAATATCAACAACGCGAGGAAAGGATGTTCCTTACACCAAGCAATGATTCTATCTATCAATCTCATATTAAACCCTTTCTATAAATTTAACCGATAATCTTCTCCTCTAATAATTCCTTAATCAAGCTTTCTACATCGGCATCGCTGGCGGTGAGAGTCTTGCTCTCCTTGGCCTGGAAGACGATGTTCTGCACGGTTTTCACCTTAGTGGGACTACCCGAGAGGCCGCACTGGTTGGGGTCGCCATCCACATCGGCCACGCTCCACTGGTTGAGGTTGAGGTAGTCGCGGCTGGCATAGAGGTCGGCGCGAGGATCCTCGGGCTGACGCTCCAGCGGGCATGAGGCATACTTGTATTTCATCACCAACTTGGCGTTGCAGGGACGGCAGGGAGCCGCGCTGCCGTTGACGGTAATCACGCAAGGCAGCGGCACTTCCACGGTCTCCACGCCACCGTCGATATGACGGCGGATAGTGGCGATGTTGTTCTCGATCTTGAGGATTTCCTCGGCGTATGTCACTTGGTTGAGACCCAGTTTCTGTGCCACTTGAGGACCCACCTGGGCGGTGTCGCCGTCGATGGCCTGACGGCCTCCGATGACGATGTCGACATCGCCAATCTTCTTGATGGCGGTGGCGAGGGCATACGAAGTGGCGAGGGTGTCGGCGCCTGCGAAGAGGCGGTCGGTGAGCAGCCAGCCCGTGTCGGCTCCACGGAAGAGGCCTTGGCGGATGATCTCACCGGCGCGCGGCGGGCCCATGGTGAGCACGCCGACGGTGCTGCCTGGATTCTGCTCCTTGAGGCGTAGGGCCTGTTCAAGGGCATTCAGGTCTTCGGGGTTGAAGATGGCGGGCAGGGCGGCGCGGTTGACGGTACCTTCCGGCGTCATCGCGTCTTTGCCCACATTTCTCGTGTCGGGCACCTGCTTGGCAAGCACCACGATTTTCAAAGCTTTGGTCATAAAATAAAATTTCTCGTTTTCAAATTTCGCGGCAAAGGTACGGATTTTTTCCCGTTTAGATTGCTTGTACAGTTTTTTATGTTAACTTTGCACCGATAAATCATCATCAAACCATGATTGACGAGAGAAGAGAACGTTACGTCAACCCTTACACCGACTTTGGTTTCAAGAAACTATTCGGCACCGAGATGAACAAGGACTTGCTCATCAGTTTTCTCAATGCGCTGTTTCGTGGCGATGAAGTCATCACCGACATCACTTATTTGCCCAACGAACAAATAAGCGCATACGGCAGTCGGCGGGCCATTTTTGATGTGTATTGCGAGACAGAGAAAGGTGAGAAAATCATCGTTGAGATGCAAAAAACCGAACAGGCTTTCTTCAAGGATCGCAGCGTTTTCTATGCCTCATTCCCCATCCAGCAACAAGGTCAACGTGGCTCCGATTGGAACTTTGAACTGAAAAGCGTTTATACGGTCGGCATCCTGAATTTTGTGTTCCCTGAGGACGAGTATGCGCCAAGTTGCTTCCACCACGAGGTGAAATTGATGGACAAGGACGACAAGCACGTTTTTTACGACAAGTTGACTTTCATTTATTTGGAAATGCCCAAGTTCAACAAGACAGAGGATGAACTCGACGGAATGTTGGATAAATGGCTGTTCGTCCTGAAAAACCTCACCCGACTTTTCGATCGACCTGCCGCATTGCAAGAACGCGTTTTCAAGAAACTATTCGAACAGGCTGAAATTGCGAGGTTTACCCCCGAAGAAATCCTTGAGTACGAAGACAGTGTGAAGATTTATCGCGATTTGAAGAACTCGATGGACACCTCATACCAAAAGGGCGTTTTGAACGAAAAAAACGAAAATGCCCGTAAAATGAAGGCCTTAGGGATAGACTACTCCATCATTTCACAAGTAACTGGTTTGACGTTAGAGGAAATTGATGGTTTAGGCTGATTTTTGTTTAAATGCGAGAATTCCTTTCGATTCAATCGTAAAGCTGTACGAAAGCAAAGGCGACCCCAAAACAACGAGTCGCCTTTGCTTGGGATTTCTTTCCACACATTAGTGCTTCTTATCTATATTATCAGAAAGTGAGTATCTAATGAAGAATTGGTTAGGACCAGATTCTTTGAACACCCTAACACGATATCCAGTTCTTTTCCCACACTCCTTTTCCTCTTGATAAGTGGTAACGTCCGACATTGAATAATTTGAAATCTTGGAAACATAGAAGTCGTTACTCACATGTACTAATTCTTTAGCATCACCTTTTGAATAAGCGATGCGATTACCGAATACCAGAGGAGTGTTGTCTTTGCTGAACGATACGCTATGAGTATCTTTTTTTCCTGGATTCCTATAGATTTCACAAGAACGATAGATGGAGGTTTTTATGTCAAATTCGGTAATGATTTTGGAGGTTTTTGGAGGTATACAGATTATTTGTTTTTCTGCAACTGAAACGCTATTTGAGGAAGAATTCGCTATTGTTCCCGTTGAACCATAAACATATCCATTTTTGTATGTAGTTTGATTGCCATACGCATTTCCTGTGCCATACGAACCCATTTGGTAGTAGTTTGCATTTGCTGAAGCATTCGATTTGGTGACATACGAGCCATAGATATTGGTTAATTGACTCGACGCAACATAAGATTTGCTGTTTGTGAAAATCCTATTTCGATAATAATCAGAGGCTACACCATTCTCGACATAAAAACACTCATCGAGATGCAAGTAAATATTTTCTGAAGTCTTGTTATGGAACACGAAACCTATTTCTCCATATTCTTTCCAGAAGTTGTAGAGGATTTGACAATTCTCGTCTTCAAAAACCATACAGTTCTCTCGCATTGCAATGTCTGAGATTGGCTGTGTTTGATACATTTGAAAATAAGTTGCTGGTGCGCACGATGAAAGCGCTACGCATACTGCGAATAAAAAGAAAAGACGTTTCATACTATTTTCCCTAAATACGTGTCGGGCGCAACTTTTAATTGTTTATTATTTAATCATCTGTTTTTGAAATCTATGAAAATCGTGGGACAATCCTTATCGCTCTTTAGGTGTTCCACGACCCGTGTAATCAATAAGTAAAGCCCACGATTCCTCGTGAGCGTTTACCGCATTACTTTGATTACACTTGCATATGGAACTTCAAGAGCAAAGTGAGCGAAAACGCTATCTCGTTATAATATGCCTTTTGTGTTTATCTTCTTTTCTTTGTTTGATTGTTTTAGTTCAACTATTATCTACGTTTTTATTTCCCATACAAATCCGAATGGGTCCCTGTATCAGTCCTGCCCTGTTGTTTTAATCGTTTACATCAGATTCCCAAATCTTCAGACAATTCCTCTACATTGCCATAGGTGGTTACTTTGCCCTCTTTTTCTTCTTCAATGGCTTTAGCCAATGTCCCTTTGCGGGAACGAGATGGTTTCGTAATGTGCTTCTTCACCATCACATATACACCTTTGGAGTTCCGCAAAAGTACTTCCAACGACGCAGCAAACGGATTATCCGAACTGAACCTTAATGTAATCGTTTCCATCTCTCCTAATTTTACGCTGCAAATATTCATTTTTCGGGAATCCCAATCAATTCACGAAAAAGGAACTCGACTGATGGCCAATCCGTCACACCCTATCCAATTCCTGCATCAATGCGGGGCGTTTGGCATATAACGTGCGAAGTTGGGCGATGAGTTTGTCTGCCTTCACTTTCCCGCCCAATTTGATCATTCTGCGGATATAACGGCAGGCGGTTTGGTAGTGGTCGCGACCCATATTGTGATTCAAATAATCCAAAATCTGATTTGCATACAAATCCACCATTTCATCAGAATAATGCTTGGAAAGATAGCTTTCGTATTGCTCGATGGTAGAGAAGGTTGGATTCTCTTTGACCATCTCCCACAACTTGTCCCATTTTTCCTCCCTGATATAGATGCTACCAACCAATCCTGTATCATACCACCGCCTTTTCGCCTTGATTTCGTGGACAATAGCATTGATAACGGCATCCCAATCCTCAGACTTTACATGCTCCTTCAATATCTGGTAATAGTCCTGCTCATTCCTGAAATTGTCAACCAACAGATAGCGGGCGTATTCGATGATTTTTGGCGTATCTTTCTGTGCCTGAGCAATTTTCAACAACCAATCATACCATTCCTTGGCCAGTCCGGGCTTGTCTTTCATGTCTGTTTTCACCCCGTCTTCAGCCAATCTGACGGCTTTCGCATAGTTCTTTTGTTCCAATGCTTTCTCAATGGCCATCCTTCTAAAATTCGGGTTGTCCAAGTTCTGCTCAAGGAACTTGTCCGCGACATCTTGTCCTTTCTTTCTCTCGAGCAAACCATATTTAATCATTTGGACTTCCTCGTCATAATAATATGATTTCTGTTTCTTTTCGGCCAAAGCCAAAACGAGGTCAAAATCAGCATCCGTTTCGGCAAGATTGGCGGCTAACGAAAGCAAGCTCGTGTGCCAGCCCCAGCCATCAAAACGGCCTTTCTCAAACTCGTCCATGCAGAAGTTGAAAATGTGCTTGTGGACAGTTTTTGATTCACACATCGTAGCTATATCGCTCAACAGGTTAATAGCCCCATCGATGCAACCGCTAATGTCGCCATTACTGTCGTCGGCAGTATTGAGGGGTTCCAACATCTCCTCCATCACGGCGAAACAAATTGCAGCGGCTTTCTCAAAATTGCCATGGTCGATTTGTTTCCTGGCCGAGTCGAGTAATTCATCAACGGCATACCCCAAAGCCCTGGCCTGGTTCCAATCAATGAGTCCATATCTGTCCGTGACCGACCTTATTAAAGCCCTCAACTGCTTTTGGTAAAATTCTTTGGATAAATTATCATTGTAATGTTCAAGGTAGGATAAAACACGGTTACAGAACAGAGAATTATTCTTTGCTTCCGTCCTGATTAACTCTTTCAGTTCTTCGATGGAAGCTTTGTCCATCAGTTCATCGATTTGCGTCGCTACGCTTTTGCTTTTTTTCGCCCCCGACTCGACCGATTTTTTGGACTTGGTCGCTTTCTTCGTCAGGCCCAATTCTTCCTCTTGCAGCGAAAAAATCACGGCAGCCACATGCTTGCAGACCGGTCCCAAATCATAGGGGCAGTCGCAACTATACTCGGTCACCACATTGTTTTCAACGGTCAATCGGACTGTGTAGTTCTCCGTTCCCTCAACGATGGCTTCGTAAGTGTTTGGGCTGACTTCCTCAAGTTCTTGCACATGGCCTTTCTTGAAATAGGTCAAGCCACGCTGTAAGATTTTCTCGTCAATAACTTGTTCAAACTGGCCTAATGGGATTTGCATGGTTTTGTTGTTTGAAAAGGCAAAAGTATTGAATTTCCTGAATGCAAAAACAGCGCACATAAAAAAACTCAGTCCAATTCGATAAATCACTACTTTTGCGCCAAATTTCAAACAATGACCGTCACCGAAATCCTAAATAAATCATGCCTCGAAAAAGAGGAAATCAAACTTCTCCTCACTGCCGAAGGCGACGACAAGAAACTGTTGTTCGACAAAGCCTTGCAGACCAAGCTGGCACACTTGGACAACTTCGTCCACCTGCGCGGGCTGATTGAATACAGCAACATCTGCACAAAATATTGCCTCTATTGCGGCGTGCGCTGCAAGAACTTGAAGGTGGAACGCTATACGCTCAGCGACGAGGAAGTCATCGAATGCGCCAAGCTGGCACATGAGTTGGGCTATGGCTCCGTAGCATTACAAAGTGGTGAAAGGAGCGATAAGGCTTTTGTGGACAAGATTACCTATCTGGTCAAGGAAATCAAAAAGATAGACAACGGGAGTCTTGGCATCACCTTGTCTTTGGGCGAACAGACCGAAGAGACCTACCGCCGTTGGTTTGAAGCAGGCGCGCATCGCTACCTGCTCCGCATCGAGGCCTCGAACGAAGACCTTTATTATAAGATTCACCCGCGCGATGAGAAACACGACTTCCATCAGCGACTCGCCTGCATCGATAGTCTTCTGAAAGTCGGTTACCAAACCGGAACCGGCGTGATGGTCGGTCTGCCTTTCCAAACTTTGGACGACCTCGCCGATGACCTGTTGTTCTTCCAACAAAAAGACGTGGCCATGGTCGGCATGGGGCCCTTCATCCCCCATCCTGACACACCACTTTGGCAGTACAAAGACCAAATCCCGTCTGCCGAGAAGCGCATAGAACTGACATTGAAGATGATAGCCATCCTCCGCCTGATGATGCCCGAAATCAATATGGTGGCAGCCACCGCCAACCAAACCGTCGACCCACAAGGCCGCGAGAAGGCCATCCTCGCTGGAGCCAACGTCATCATGCCTAACCTCACGCCCAACGAGTTCCGTGAGAACTACCTCATCTATCCCGACAAAGCCTGCGTCAAGGACAAACCCGACGAATGCCACAGTTGCCTCGATGTGCGTCTCGCTGCCATAGGGCACAAGGTTTTGTACAACGCATGGGGTGACTCGCTGGCGTTTACGCGGAAAAATGCTCCAAAATGATGTCCATTCCGAAAATAAATACTATTTTTGTCCTTTTGTAATCCTATAACAAAATCAACATTCATTTTTCTATGAGAAAACATATCGTAACTATCCTGCTCGTTATGCTGTCCGTGATGACTTTCGGCCAACAATGGGTCGCCATCAAGAGCGACGCCCCGAGCACCATCCAGACGACTTTGGTTGCCTCTTCCGAGAGCCAAATCACCGTCAACCTGCAAGTTCCTGGCTTCTATACCTTTGAGGTGACCACACCACGAGGTGAAGCCAATATCATCTCGGTTCCTAGAACGGTCAGCACCGCTGCCGCCGGCGAGCCCGACCTTCCCATAATTGCCATCCCGGCCATCATCGGCGACCGTCAGCATTACAGCATTCGTTTGGTTGACGCGCAATACACTGATTTCCCGATGGAGGTCGCTCCATCAAAAGGCGACTTCCCGCGCACCATCAACCCTGACGATGTGCCTTACACCTATGGTGAGGCCTATTCGGCAGATGCCTTCTTCCCTGCCCAGAATGTGGGTCTTTACGAGCCTTACATCCTGCGTGATTTCCGTGGGCAGAACATGGTCGTGTATCCTTTTGCCTACAACCCTGTAACGCGCACACTACGTGTGTATTACAATATGACAGTTGAAATGTATGCCGACGGTCAGCAAGGCGAAAACACCCTCAGCCGCCGCTCGA
>CAMJHP010000070.1 GCA_946405575.1 uncultured Bacteroidales bacterium | reverse complement strand
CGCATTTTTCGGGAGTAGGATTGGAGGAAATAGAAGGGAGCGTTTCTGTCTATCCCAACCCTACCAAGGAAATGGTAATGATAGATGACATTGAGGCTGCTGAAGTGCAGGTTTACAACGCCCTTGGGCAATTGGTGAAGACGGTAAGAAACTCAAACGAAATCGGCGTAGAGGGCTTGCTGGAAGGGGTTTATCTTCTGCGGATTACCGATGCAAAGGGTGTTTCGCAAACGGAGCGCATTACGGTAATAAGATAAGCCATGAAAAATTCGCCTTCATCCAAAATTCTCGTGGCAACAGTGGTTGCTTTGGCCGCCCTGCTGTTGGCGGAATGCCAGCAAAATGACCAAAAGGAGCCTGCCAAAATCCCTATCCAAAGCGGTAATGAGCTTGTCGACAGCCTGAAAAAGGATTCGGTGGAGGCCTTCGATGAGCAAATGCGGCGGTGGCATGTGTTGCATGGGGGGATGAGCAGGTGGGAGAGCGATAAGTGAAATGTTGTAATCTGGAACTGCAACGTGTTGTAAAACAACGAAGTGGTTTTGCAAATGTTTGTAATGGCCTTTGGACTTGAAAAAACAGCGATTTTTTGCTATACTTTTGTGGAACAAAATTGCAAAGCGAACAATTAAACTTTAATACAATGAAAAAATCTTTGATTATTGCAGCCTTGATGTGCTGCCTTGTGTCGGCCACGGCACAACAAACCAAGAACACAAAAAGAGTCAATAACACATTAGGCGTTTGCATGATGGGCAAGACAATGCAGTGTAACGGCATCAGCATGTCATACCTGGCTTCGGAGCAAGGTAAGATGGCACTTGCCTACGGCCTGGAATACGACCGCGAGTACATGTTAGGCAAGACGCCTCTGGGAATAGTGACGGGCATCCGCATGGAGTATAGCCGCCCTTACGCTAAATTCGAGGAGGATGGGCAAACCCTCGAAGTGAAAGCCCACGACCTTACGGGTGTGCTTCCCGTCATGCTGCAATACCATGACAAGTTGGGCGACCACACCGAGCTTCAGCTCTTTACGGGTCCAAGTCTGGATTTGGTGATTTTCCGCAAAACGGATGCTTCAGGAGTCATATCAGGAAGCGGCAGCTATATCTTTGGGAGTCCGCTTGAAAATAGCGGGAAACCCACATGGCATTGGATTGGTCTGTCGTGGAATTTCGGTATCGGAATCCAATATAACGACATCGCCTTCAGGATTTCGTCAGGTTATGGCTTGCTGAACCATTTTGACAAAGATTATACGGCGCAGTATATGGGCTATCCTTTGCGCATCAACAGACCCATTGTGGGTACGGTGATTTTTAGGCTGTAGTGTTCAAGTGTGACTAAAAGTGCTAAAGTTTGGCTAACAATAACCTATGAGAATAAAAAGGTTTTTCAGTTTGGTTTCTGTGGTGGTCATCCTGCTGCTGGCAGGATGCCAGCGAAGTGACCAAAAGGGGCCTGCCAAAACCGCTATCCAAAGCGGTAAGGAGCCTGCCGACAGCCTGAAAAAGGACTCGGTGGAGGCCTTCAATGAGCGGATGATGCGGTGGAGGGTGCTGCATGGTGGGATGAGCAGGTGGGAGAGCGATAAATGAGAGGGACAAGATTGGAGGAATAATTGTTGCAAAACAAGTAAGATTTAAGCATATCCTACGATATAGTATTAGAACATCAAATAATGCCAATATGATGAAAACGAGAATCGCTATCGCATCAATTATTATGATACTGTGTCAATCATGCCTTAGGGTTCAGGTTGCTATTCCTAACCAATGGAACGAACGCTACGCCAAAAGCCATGATTACATTGAATGCCTGGATGCAGACCAATTGAAGCATTTGATCACCTCGGACACGACACATTACAAAATCGTGATGGTTTACAGTTCAGGGTGCGGTGCTTGCATGGAGCATTTGAGGAGAACCTACGCACCAGCATACGCCATGCATCGTGGCGATGTGAAGTTCTACTTCATCAGCGAAAGCACAGGAGGCATCAAGTATTGTCGTGAAGAGTTGGAGCGGTTAGGTATGTATGACGGCAAGGTGCTGTGTTTCCTTGACGAAAGTCCGCAATTCAACAACCAAAACCAAGGTAAGGATGCCAACCTTCAAGTCCTCAACAATCTGACCAACCATATTTTCGCAAATGGTCCTGAAGTGACTGGAAACTTCGGATTACCTTGTGAGTTCATCGTTAGCAAGGACAACCGCGTCTTGAAGCGGCTGACGACTACGCCTCATTCGGGTTCGGCCATCGAGACCGCCCAACTTTGGCAGATTGATTTCGATAACATACAATCTGTTGATTTCGATTCAATCTATCGACTTGATTTGGATTTCGATAGATTTGAAGGACTGAATGTTTGCGAAGGAAATCAATGTCCGATTCAGCAAAAGAAATAAATAGAAGGGATGAGCAGTTGGGAGAGCGATAAATGAAATGTTGTAATCTGGAACTGCAACATGTTGTAAAACTACGAAGTGGCTTTGCAAATGTTTGTAATGGCCTTTGGACTTGAAAAAACAGCTAAAATTTGCTATACTTTTGCGGCATGGATTTCAAAACGAATAATTAACCTTAAATTACAGTATTATGAACAACAGAAAATTCAGATTCGGAACGCTGCTGGTGTTTTTGGCGGCAATGACTTGCACTGTGGTTTCGGCCTCTGCACAACAAACCAGAGATGGACAAGAATTGCTCAAACAGATGCAAAGCAAAATCAGGCAGGTGGAAAAATGGAACCGTTACGCCAACACCTTCAGCGAGCAACTGGATAGCATTTATGGTGACTTTCAAAAAAGTGTTTTTGAATATGACGAGCGCTTCAACTGCGTGAAAATCGACTATTACTGGTTTGATGGCAGTTGGATTTACGACTATACCGAGAAGTATGCCTATGATGAGCAAGACCGTATCACGATGATCATGGATAGCACCGAAGGCCATGCCAGTAAATCAGTATTCTTATATGAGAATGGCGAATGGATTTCAGATGAATACGAATACGAACTTGATGGTGATGAGTGGGTTGCCATCGGCAAATACACCTACGAATACGATGCGGACGGTCACATGGTGCTGTCGGTAGGCTATGCTCTTGAAGAGGATTGGGTGCCCGAAAACAAGATGACATGGGAATACGAGGATGGGAAACTTCATAACGACATCTATTATTACCATGGCGAAAACAGCTGGAATCCACTCACAAGAAACGATTACTATTACAACGCCGAAGGTCTCTGCCGAGAACAGTTACAAAGCAATTGGGAAGGTGACTGGACAGAGAGCTGGAAGGTTGAATACGAATATGATGAAGCTGGCAACCGGCATACAGAAACCACATCGACCATTTATGAACTTGACGACTGGGTATACACCTACATGACTGAATATTATTATGATGCCAACGGGAATTGCTATTCTTCAGCGAGTTACTACAACGGCGACTTACGGGATTGGGAACTGGAAAGCACGATGACCTACAATTATGACCTCTCGGTGCCAGTGGAGACCGTTGCGGGTATCATGATGGTTTGGGATGAGGAGTTGCCCATCCATAACAAATTGCTGGATTGGGAGTTGCGTGCAAACGATGATGGCTATACCACCACATTCTATTATTCAAATTGCGTGGGCTTGAACGAAAAGCCGGAAAGCTTGTTGACTATTTATCCCAACCCTGCCAAGGAAAAGGTGACGATTGACGGTTTTGAAATTGCCGAAGTGCAGGTTTATAATGCCATCGGGCAATTGGTGAAGACTGTAAGAAACTCAAATGAAATCGGTGTAGAGGGCTTGCCGGAAGGGGTTTATCTGCTGCACATCCACGACAAGCAAGGCGTATCCCATACGAATCGGATAACCATCACGAAATAAGCCATAAGAAAAAAACATCTTTGGTCTGATTTTTGCAAAATAATCATCTTGTAATTTCAAAACCAATGAGTTATGAAAACAATTAGTTTCAATAAGCGGATTTTGGCCACAGTGGTCATCGCTTTGCTTTGCTGTTTTTCGGCAAAGGCACAAATCACCCCATCGGTGTATGCCGGTTTGGGGAATTATACCAATCTGGGTGGAATGGTTGGAATCGGAACCGAAATACAGTACAAATTCGTTTCTGTCAATGCCGCCATAGGGTATGATGGCTGCAACCAGGTATTCTTTCATAAAGGGCATTATGCGGGTAAGGAACGCGTCGGCGACAATCCTTTCATAGGATTCGATGTCGGCGTGAAGTGCTATTTCTACAAAGGCCTTTTCGGAGGCGTGAACTATGGCCTTTTGGGCAAATATTGTCTGGAAGAGACCGCAGAAAGGGTCAGGGTGGACAATTTTTACGACTTTTCCTTCACGCTGGGCTATAAATGGCACTGTTACCAAAGATTTTATGGAATGGCCTGGCTTGGGGTGACTTCCAATAAGGATGCGAATCAGTTTGTGTTTATCTTTGACAGCAAAAGTTTTGTACCCAGGGTGGGCTTAATCATTGAATATGAGTTTAAACATTAAAAATTAAATAGTTATGAAAACAATTGCCAAATCAATAATCCTAATTGCGGTCATGCTTCTTTACGGGTCATGCAGCAAAATCGTGCAAGAGAGTCCCGAAACCATCACCATCAGCGGCCATATCACCGATGAGGATGGACAACCTGTTGAAAATGTAAGCCTTGACTTGATGTACATAACACGCATGAACTTGTTGGGCTTTTACGTTGGTACTGGCATTCACGGAAAGACAGATGAAAACGGCTATTATTCCATCCAGTTTGACAACAACGACGATTATTCCTATCGGTTGGATATCGAAAAGTCGGGGTATCACTACGTACAAAGTTACAGTGTTGACCGATGGATCGCCTCGCAAGAACACGATGTGGTGATGAGGAAAAAAGAAGAATACGTCGACCTCGGTTTGCCGAGCCGCACCATGTGGGCCAACTGCAATGTGGGAACCAACAAACCTGAAGGTATTGGTGATTACTTTGCGTGGGGAGAAGTTGCTCCCAAATCCACTTACAGTTGGGAAAACTACATACACTGCAACGGAGCTGGTGACCAGTTGACCAAGTATTGCAACAATCCAGCCTACGGCTACAACCACTTCACCGACGCTTTGACGATATTGGACAGACCCGATGATGCCGGTTGGTGCAACTTCGATTCCAATCAAGGACCGCAGATTCCAAGCAAGGAACAATGGCAGGAACTGTACCAAAACACCACGCATACATGGACTACCCTAAACGGTGTGGCAGGTGTCCGTTTTGAGGCTAGCAACGGCAACAGCATTTTCCTGCCTGCTGCCGGAATGCGCCATGATAACGGAAACACCGTGAGTGTTGAACACGGCTACTACTGGTTGAATTCGTTCGATACGGGAAATCCGACCAATGCATGGAACTTCATGATCGGTGCCGACCTTGACGTCATCGGCAACAGTACGGCCACAGCCGAACGATACATAGGCTTTTCTGTGCGTCCGGTGCATCCTTACGGTTGGCCATTTTGCGCTACTAATTAAAGTAGATGGAGAATGCAATGCGTAAAAAGATTGCCTCAACAAGGTTTTGCATCCTGCTTGCGCTTCTGCTTTTGGGATGCCTAGAAGGAAACCCGTGCACCCAAAGAGAACGAGAGGAACGTACAGAAGCCAAAACCGACAGCTTGAAGAAAGACTCCATGAGAGCCTATTATGAGCGGATGGAACTATGGAAAGTGCTGCATGGCGGGATGAGTAGGTGGAGGGGCGATAAATGAGGTCGACGTATAGCTTACCCGCACGGATGAGATGTTTAGGTGAAATGAATAAACCACCCATCGCCAAAACCATCGGGAAAGGTCGTTGACCATTGGAACACCCAAAGAATTATTTTGCCGTTTCAGACAATAATACAAACCGTTTAAGGTTATTTTGCCAGATAATGATGAACCTTGATATTTAACAACAGAACCATCATGCGCAAAACAATTCCTTTTCTTTTCCTTCTGCTGCTGTCATTGTCGGCGATAGCGCAGAAGCATTGCATCAGCGGCTATGTGATGGATGCCGCCAGCCGCGAGACTTTGATTGGGGCGACTATCCTTGACCGCAACACCGGCCAAGGCTGCGCCACCAACAACTACGGCTATTATTCCCTGACCTTGGACGAAGGTCCCGTTGACCTGCAGTTTTCTTTTGTGGGTTATGACGCCGTGAACCAAGCGTTCAACTTGGTTGCCGACACCCTCATCACGGTGAAGATGAGCAGCAACATCCAGTTGCAGGAAGTCACGGTGGAGGCCAACCGCGCCACAGTGGGTGCCAACAACCCGCAGATGAGTGTCATTGAGCTACCCATCAAGCAAATCAAAAGCATTCCGACCCTGATGGGCGAGGCCGATGTGCTGAAAGCCATCCAGCTGCTACCGGGCGTGCAGAACGGTTCGGAAGGCTCGGCCGGACTCTATGTGCGTGGCGGCGGTCCTGATGAGAACCTGCTCCTCATGGACGGTGTGCCGCTCTACAACGTCAACCACATGTTCGGCTTCTTCTCCGTCTTCAACCCCGACGCACTGAAAAACGTCACCTTATACAAAGGCGGTTTCCCTGCTCGTTACGGCGGACGCATCTCCTCCGTCGTGGATGTGCGCATGAAAGACGGCGACATGCAGAAATATCACGGCAACTTCAGCATCGGCCTGATTTCTTCAAAACTCAACCTCGAAGGCCCGATTGTGAAAGATAAATTGTCGTTTAACCTGTCGTTTCGCCGCACCTATTCCGATGCACTCACCAACCTTTACGGCCTCATCGGAAAGTTGGCCGACCCGAGCATCGACAAGTTCTCGTTGGGCTATTATTTCTACGACCTCAACGCCAAGCTCAACTGGAAGATCTCCGACAAAGACCGCCTATATTTGAGCTGGTACAGCGGCGACGACAAGATCTACGCCAATGTGAAATGGGACTATGCCTATGAGGACATGTACGCCGACCACGAGAAACTTGGCCTCAACTGGAAATGGGGCAACAAGGTGGGCGCGCTGCGTTGGAACCACATCATTTCGCCCAAACTCTTCATGGATGCTTCGGCGAGCTACACGCAATACCGCCACGACCTTGGCATGAGCCAGAACTACACCTACGAGGAGTTCAAGCCCAACACCTACACCTCCACCGACGAGATGGCCATGAACTTCCATTCGGGCATCCATGACCTTACGGCGCGCACCGATTTCCATTACGCGCCCAACCCGAGGCACGACATCCGCTTCGGCGGCGGCTACACCTATCATTTCTTCCGCCCCGAGGTGCAGTCAATGAAAATCAACTTCACAGAAGCGGAAGCCAACACGGACACCGTGGCCAACACTGGCGACGTGCATGCCCACGAAGCCATGCTTTACGTTGAAGACAACATAGCCTTGAGCGAAACCATCAAGATGAATGTCGGGCTGCACTATTCCGCTTTTGCGGTGCAAGGCAACTTCTACCACTCGTTGCAGCCCCGTCTCAGCATGAGCGCCATGGTGGCACCTCATTTCTCACTCAAGGCGGGTTACGCCTACATGACGCAATACATCCACCTGCTTTCCAACAGCAACATCACCATGCCCACCGACCTCTGGGTGCCTGTCACGGCACGTATCGCACCCGAAAAGGGACACCAGTTCTCGCTCGGCGGATTCTATGAATTGCCCAACCTGTTCGACATCTCGCTGGAAGGGTATTACAAGACGATGGACAATGTGTTGGAATACAAGGACGGCACCAGTTTCTTTGGCACCAGCCAGGGCTGGGAGGACAAAGTGAACCTCGGCAGAGGCTGGGCCTACGGCGTGGAACTGCTCGTGCAACGCTCCTTCGGCAAGACCACAGGGTGGGTTGGTTACACCTGGGCGCGTTCCATGCGGAAGTTCGACCGCGAAGGCATGGAAATCAACAACGGCAATCCTTTCCCCGCCAAATACGACCGTCGCCACGACTTCAGCATCACCGTGCAGCACAAGTTCAGCGACCGCTTCGATATCAGTGGCACTTGGGTCATCAGCAGCGGCAATTGCGGCACCTTGTCCACACAGACCTATCCAGGTATTCCTATCACCTATTATTCACAATATGGTGGCAGCGTTGTTGGCACGCCCAACATCGGCTATGTCGAACGCAACAACTTCAGGATGCCCGTGTATCACCGCCTCGACCTCGGCATGAACTTCCGCAAGCAGAAGAAACATGGCGAGCGCGTGTGGAACATCAGCATCTACAATGTCTACAACCGTCAGAACCCCTTCATCGTCATCCGTGGCATTGACCAGATGACGGGTCAGACGCAGCTGCAACAGGTCAGCATCTTCCCGATTATTCCTTCAGTTTCATACAGCTATAAATTCTGAGTATTATGAGAACCACTAAAATAGCATTATCCATTCTCATCTTTGCGGCACTGTTTTCGGCCTGCACCAAACCCCTGAAGTTCAAAGGCGAATATGTTGACCCAAAATTGGTTGTCAACTGCATTGCCATTCCTGGCGAGCCTATCAAGGCGATGGTTTACAAAAGTGACTTCGTTTTCGACACCATCACTGACTACGAAATGCCTGATGGGACACAAGCGTTTCTTTATGTAAACGGAGAACCCAAGGGGGAAATGCAACATGGTACTGACACGGTTTATGCCCATTATGGGGAATACTATTCCGTCACCCATCATTTCACCCATGACTATATCCCTCAAATCAACGATGTCATCAAAATCAGCGTGACGGCACCGGGATTTGATGAGATAGAAGGCAGTTCAGAGCCATTGCCGAACGAACCCATAGGTGGTTTTGTGGATGCTCGAATCACGAAATGGGACACCACGAGCGCGAGCGGCTATAATGTTCCCGTACCTGGCACTGACTCAACCATATTGGTATGGCTGAAAAACTACCGCAAACACCTCACTGTCACGATAGAAATCACCGACCCCAATCCCGGCGTGTTGGATTTATATTGTCTTGAAGCCTCTATGCGCACTGAAGGCGACTGGACCTTCCCCGATGGTATGGAACACCATGAACAGCCCGCAGAGTTAAACCAAGTCTATTTCAACGACCCCATCATCGGCACCTCAACGGTGGAATTGGAAGACGAGTTCGGCATCGACATCGGTTTGACTAACCGCTCAAGAAGCACCTTCAATGATGCTACCTTTGACGGAGGCAGCTATCGTATGGAAATCCCCATAATCACCAATACGCTTTTCAAGGCCAACGACAGCATCAATGCCTTCGTTGAAATCAAGTTGCGGCATTTGACTGAAGGGGCATACAATTACTATACCACCATCACTTCGGGCAATAGCCTGTCACAATACTACAGCGAGCCTGTCGGCGTATATTCCAATGTGAAAAACGGCTTCGGCCTTGTGGCGGGCAGCAACGATAAGGTGATTAGTTTCCCGGTTTGGTAATGGATGTATAGGGCTGTCGTACCACGGCAGCCGCATATCGCAATTGCATTATGCGGCTGCCACGATGTGACAGCCCTACATGGATCATTTTTTCAGTGCCTCCTCGGCCTGCTTCACCGTGCCGCGCTTGCCGTTAATGAAGGCGATGATGAAAGCATCCTTGTAGCCTTTATTGCGTAACTCGTTCTGTCTTGCCACGGCTTCGGCTTTAGTCAGGAAGCGGCCTGATACGTAACGATAGGCTCCGTTGTATTCGTAGACTTCCACTTCTTTTATGCCTTTAAATGCTTTATCTGTAATGGGCACTTTCTTGTTCAAAGTGGAGAACTGAACGCTGAAATAAGTGTCTCCGTTAACGGTAGTTGTGGTAGGCTTTTTTTCAGTTTCTGGCTTATTGGAAATGTGGTTCTCGGATTCAAATTCTCTTTTGTATTCCTCGAAGGCGCGATACAAAGCCAGAGCCATTTGCGTTTGTCCTTTCTCTGAATTGAGGAATTGTTCCTCTTTTGTGTTGTTGATAAAGCCCAATTCCACAAGAATACTTGGCATAGAGGTCTTCCAAAGCACCAAGAATCCCGCTTGCTGCACACCACGGTCATGGCGACCTTTGCTGGCAAACTGTTTTTGTACCTTGTCGGCCAAATCGAGGCTTTGGCTTTGGTAGAGGCTTTGCGAAAGCGAGAAGAGGATATAGGCTTCGGTGCTGTTAGGGTCGAAGTTGTCGTAGGCATCGGTGTTGTCTTCCAACAATATGGCTGCATTTTCTTTCTTGGCCACCGCCAGATTCTTTTCGTTTTTCGACTCACCCATCACAAATGTTTCCGCACCAATGGCCGAGTTGGCTGTCTCAGTAGAGTTGCAGTGTATGGAAACAAACACGTCGGCATTGTTGCGGTTGGCAATGGCAGCGCGCTCGCTCAGTTCGACGAATTTGTCTTTTTTCCGTGTGTAGATTACTTTCACATCAGGTAGATTCTCTTCGATATATGCCCCAAACTTGAGTGCGACGGCCAAGTTGAGTGTCTTTTCGTTGGTCACTTTGCCCAATGCACCCGTATCCTTGCCACCATGACCTGCATCAATGATGATGGTTTGAATCTTTTCGCCTTTTTGGGCCAAGGCGTACAAAGGCATCAGAAAAAGGAGGGCTAAAACACCAAATTGGAAAATCTTTCGTTCTATCATATTGAGTTCGTTTATTAATGCGCAAAGAAAAACTATCTTTGCAGCGAATTTCAATCGCACAAAAATAATTGTTTTCACTTTGTCAAAACGCATGGCACATAATAAATATTTTTCAAGGGCAGCCGTTTCTTTGCTGGCTTTGATGGTCATGTTGTTTTATGGATGCAAGCAATTAGCTCATACTGAGAAAGATAAACATAACATTAAGCCGACTGAGATTGATAGTATGGTTTTGGTTCAAGAACGCATTGTCGATACGATTACGTTGGTTTCGGACTCCATTCAACCCGACACGATTGCGCTACACATTGCCGATTCCTTAGCCTTTCCTTTTGACAGCATCGCTTTTTCTGATTCTTCGAAGTTCACAACTGACAGCCTTCAAGTTGATTCTTTACGTCAAGATACAGTATTGCAAATGAAACTTAGTCGAAACAGGTCGAAACGATCGGAATCGGCCATCGAAACGAAGGTGATTTGTTCGGCATCCGATTCGTCGTATCGCGATATGAACCAGAAGAAAATCTATTATTTCGGCAACGCAGAAGCCAAATATGATGACATCACGCTGTCAGCAGCCTGTCTGGAATTCGATCTTGAGACGAGCACTTGCCGGGCCTATGGAATTGCTGATTCTTTGGGCAAGTCGCAAGGTCGGCCTGTTTTCACGCAAGGCGAATCGACCTTCGAGGCCGAAGAAATGCTATACAACTTCAAGACAAAAAAAGGCATCATCACCAAGGTCTGGACTGAAGAGCAAGGTGGCTACCTGCATGGCGAACGCGTCAAGCGGATGGACGATAATACTATCAACATCCGCACGGGCGGCTACACCACCTGTGACCTTAAGGAGAACCCACATTATCAATTCAAGTTCACAAAGGCCAAGGTTCTTCCTGATGACAAGATTGTCACAGGACCGATTTATATGACCATATCCGACATCCCTCTGCCGCTTGCGCTTCCCTTCGCCATCATTCCTAATTCGAAAGGCAAGAAATCAGGTCTCATCATTCCTACTTACGGTGAGTCGGCCAACCGAGGTTTCTATCTTGAAAATGGAGGCTATTACTGGGCCATCAACGACTATTATGACCTTCAGGTTTTAGGTGACATTTATACTCGCGGCTCGTGGGGCATCAAGCCGACTTTCCGTTATAACAAACGCTATAGGTTCAATGGGTCGATGGCTTTAGGATTCGCTGTCAACAAGATAGGAACAAAAGGTGCAGCCGACTATCAGGAAAGCACCGACTTCAAGATACAATGGACGCACAAACAAGATCCAAAAGCCCATCCTCGTCGCAACTTCACGGCCAATGTCAACATTGTGAGCTCCAACTTCAACAAATATAATGCGCAAACCACCACTGACCAGTTGAGCAACACTTTCCAATCAAGCGTAAGTTATCAGACTAATTTTGCAGGTAAGGTTTATCTGACGCTTAATGCGAGTCATAGCCAGAATACAATGACCAGACAGGTGACGGCTTCATTGCCAGAGCTTACCTTATCGGTAAACCAATTCTATCCTTTGAAAAATGTCGGTAAGGCGGGCAAGAAACGCTGGTATCAAAACCTGAGTATGAGTTACACGATGAATGGAAAAGCCTATATCAACGATGTAGACACAGTGCTTTTCCATGGCTTCAGCGACAATTTCGGCAATTGGGCCAGAGAGATGTTCCGCGACCATATGCAAATGGGTGTTTCTCATAGGATACCCATCAATGCCACGATTAAGTTGCTCAAACATTTTTCGTGGACTAACACTTTGACATTGAACGATTATATGTATTTCAAACATATTGAGCAACAATGGATACACGACAGTGACTCGACAGGTCATTTGCAAACTGACACCATCCATGGCTTCCGCAACTTGGTGGATTTCAATGCGAGTACTAACCTCACCACGAAAATTTACGGTATGGTCAACTTTGCCCAAGGTCCTATTCGAGCCATACGTCACGTTTTTACACCTACCGTTGGATTTACCTATCGTCCCAACTTCGGCGACCCTAAATGGGGCATTTATGGTTCATATGTGGATGGCAACGGCAAGGAGCAGATTTACAACAAATTTGGTAATGCACTTTATGGCGTTCCATCCCAAAAGCAACAAGGACTGCTGACATATAGTTTTGCCAATAATTTGGAAATCAAGGTGCCGTCAAGTTCCGATACAATTACTGGAGTGAAGAAAATACCTATTTTGGAATCATTTACCATCTCGGGTAATTATGATGTGACCAAGGACTCTGTAAACTTTTCTCCGGTTTCGATTAGTGGACGTACTACCTTGTTCAAGAAATTGAGTATCAACTACAGCAGCTCGTGGGATCCCTATGCCGCCGACTCACTGGGTCGCCGTATCAATCGCTTCGAAGTTATCGACAATGGAAGGCTGTTTCGCAAGACCAATTCTTCTTGGCGGTTCAGTATGAGTTATTCTTTCAGTCAGAACGACTTAAAGAAATTGAAAGGGGAGAAGGGTTCACAGGAACTGCGCGACGAAATCAATGAAAACGCACGAAAATCGGGTAATTTCGACGCTGACGAGCTGAACGAAATCTTGGGTAACCCCAATGCTTATATCGATTGGACCACACCATGGTCGCTCTCCCTCAGTTACAACCTTACTTATACTACATCCATTGCTTATGCAGCTTTCATGGGCATTGCGACGAATACCTATGTCCACACTATTGGTCTTAATGGCGATATCAATCTCACACCGAAATGGAAGTTCACTTTCTCAACGGGCTGGGATTTCGTCAACAACCAGATTTCCTACACCAACCTTAGCGTTTACCGCGACCTGCATTGCTGGGAGATGCGTTTCAACTGGATTCCTATCGGCAGCTACAAGAGCTGGAACTTCACCATCAACGTGAAGGCCCAAGCATTGAAGGACTTGAAGTATGAGAAGAAGAAGGATTATAGGGATAATTAATGCAGAA
>CAMJHP010000069.1 GCA_946405575.1 uncultured Bacteroidales bacterium | reverse complement strand
ATGACGAAGGATAAGTATTTGATGATGGATTTCATGGCATTTATTTAAGCAACTCAGCAAGCATCGCATCTATTTCTTCTAGTTCGCCACGGGCAATGACCTCTCCGCTTTGACAGTCAATCAGCAGTGTAGTCGGATAGCCTCGAAGGGCGTAATCTTGCCTGACTTTGCTGTCCTCTTTACTTCCTCCGGTACCATCGCATACGTTGACCCACGCAAGTTGGCGTTCTTCGACAAAAGACTCCCATAGTTTGCGATCGGAATTCACAGAGAGACCGTAGATTTCCAATCCTTTCTCGTGGTATTTGGCGTAAATCTCTTTCAATTGAGGTATGGCTTCCACGCATCCGGTACACCAAGTAGCCCAAAAATCGACAAGGACATAGCGGTTGTTTGGGTCGTTCACCACCGAACTCAGACTGACCGGTTTGCCATTCACATCGAGATACTCCATGTCAATGAATAGAGGAATAATGTCACTGCCTTCCGTCCGGGGTTCAGTCTTTATGCGTTGTGTCAATTCTTTTCTCAACTCGTCGATATAGGGCAACGCTGCCAATTCGGGCGACAAACGATCTAAAACACCCAGCGCTTGTGCAGACGACTTGCACCAATATTCGATATTTGCCAAAGCCAATGCTCCTGTTTGCTCGGCATTAAGCACAGAGTCCTTTATGGCTTGGGCGGCTTCCTGATTCCCACTACGGCTAAGTGCCAAATATTTGTAATCAATTTCGTTGGAAGGTGTTCCTTTGGCACCAGTGCCGAGGTCCTCCTCATCATTGGCATCCACTTCGACGAGTATCGTTCCTGGCTCCAAAATGAAGTCCTTCAATTGCTGGCCTTCTCGTACATAAAGATACGCATGGGTGGGCGACGAAACATCAGGGTGAATCTCAAAGGCACCTTTTTTAACCGTTCCCGTGCCTACAACCTCCCATTGGTTGAACGCATCCAGCAATTCGAGTTTGGTGCCGTCATTAAGTCCCTTCACTGTCCCTTTGACGGTGCAATAATCAGATTGGTTTTGGTTGGATTGGCAACCGCTGAAGCCAATCATCAGCGATAATGCGATAAATAAGAGTAGTTTTGTTTTCATATTAGCTAGTATTTGTTATTTCAGTGCTTTCACAGGGCATTCCATGGTGCATTTATGGCAGAGGATGCACTCGGTGGCGTTTTTGCGTTTGCGCGAGTCGTTGTTCACTTCCACTTCCATCGGGCACACTTTCAGGCATTTGCCACACTGGATGCATTTGCTCTCGTCGCAATGGATGCGCAGCAAGGAAAAGTGGCTCATCGGCTTAAGGAAGACCGTGACGGGACAGATGTATTTGCAGAAGGCGCGATTATCCTTGAACACAACGGCAAGAAGGATGCCCACCACATAATAGACCAAATTGCCGATGAGAAACAGCATGAACATGGTGTGCTTGTTGGCTTTGTCGAAATGGAACAGCAGGAGGACGAGGATTAGCGACAACGCGAACACGATGTAACGGATGAAACCGATCTTCTTTCTCGGACCTTGCGGCTGCTTGTAGGGGAGGAGGTCAAGGATCATGGCCGTCCAACAGGCATAGCCACACCAGCCGCGCCCGAAGAGGAGAGGCCCGAAGATTTTGGCGATGAGATAATGAAGCACACCTGCGCCCACCACGCCGGAGAACAAGTAATACCAAAAGCCTTCGATCTGCATGTTTTCCCTGCATATCAGTCCGAGAAAGACCAGCATATAGGCGCCTACGCCAAACTGGATGAATTCTCTGGCATATTTCCATCCCGCCTTTGACAAGGCCAGTCCAACACCGATGATGGTGCCGATATAGCTGAAGTTGAGCAAATAGAACAAACTTCCTGTTGCCAGCCAAAGTGAAATGGCGATAATCTCGAATACGGCAAACAGGATGATAGGGGTTTTGTAGTTTTTCATCAGGTTACTTTTTCAGTAATACGGAGAAGAGCGGATTTTGTTACAGCAAAAGTAAAAAAAGGTTGTTTTACTTCGTATGCTCACCATTCTTAGTGTATTACTATTTTTTCGCCATCGATAGCTCCTTGCAAGTCACTCGGGCAAGTTCGGAGAGATAATCCCTGTCGTCTACATCTTGGATGAAGAAATAGTCTTTTGCATCGTCGTAAGGTGGGCGCATTTCGACGCTGCGCAATAGCGAGCGGACAGCATCGGTTGGCTTCAAGTAAAAGAGGTTGTCGCAGACGAGGCCGAAGATGATGCCGTCGCAATAGATGCCTTAGTCGCCGAACATCTTTTTCACCATAATCTCGCCCACACCAGCACATTGGTCGGCGATGTATTGAACGAAGTCGGGGTTGCTTGCCATGGCAGGTTTTATAGAAGTTGTTGATAAATAACCTTGTCAATATCCTTAAATACATTGAAAACCACTTGTTTGACGCTGCAATCGGGATGTCCGGTCAAGTAATCTTTGACGGTTTGTACAGCGATTTCGGCGGCTAACTGGTTCGGGAATCGGAACTCACCCGTTGAAATGCAGCAGAAAGCGACGCTTTCAAGATGGTTTTCATCGGCGCAAGACATGATGCTTCGGTAGCATGAAGCCAATTGTTCTTTCTGGAATTCCGTTGGGATGCCTATCGGAATAATCGGCCCGACCGTATGGATGACGTACTTACACGGCAGATTATAGGCCTTGGTGATTTTGGCTTGACCAGTCGGTTCTTCGTGCCCTTGCTGAAGCATCAATTGGTGGCATTCCTCACGCAATTGCACACCCGCAGCTGAATGGATAGCGTTGTCGATGCACTTGTGCAAAGGATGGAAGCAGCCCAACATCTGGCTATTGGCCGCGTTGACAATGGCGTCAATCTTTAGGCGGGTGATATCTCCTTGCCAAATCTGCATCGGCATATCAGGTAATGCCACAATACCTTTTTCCTGTAATTGAACCCGCAATTCCTCATCCTGAAATTGCAGAAACTCCTCGCTGACAGGTTTTGGAGGTCGCACATTGCGCAAGGCGCGAAACAGGTCACGCTTGCCTTGCAAATCCGATGGAATCTCCATCTCTGAATATTGAGGGTCTTCTTTCAGAAGATATTCTATCAAATAGTCCAAACGATTCATCATCAACAATTAAACGATTAAACAATCAACACTTCAACAATTCCTCTAATACTTCTCCAATATCCCCATCAATCACAATCGACCTGTCCTTGATTTGTTCCACAGTGAACGCCTCGCCAAGGTTGATGGTGGCATAAATCGCCTCTGGGTTTTTGTAGGTCATCTGCATAAAAGGCAGTTTGATGATGGTCGGGGTGTTGCTTCCTATTCCGAGGTCCCAATACAGGATTTTGCCGTGTTGGTGGACGTTCACGAAATCGAGGTAACGCTGTGCAGCCTTGTGCCAGCCTTCGTCCTCCACAAAGGTGTCGTCGGAACGCAGGTTGACCTTCATGGGGCCACCGCAGACGGGACAACGGGGAACCAATTCGGTCGGGATTTTCATATCGTTTTGCGCCGCAATCATTCTCCTGATGGTTTCCTCATTGTCGTAGGTTTTTTGGTGACAAGGTTTCGCACATTGGAACAACCCGTAGTCGCCTTGGGTATAGAACAACCGTTGTTTGTCGAAGCCAGCTTTTTGGAACTGGTGATCGACATTGGTGGTGATGACGAAATAGTCCTTGTCCAGCACGAGTTTCAAAAGGTTGTCGTAAACGGGTTTCGGGGCAGGAATGTATCTGTTGTAATAGATATGCCGGCTCCAATAGGCCCAATGCTCCTCGTCAGTCGGGAACTGATGGAACCCTGCCGTGTACATGTCGGTGAAGCCGTATTTTTCGATGAAGTCGGCGAAATGTTTCTGAAAACGCTCGCCCGAATAAGTGAAGCCCGCCGAGGTGGAGAGGCCCGCACCCGCACCGATGACGACGGCATCGGTGGATTGAAGCGTGTGGTGAAGATTTTGAATGAGTTCCATAAGATGAAATTATGGGACAAAAATATGAAATTCAACACAAACTATCCGCCGATGCCGTCTGTTTTTTTCTCAGATTCAATGCACCACGGCCACTCGCTTTGTGGTTTTGCTTTCCTTCGTGATGATGTTTATCAAATAGAGGCCAGAACCGAATCGGGTCAGATCCAAGGTCAAGGCATCATCGTGGGTTTCGACTTCATAAACCACCTGTCCCTGAAGGTTGCAAACGCTTACGCGACACATGTCGTTGGCTTGAACGAAAACCTGTCCTTTGGTTGGATTAGAATAAAGATTGACGCTCGTATGTTCATTTTCATCGACCCCGACGACTGTATTCGACCAAGCGATTTTCGATTCAGGCGCGGGCATGACGCTCGGCAGAATGAAGATGTTGTGCTGTCCTGTCTCGCTGATGTAGGTCGTTTCGCCCGTGGCGAGGTTCAGCTCGTAGAAGCCCATGCCGTAGTCGCCAGCGCATTGGTGCCAATAGGTCTTGTTGGTGACACGGCTCACGTAGGCCGATTGCAGGTAAGGCGCAATCTTTCCCGTCGAGGCGATATAGGTTGCATGGGCATTCGTCTTGTTGAGTTCGTAAATGTCGCCTTCCATGTCAATCGTATAGAGGCGTCCGTCGTAAGTTGACATAAGTACCATCGAGATCATGCCCATGTTCCCGATGACGGTTTGGTGCCCGTTGGTCAGGTTCATCACGGTGAGGCGACCGGTGTAGTCGATGCAGAACATTTGGTTAGTGCTGAGGTCGAATGCCATGCCGGTAATCAGTTGCGATTCGTGGTCTTCGAAGATGTCGAGTTCCGATAGAATGGCACCCGTCTCCAAGTCGATTTTATAAAGGTAGAGCGTCTGGCAGATGCCCAAGGCCACATCGGCGTAGGTGGCATACAGATAGCCGTCGGAGGCGATGTCGCCAGCGTAAATCGTATGCTCATCGCTCAGATAGGTCGCAGTTCTCATCGGCGATTGGAGGTCGTAATACTGATAGCCTTCAGGGAAGCCGTTGCCATAATGGGCGTAGGCGTAGGCCAAGTTGGATGAGAAGCCGCCCTCGAAGACGCAATTTACGCCCCATTCGAACTCATCGGTGAAATTGGTGCCCCAGTCGGTGTCGATGAATTGCGTCGCTGTCACTTTGGTGGCTATGGTTTCCACCACACCGTTGTGCTTGCGATACACATTATAATATTGTACGGCGTGATTCGGGTCGTTGACGGCTTCCCAAGTCACCTTGACGGCATTGTTATTGATTTCCTCGGCTTGAACGTTGGTCACCTCTTGGGTCTGGGTCTGCATGACTATGGTGATGCCATTGGTATTTCCTTGATATGTCACTACAATAGGTCCTTCGTTGTATGAATCCCTATAGCCGTGTGCAGACGCATACGCCCTGTAGCGACCAGCAAGCAACGAACCTGAGAATTGTCCGCTGGCATTGGTGGTGAATGTATACGTTTGCTCCCTGCCGTGTTCGTCCACGCCAAGCACTGTGACCGTCGCATTAGGCATCAGAGTGGTGCCGTTGGTGCCATACACCACGCCACTCAGGTTGCCGTTGCCAGTCACTTTCACGGTGACTTCATTCGACGGATGTGAATCGCCCTCTTCGTAAACTGCGACAATTGTAAACTTGTATCCTTCAATGTTATACGTCAGGTTTTCCACCAAATAGGAGTTTTCAGTCGTTTCTCCCTCTAATTGGCCGTCTTTGAATATCTTGTATCCGACGATGGCTTTCCCGTTGGATTTGGCCATATTCCATTGTAGCGTTGTGCTTTCGTTGGGATAGAGGTAAGCATTGGTGACGGTAAGGACAGGAATGTCCAAGGGCGTGGTAAACGACCAGACCTCGCCTTCGGTCGCTCCCGTCGTGTTCCTTTCGTTGATCTGCCAATAATAACGCGTGTTGCCGACCAAGTCGAAGACGGCAAAGATCTCGTCGAGGTCGCGGGTCCAGTCTTGCAGGACTTCTTGAGGAGGATTCGTAGTTCCGAATTTCAACTGATACTCTGTGGTGTATTGTCCCAACGACCAGCGCAGGTTCAGGCTGTGCTCAACGTCGATGGCATCTTGGATCGGCCAAGGATTGGAAGCCGCCACGGGAACGGGGATGGTCGCCTTCTGGATGTTGACGGTGAATGAAGACGTGGCTGAGGCGGCAAGATAATACGTACCAGAGGCCACGGTCATGTTCGTAAGGTCAGAAACATTTGCCATCTCGCGTCCCGACAGTAACGAGGCATCATCAAGTATTACCGTGTAGGCATCGGTCACGTCGTAATGGCGGAAAGCGATGTAAACATCGAGACCAGCGTAACTTTCCAGACTTAAGGTTCTTTCCGCAAAACCGTAGTTGTCAATTCCTTCTTCAAACACAAGTTCGAAATCGGTGGGGGCGGTGTTGCCGTTTGTCGAGACGAAAACGCCATAATGCTCAAGGAATTCGTCGGAGGTGCAGCCAATGTTGTATTGCAAGACCGAAGCGGCCGAAATGGTGTATTTTTGCGGCGAGACAATGAAATTGTCGGGCGTGAGGGCTTGCCAAGCTTCGTGATCGTAAGAGTCGGAGGCAAGGTAGCCGTTGCGGTTCTCCCAGTTATGCCCGTCGCCATCGGCATCGATGAGGGTCCATCCTTGCAAATCTCCTGTGTCCCAATCGAATGAGAAAGTCGTCGGGCAACCTGCATTGACGCTTGGACCTGTATAATGATTATCGGAGGAAGGGCCACCCACGCCGCCAAAGCCTTCCTCATACAAAGCCACTTTTCCGTTTGTTCCACTGACGCTCGCGCTAAGCATAACGTCTTCGTTGAATACGAGTTTGTAAACGGCATCCTTGCCATCGGTGGCAGTTCCAGGAAGCAGATAATTGTCTTTCAGTGAATTAAAAGACGGCGTATCGGAATAGGTGTTGCTGCTGAATGTCACGTTTTGCGCCAATTCCCAAACGTCAGGTGACACGGGCGTGTAGGCCGTTGCGGTTACGGGGATATTGGCCTGGCCGCCATCGAAGGTAATCACGATGTTTTCACTCTTTTCGCCAGGCGTAGTGCTGCCCGTGGTGATGCTGAAACTTTTGCTTTCGTCCAATCCCAACGTAAACGGTACTTCTACATCGTTCAGCCTGAAGAAGTTGCCCATGACAGTCATGTTGCTGACGGTGCAACTTTCGCCCATGTTGGTGATGGTGAAAGGCACGGGGCGCATCCAAGCGCCAATGGGACGGTCACCCATCGCAATCGTTGACGGGTCACAAACAATGGTGGTTCCATCGAGGAAATGGAGTTTAATCTGGTTGTTCTGGCTGAGGGCCGTACCGTCATTTTGCTCAGACGGCATGATGATAAAGTCGGACTGCACGTAGATGGAACGGTTAGCCCCCGTTTCGTACACGCGGAATTGCCTTGGCATCCATGTCATGTCGGTGCCATAATCATTGAACGTGACGAGGATGTTGCTGGTGCCGTCGTATTGGAAATAGTCGTCGAAAACGACGGTGTGCCAGCCCTCGGACGAAGGGATTTCCCAGTAGCCTTGGAAGACCCTCGAACCCGACACGGGGATGGTTTGCGTGCCAAACGAAGTGGCATTGGTGTTGTTCATGTACAAACTCATCTGCCTGTTGGTGACATCACCTTGTGTATTATAAAAACTGACGGCAATGACCGCTCCGGAGGCATGATTGATTTCGCCGGCCATGTAGATTTGTTGCGTAAGGTTGGTCCATTGCGTGTTGGTCGGCAAGTTGGAAGAGGTCTGTGTGCCGCTTCCGATGATGATTTCTTCCGCCCGTGAATTGCAAACGAGCCCGAAGAGCATGATGACTGTGATTAGCTTTTTCATTGTGTTAGATATTTTGTTTGATTGAACTTGTTGCTATCGCTTTCGATTTTGACGCTGCAAAATTCGCCATTGTTATAATAAGGCGCGAACAAGATGCCATAACAAGTTCATAACAGAATGAAAAACAGCCATAACAATATCATAACAAACACGAATAAAGAAGTGTATTTATATGATTATCAGTATTTTGAAAGGAATTGGTTCAAATCCTCGTCGGAGCCGACCAGATTGAGTTTCTTGCGCAGTCGCGACCGCGCCACCATGGCACTTTCGGGGCTGATGCGGCAAATGGCGGCGATGTCCTTCGTGGTCAGATTCAACTTCAAGAAGGCGCACAAACGCATTTCGTTGGAAGTGAGGTTGGGGAAATCGGCTCGAAGGTTGTTGTAGAAGTCGGGATGGGTTTGCGTGAAGTAATACTCGAAATCCTCTGGCGTGGTGGCGTTACGGTAATCCTCAAACGTCTTGATGACTTCCTTCACGTTGTTTTGCAAACTACTTTTGTCGTCGGCGATGGCCTTGAGTTTGTCTATCATTTCTGTCAGCACCCCTTGGCGTTCCACTTGCACCAAGGCATTGGCCGTCATCTCACGTTTCTTCAGGTCGAGTTCCTTAGCCATCACTTCTTCCTGTATCTTTTTGTCTTTCAGGATGATGTTCTTTCTGTTGAGCAAAAGCGACACTATAGCTATTACGGCCACTAAGGCCAAGATTACAAAACCTGAGACCATCCTGAACCGCTTACTTTCTGCTTCTTTCATTTTCCGATCCTGTTCCATCTCCATTTTGGCCATTTCCAAGTCGTGTTGCGCCTCCAATTGCCGCAAGCGGTTGATGTCGTTGAGGCGACTCAGGCTGTCGTTCACAAAGGTGTAGCGTTCCATGGCGTAGGCATAATCTTCGAAGCGTTTCAATGAAAACAAAAGGTCGCATTTCATCTTCAGCCCCATGGTTTCCGTGGTCAGGAAGCCCAAGCTTTGTGCTATGCCAATTCCCGCGCCAATATACTGCAAGGCAGCGTTGTCCTTCCCAAGTTCCGATAAGGTTAGCCCTTTTAATATCAGTGTTTTAGGCAACAGCTCCTTGTCGTCCGAATCCAAATAGCAGAGCGTGGAATCGCAAGCAGCAATGGCCTCGTCAAAATGATTCAATTCAAAGAGGGTTTGGGCACGATAATTCAGGATGGTGGCCTTCTCTATCTGCGAGTGGCAATAGCGATAAGCCGTGTCGAAGTAATGGAGTGCGGTGTCGAAAGCCTCTTTGGTGAAATAACACACCCCGATATTGGCGTAGGCGAAATAGCGGTTTTGTTCGGTTTCGGCGTTCGACAGAAGGCGCTCTCCCAAAGCGATGATGTCGTCGTCGCTGTTGGAGCCGATCATCAGCACCAATAGGTTGTTGTCCAAATAGAACTGGAGATGCGGGTCGTTTACGGTCTCCTGGTTGAGTTTTGTGGCCTCCATGAGGCATTCGTAGGCTTGTGAATACATCTCCTTCGAGAGATAGCAAGCCCCTAAAGCCAAGCTGATTCTCACTTCAAGCCGATTCACCTTGTCGTCCCTACGCATTGGCTGTAGTTGTTCCTTGGCTTCCATCAGATGCAGGCAAGCCTCCTTGAAATGGTTTTGTCCGTTCTCCAAATGTCCTTTGCAAAACGCGCCAAAAGCCTGGAGATAAGGATCCTTCATGTCTTTTGAAATCTCCAGGAACTCAGCGATATAAGGCTCGGCTTCCTCGACGGATTGGCGGTCAAGCAAAGATTCTATTTGTGATTGTAGGGCAGCCAATTTGTCCCTGCTGGTCTGACGTTTGCCATCTTCAGCCTGTTCCGACGCAAGCAATGTCGTTGAGAGGGCGAAAAGAAACACCCATATACTACAATATATAACCTTCTTGATCATAGCAACGATGATATGTGTTGATTTGCAGTTGGCTCTTCTTCAACTGCAAAAATATAAAAAACCATGAAAACCACGAAATTATGTATCCGTGAAAAACTATATCACGACGCAAACTCTTCCTATTTCCCCTTGCTGAACCGATGGATCTTGGTTTTCCTGTCCTTCTGTGTGCCACGGGCATAGGCGATGTCAGGATAGCCAAAGCCGACGATGAGACCCGTGTAGTGGTCGGTGGGGATGTTGAGCATCTTGCGGGCTTCGGGTACCAACTCGTTGAGCACCTCGCTCGGGTAGCTCATGATAGCCGTACCCAAGCCGAAAGCGTTGGCTAAAAGCTCAAAATAGGCTGTTGCGATGATGCAGTTGGCCTTGGCGTCTTCGGACCATTTGCCGCTGCATTTCTCATGGGCGATGAAAAGATGCGGTGCACCACAAAACAGCATGTCACCCTCGCGAACGGTCTCTTCGCTCTCTTTCATCTTGCCGTAGAAGAAAGGGCTGAAGCTATGCGTGTAAATGCCACGTTTGGCCAAACTTTCCATCTTGTCGTAAGCCACCTGCCAAATCTCGTCCACACGCTTTTTGTCATCGATGACAGTGTATTCCACATTACAGGAGTTGCCGCCCGTAGGGGCGTTCTCCATCGCGGAAAGGATACGGTCAAGGATGACTGGATCGACGTTGTCGTCCATGAAGCGGCGGCACGAGCGGCGGTATTTCACCAAGCGTTCCATCTGCTCGCCTATGTTCTTGTCGGGTTTTGGTGTCGAGGTTTCTGGCTTTTTGCCAAAGATGGAGATGGCGCCTTCGGGGCATACTGCTAGACAGTGCTCGCAACGCCAGCAGCCGCGCCAACCGTAGCGTTCGAAAGGCTGCATCACGGGCATGCCGTTCTGCATTTTCAATACCATGCCGGTGCAGACATTCACGCAATGGCCGCAACTGACGCATTTGTTTCTGTCAACCTCGAAATGAGTGGTGGATTCTATGGTCATAATTATTCCATCGTTATCACAATCTTGCCGCCCGCGCCGCCTTTCTCCAAAAGGTTGTGCGCTTCTACGATTTCATCCATCCGGAACGCTTTGGCATACAGCGGCTTGATGTGCTGCTCGTTAATCAAACGGAAAAGTGAGTCAATTATTTTCTGAGTAGGGAAATTGCTGAAGAAGCCTGTCAAAAACACGCCATTAGGGATGTATTTGATAGGGTCGAAATGCTCCACGGTGAAGACGTTGCCCAAGATGCCTGTGTTGCACACATAGCCTGGACGACTGACACAGCGCAGACTGTCCTGCAAGGTGGCGGGGCCTACCAGTTCCAAAACCTTGTTTGGACGCATATCGGTGGGCAAGCTTTCTGCCAAATGGCCGTCATCGATGCAGCAGTAATCCACACCAATAATCTTCAGACGGTCGAAGTCCTTTTCTTTGCGGCAAGCCGCAATCACCTTGGCCCCCAATGCCTTGCCGAGTTGGATGCCAGCCTGTCCTACGGTGCTGGTGGCACCACGTACCAACAAAGTGTCGCCTTCGTTAAGCAAAAGGCACTCTGTCAGCGAGCCGTAAGCCGTGAAATAGGTTTCTGGAATGGCAGCCAACGAGACCCAGTCCAAGTCGGTCTCCACTTTGAAGACATTGGTAGCGGGCAGCAGCGCATATTCGGCATAGCTGCCATTGAACGAGCGGCCCATACCGCCCATCAATGCGATGACTTTGTCGCCTTTTGAGAAATGGCTGTCTGACGGGTCGGCAATCTCTCCAACGCACTCGATACCAGGAACAATGGGCTTCTGGATGTAGTCGTTCTCGATTTCGAACATCCGTAGCAAAGCCTCGGAATGGTTCAGTCCAGTGGCGTGAATCTTCACCAACACCCAACCCGAACGCACTTTGGGAACAGGTATTTCAGAGGCTTTCATTTCCTCCGCCGAGCAACGATGATCTAATTGTATTGCTTTCATTATCATTGTAACTTTCAACTCTCAACTACCTTCCAGCATTGCGGGTCAGCAGCAAAGAAATCATGCGTGTAACCATACGCCACAGCGGGACAGCCACGACAGAATCGCAGCAACTCACATTTTCCGCATTTCTCGAACTTCTCGTATTGGCGGTAATAGTCCATTTGTGGCGAGATCCAGAGATTGTAGAGGGGAGTTTCAAAGACGTTGCCCACCTTGCTTTCAAAGCGGCGGCAGGCCATCACATCACCGTTGGGTAAAATAGTGAAATGTCCGTGACCACAGTTGCAGCCGTCATAAATGGTATCATCGTCTAAACCCTCAGGTATCTTGAATTTCCCAATTTCGTGCAGATACAAGCCCCAAAGATGGTCTTTCAGGTTGAAGGTAGTCTTGCAACTGTCGCCGTAGTCCATGTACTTTTTCCAACAGTTATCCAGCACCTGGCGGTACTGTTGCGGTGAAAGGTGTGCGCTCTTTTCCAAACTTGTGGGGCAGTAGCGCGCAAAAGCGAACACGTCAGCCTCGTACTTCACCACAGTATCAATGATTTCCGGCATCTGGTCGGCATTCATACCCGAGACGGTAGTCATAATGGCCACACGGATGCCATTGCGGTGCAGCACCTCGATCTTCTCCAAAGTGGTGTCGAACGAGCCGGGCTTGCGCATGAAGTCGTGCGTCTCACGGTTGCCGTCGATGGAGAGTTGGTACTTCTCGCAGCCGTAACACTTCAACTTTTGGCAGTTCTCATCGGTCAAGTGAAACGGATTGCCCAGAATGGTAAACGGGATTTCCTTCACTTTCAGCATCCCAAGGATGTCCCATACTTGCGGATGCAAAAGAGGATCGCCCCCCGTGACATAAAAGTACGGAAGGCGACCGCCCATTTTTTCGCACATTTCCACGCAGCTGTCAATCACCTTCTTTGCCCGCTCCACGCTGACCGAAAGCAACTCGGGATGGCCTTCAGAGAAGATGTAGCAATGCTTGCAACGCTGGTCGCAATAGTCAGTGATGTGCCACTGGAAGGAGAAGTATTGTTTGGCCATAGTTTTCGTTTTAGCGTCTTATGATTGCCTCCACAGGGCAATGTTCAAAGCAGTTGCCGCATTGCAGGCAGTTGTTTTGGCGAATGATGAATGGTTCGCCCGCGTCAATGGCGTTTTGCGGACACACCTTCTGGCATGTGCCACAGCCAATGCAAGCATCGGTGATTTGGTAGCCCTTGGGCTTCACAACAGCGTTGCCCACGGTGAAATATTCCCGCGTGACGGGGCGGGTACTGAGGCAGAAATACTCGATTGTGTAGTCCTTGATGACAAACATAGTGTCGATGTTCTTGGTCTCGCCCGGATAGACGTTCTCTAAATAAGGCTGCTCCTCATAAATCAAATCGCGCCATTTCACCTGTTCGGCCTCGGGCACTTGCACGGCCTTGCCCGAAACGCGTATGGTCTCCTTGTAGCGGGTATAACCCAAAATCTGCACTCGCCCGTCGTCTAGCAACTGTCGGCAGAAGCTCTTGCCGCGTGCGGTCAGAAAATAGATGTCGGTGCCTTCGTAATGGATGGCGCTGATATTGCGCACCTGTGGCGCACCGTCCTTATCCACTGTGGCGAAGTTGAGTACACCAACGTAGCCCAATTTATTCAAACACGTTTGTATGTCCATGCTGATGCTGTTTCTTAATGTGTAAAAAGGCGCTTCGCCCATCGGATGAAACGCCTTTTGTTTGGTAACATGCTTTATTTCGCGCCACAGGCACTACCGCAAGCGCTGGGTTTCTTCGGCTCGGCTGCGCCACAAGCACTACCACAGGCACTTGGCTTTTCCTCTTTCTTGGGTTCTGCCGCACCGCAAGCGCTGCCGCATGCTGAAGGTTTCTCTTCGGGTTTGGCTGCGCCACAGGCACTACCGCAAGCGCTTGAACTTCTCATAGCGAACGAGGCCACAAAGCCTCCAAATTCTGATCTCTTCATCGTTGTTTGAGTTTTAGTTGGACAATCTA
>CAMJHP010000068.1 GCA_946405575.1 uncultured Bacteroidales bacterium | reverse complement strand
TAGTGCGAGATTTGCTCCAAAGGCTCGAAACCGGCAGCACGAAGGTCCTTGACGAAGACGAAACTCATATCTTGCTGGCTGGTGAAGGTGATCTTCACGGTAAGTTTGTCGCCAACCTTCAAGGCTTGCTTCTCTACAGGAACAAGTTTCTTGCCCTTATCCGTCACCGTCTCCACAAACAATTCGCGCTTGATGGTGAAGCCTGATTCATCGCTTTTCACCTCGTCAATCGGGACGAAATACTGGCGGAAAAGGCCGCCCCAGACCAAGTGGTTGGTCGGGTTGTTGACGGTGAGTTGACGCATGTCTTGAGTCACTTCGTTGGCGTTCCAACGGCGTTGGATAAATCCTGTACCAGCCACTCCACCTTCAGTGCTGATAGGCGTGTTGCCAAAGCGCAGGGTGACTTCCTTGCCTTCCTCGAACCAATCGCTGCCGCGCATCAGTAGAGCATAAATGGCGTCGGCAGTGGAAGCGGAGTTCTCCCATTTGTTGGTTTGCTTCTGAGTGAGCAGCCACACACGCAACTCGTCAATCATCTCTTGGTTTTGGTCGATTTCGGCGAAAGCCGCCATAATGTTGGCGTGCGTGGCGATGTGCGACTCAAACGAGAAGTATTTCTTCGGCCAGTACATTCCGATTTGCTCGTTCTTCTGGGCGCATTCCTTGAAGCTCTGTATCATCAGCTTGGCGGTCTTCTCGTTGCCGTTACGGTATAGCACCAAGGCACCCTTCGTGCGTTGGTTGAAGTTGAACGAGGTCCATTCCTTATCGAGACTCTTAAGGTAATAGTCCTTCGCCTTAGCGAAGTCCTTGTCGGAGTTTTGCACATCGAAGAAACTCAGAGCATAGAGTTCGTTCAAAGTGCTGGAACCGATGGGCCAGTCCTTGCCTTTACTATGGGCTTTCATATAGCGGTAGGTCTCGGCCACCTCGTATTCAAGGTAACGCACAGCCTTGTCGCAGATGCTTTGCGCGGTGTTTTGGTCGGCCTGGCTCAACGAACTCCAAGCGCCCATCTTCTGCAACTTGCCGAAACCGCTTAAGATATAGGTACTGATGTACGGACTTTCGGGCATGCCATCCATCCAAGGCCAGCCGCCGTTGTATTTCTGCTTCTGCTGGATGAGTTGCAAAGCGCGAGTTTGTTGACCGCGCAAAGTGTTTACTTCAAACAAAGAGGCGATGCGGCTACGCTGCTCAGTCTCGCTCTTGGCTTCGAGCACCCATGGCGTCTCTTGCAGCATAATGGCTTTCAGGTCTTGGTCTTTCTCAAGTTGCGAGAGCAAGGCATCGGGGGTCTCAATCTGCCACTTCTTGATGTAGTTCAAGAGGTTCGGGATGTGGTCGGCGATGTAGGACGAGAGCGTGTTGGCGTAGAACACGTAGAAGGCGGTCTCGGCGCGGTCGGTGCTGATATTGGCCAGGTAAGGCAGGGCCTGCACGGCGTACCACACGGGGTTGGTGCTGAAGTTGAGCGTCAGGCTGTAGTCGCGCTCGTGGCTGTCGGGGTTGGCGATGGCCTCGAAGTCGAAGGTCTTCTCCGTCTCGGCTTTCACGGTGATAGGCAGGGTTTGCGTCATGAAGATTTCGCTACTCAGCACGGGCAGGAGGTGCTGCTCGGCATCGCTGAACTGACCCGCGTAGGCCGTGAAACGGAAGGCCAACAGGCTAAGGTCGTATTGTCCCCTTACCTTCCAGCGCACTTCCTTGCTTCGACCAGGTTGTATGGTTTCCATCGGGATGGTGCAGGTCCCTGAGCCCGTCGAAGGGCCGTCATTGATTATCAAATTCACAGGCTGCATCGTGCCCGCATCAAAGATTTCAAGTTTCGCCTTGGGCGTGACAGGCTCGTCGCCCGTGTTGATGACGTTGGCCACGAACCAAAGTTCGTCGTTGTCGTACATATAGCGCGGCATATCGGCCATAATCATCACGGGCTTCGAGGAAGTGAAAGTGTAGTCCTTGCTGCCCGTCTTGCGGTCTTTGGTGTAGGCCATCAGCATCAGGCGCCAGCGCGTGAGGGCGTCAGGCATAGTGAAACTGAAGGTCGCGCTGCCGTCCTTGTTAGTACGCAGTTGCGGGAAGAAGAAGGCCGTCTCGTTGAAGTTCTCGCGGAGGGTAGGCTCGACAGGTTCTTTGGGCTTTTCGTTCAGGCCTCCTGATTCATAAGGATAAGAACCTTCTTGTTTCATTATTTCAACCATTTCTTCATCCGTAGCGTTTTGTGCCACCAAAGGAATTTCGTAATCCACTGCATTAGAAGACTTTTCCAACACCGCTCCAGCCATCATAGGTACTGATTCCTCAACATAATCATAAAGCACACGCCCACCTTTTCTGTAACGGCGCGCGCCGAAGCCATAGCCGAAATCGAAGAAAGGTGCATCGGAGGGCAGGCTGAAGTTGAAGAATTCAATGAATGTAAAGTAATCAATCCCCGTGTTGGACGAGGTGAAGTCGTGTACACAGGTGGAAAATCTATAACTGCGAGGACCCCAAGGCGACATACTGAAACTCCAGTAATTGCGTTCAAATTCATCCAACGAGGCATCATACATTCCTGCCAGCAAAGCGGCTTCCAAAGGCTTGTTTTTGTAGTCGCGGACGGTCACTTCCCAAGTCTCTTCGGCACCGGGGTTGAGTTTGTCGCGCACAGTGGCGAGTTTCACGTCTAAGTCATAGTTGTCGAAAGGCACGGAAATATAATCGTCACCAGACCTGAAAGCGTTTTCCTTCACAAGGACATAACGGAAATTGAGGCCGCCACGGTCGCCTTCGGTCAACTTATAAGTAAAGTTCTGCACCGCGTTGCTGACCGTTATTTTCTTGTCAAAACGGATTTCGTCGCCGTGGAGCAACTGCACCCAAATGTCCACATCCTTGGCCGAACTGCCGATGCTGAACTTGATTTCGTCGCCGGGATGGGCGGTCGATTTGTCCACATCGCTCCAAACCATAGCGGTATAAGGCATCTTTTTGGCCTGATTCTCGTAAATGGTGAATTCCTCCGTCGTAACGGCCAAAGGGTCGTCCAAACTCTTGAGTTCCACAACATATTCTCCAGGTTCCAAAGTTTTGCCTTCCAAGAACTTGGCCTTATCGTCCACCATAATTTCAGCCTCATCGACCAAAGTCTTGGCTTGCTTGTCGTAAAAACTATATTCGGGGAAGAGACTGTTCAATTGTTCATCGTTAAGCAATTGTCGGTCAAGGGCTCCCGAATGTTGCATTGCTCCGAAATAGTTGATTCTGGCGAGGTCGTCGTAGCGGTAAATCTTCCGCGAGATGCGGCTCTTGGCGGGCTGCCAACTGAGGTTGCTCACGGTGATTTGGTACTTGCCGAGGTCGGATTTCTCGATGGTGCGGGGCAAGTCGGTGCTGATGGCGATTTCGTTGTAGCCCGCGCGAATGCTGTAAGTGTCGGCGTGGGTTTCGCCCTGCTTGCTTGTGGCGGTCACCTCGATTTCGTAGGTGAACATAGGCTGTTTCTCGGGCGCGATGGTCTTGGAAGGCTTCAGGTTGAAGGTGATGGCGAATTTGCCGTTCTCATCGGTGCGGGCCTTGCCGTGGGTGATCTGCTCGTCATCGACGACTGGGTACCACCACCACCAGCAACGCCAAGGGAAGGAGGTCTTGCGGACGACACGATAGGTGTATTCCACATCGTCCAAGCCGAAACCGGCATAGGCTTTCACGTCGCCGCGCACCGTAACTTCTTGGTTCAGTTTGTATTGCTCTTTCGGCTGTTCAAAGGTGACCTCGAAGGTCGGGCGTTTGTATTCCTCCATGCGGATGGTCACACTGCCACGATTGGCATTGAGGTGGAACACGCCGTTCAGCCTGTCAGTGGGAATGACGAAAGACCCGCTGAACGAGCCGTATTCATCGGTGTTAAAGTTGGCCGAGGTAATCTCTTGCCAGTTGGCATCGCGGAAGGAAACCGTTTCCGAGTAATTGTTCACAAGGCTCAAGTCCTCACCTTGGCGGCAGGTCGTAATGCCTTGGAAATAGACGGTTTGTCCGGGACGATAGATGGCGCGGTCGGTGAAGAGTTTCGTTTCGTACACCTCGTTGTTGTTCTTGTACTGCTCATTGAGGCGGAAGTACCTTTCTGAAAGCAGGTTGTCATCACCTTTGCGCAAGTTGATGCAGAAGGAATTATCGCCTTTCACCTTGCCGTCAAGCACGACGCGACCGTTTTTGTCGGACTTCATCGTGGCGATGATGATGGTCTTATGTTCGCGGGCTTTGTAGTCCCACTCGCGACGGTAGAGTTCCACGGTGACGCCTTCCACAGTTTTCCCCGTTTTGCGGTCAACGGTCACCACGGTCATTTTTTCGTCCTTTTGGTCAACGATATAACCGAGGTTGGAGACTTGGAAATTGAGTACCAACGTTTTATCCTCACTCTTGACACCTTGTTTGGTGGTGGCAGTCAGGTAGTAGATGCCTTCCTCCAAAGCGGGCAAGGCAATCAAGGTGCTGTGGCTGCGATAGTCGGTTTCAGCGGGCAACATGAGGTCCTGCTCCGCGACGGGCATTTTTTTGTTCAATTCCTTGAGCAAATCCTCCTTTTGCATATTGTTCAATTTGTTCAATTCTTTCTCGCTGATTTTCACGATTCTATAATAAGGTGCGGTCGTGTTTTTGTATTCCAGCACGGCGGGGATGGCTTCGTTGGGCAGTTGCACATTGTTCAAAGTCAGGTCGATTTGCGGCTCCTCAATGCGTTTGACGAGGTTTTCACAGTTTTTCGCGCCATGCGACTTCGGGAACTTGGTGATGGCTTCCTCGCACATCGCCTTGGCTTTCTTGTAGTTGTCGAAATAGGTGCTATCCTCTTCGTTGTTTTCGTATTGGTTCATCAGGTTCTGCGCCATCAATGCGGTGATTTCTGTCGAAAGCGGATTGTCTTTGTGCTGCATCTTCAGATTCTCCATCGCGGCTTGGTATTGCGTGTAATGGAGAAGGATGCCAAGGGTGTTGTTGACGAATTCCAAACGCTTTAGGTCGTTGTAAATCAACACATCCTCATTCGAGTTCTTGAGGTTGTAGGCAATCAGTTCCTGATAGATTTTCAGGCATTTGATGAGCGGGTTGTCGAAATCGCCCAAGTCGGCTTTCACAAAGTCTTTGGCGGGCAGCCACCATTTTTCGGTTTCGCCCTCAACTTGGTCGGCATCAGCTTGACCTTGGTAATAATTGGCCACACGGTGAAACATAAACTCGAACAGAGAGGCCTCATATTCAATGTATTCCTCATTGTTGTTCTTATTTTCGTACAAGGCCATAAAATCCTCAGTCTTGGCCTTTTTCAGTGCCTCGACAGGTTTCAAAGCCTCGGCATAATGCTGATTGATTCGCGTTTTGAAACTCTCCTTGTCCCAATATTTCATCTCCACTTTTGAAATGTCGCCATCGATGGGAAGGTTCTCGCTGATGCGCCATTCGTTTTGGTCCAAATACTCGGCGTAGGCTCGGGCTATTTCCTCGTGCAACAGGGCATTATGCACCTCTTCCAACTGCCCGACTTTGGCCTCAATATATTGGATGAAAGCCTGTTGCGGGTCTTCCTCGACGGTAAACTGCATAATGTTCTGCCGATAGAGCCAGGTCTTCAATAGTTGAATGTTGTTTTTGTCGTTCAAGGCCTGTTGCTCGATGGCATCAAGCTCTTTCTCAGCCGATTCCGGCAGGTTTTTCTCAAGGTTTTCCTTTACTTTCTTCCACATAGTCTCATAGTTGTTTTCCTGGGTTTTGGGATTGTCGGGAGTTCTGTCAGGCGTAGCAAATGCCAACAATCCGATGGCCACTAAAGCCACAGTCGCGATGATGATTCCAGTGCGTTTCATTATGTTGAAGTGTTGATTGTTGAAGTGTTGAAGTGTTTATAACTGCGAGACTTCGGGAACACATCTTGTTCGTTGTCTCGCAGTCACGTAGTCTCGCATTAATATAAACGCAAAATTAGCAAATATCGTGCAAAATTATTCCCTATTTTTGCCGCGTGAAAAAATTGGAGCATATCATCGAACCCATTCGCGCTGAGTTGGCCCAGTTTGAGGCCTTTTTCAAAAAGACTTTGCATGCCGAAACAGAGCCTATGGACAGCATTTTGCAATATGTACTTGACTCAAGAGGCAAACGCATACGACCCTTTTTGGTGCTGCTCGGCGCAAAACTTTTTGGCGAAATCAATGAACAAACACTACGTGCAGCTACTTTCGTGGAAATGATACATAGCGCGACACTCATCCACGATGACGTGGTAGACAACTCCAATTTGCGTCGCAACCACGCTTCTGTGAAAGCCCGTTTTGGCAATCTATCGGCGGTTTTGGCAGGCGACTACCTTTTGGCCAAAGCTATGCTACTCCTTGCTCAGCCCAGCGACTACGCCATCTTACAAGAGATGCTCCGCACCACCACAGCCATGAGCGAAGGGGAATTGATGCAGGGTTCTGTAGGGCTGTCGTACAACGGCAGCCGCTGTGATGCAATTCCACAAACGCGGCTGCCACGGTGTGACAGCCCTGCAGACCAATATTTAGACATCATCACCCGCAAGACCGCCATGTTGATGCGTTCCTGCTGCGTAGCAGGTGCCCTTTCGGTGAATGCTTTGTCAGAACAGATGCAGCAAATCGCCGACTTTGGGTTAAACTTCGGCATCCTTTTCCAGCTGCGTGATGATATGCTCGATGGTGAAAATATCGATATTGCACAAGCCTTATTGCCCGAATACCTGCATAAAACCTTGGATACATTGAAAAATTTTCCTGCATCCGAAACGTTTAATGTTTTGCACGATTTGACCGTGTTTTGCGCAGAAAGAGAATCTTAAACTGCCTTTCATAGATTGACTACGTCGAATCTTCGATTTTCACGCGCACCCACATACCTCTGGAGGAATGACATAGAAAGCTAGCTTCCATAAAAGCTCGAGCAGGATTCAGAGAGCATATCGTTCCCGCACTGAACTGCTGCAGGCCTCATCAGGTATGTCATCCCAACATCAGGTTGTGTGAGGGTATGGAATCTATACCTGCTGAGGCTGTCCTATAAATACCCTTGTTTTTGAACCGCCGCACATAGATTTCCTCTCCACCATATGCCTATGCTGGAATGATATGCACGGCTGGATTTAACCGCGAGAATCTTCTTTATTTTTCTCTTTCATATCACCCATTCACCAAGTTTTCGTATTTTTGCGCCTTAATTTAGGATTCATAGAATTATGAAAAACAACTACAAGGAATATAAACAGCTGAATCTCACCGAGACAGCTGATGCCATTCGGAAGTTTTGGGAAGAGAACGACACCTTCCAAAAGAGCCTTGACAACCGCGACAAGAACAACGCTTTTGTGTTCTATGAGGGTCCGCCGAGTGCCAACGGCACCCCAGGCATCCACCATGTGATGGCACGTTCCATCAAAGACGTGGTGTGTCGCTACCAAACCTTGAAAGGCAAACACGTCGTCCGTAAGGCCGGTTGGGATACCCATGGCTTGCCTGTCGAACTCGGCGTGGAGAAGAAACTCGGCATCACCAAGGAAGACATCGGCAAGAAAATTAGTGTCGATGACTACAACCGCGCCTGCCGCGAGGAGGTGATGAAATATAAGGATATGTGGGACGACCTCACCCGAAAGATGGGTTACTGGGTCAACCTCAACGATCCTTATATCACCTTCACCAACGACTACATCGAGACCTTGTGGTTCCTGTTGAAAGACCTTTACAACAAAGGCTTGCTTTACAAAGGCTACACCATTCAGCCCTACTCGCCCGCTGCTGGCACCGGCCTCAGCTCGCATGAGCTGAATATGCCCGGCTGCTATCGCGACGTGAAAGACCTCACCTGTGTTGCTTTGTTCCGCCTGAAAGCTCAACAAAACAAGTTCACGAAGTTGCCTTTTGGCGTTGATGTACCCTTTGGTCAAGTGCAGGTCATTGCCTGGACAACCACACCTTGGACTTTGCCGAGCAACACGGCTCTTTGCGTTGGTCCGAACATCGAATATAATCTTGTCCGTTCGGTCAATCCCGTGTCGGGCGAGCCTACCTATCTCATCCTCGGCAAGCCGTTGATGGCCTCTTTCTTCCCCACCGAAGAAGAGAAGCCCCTTTTCGAGGATTGGAAAGTCGGTGATAAGAAACTGCCTTACGAGGTGCTGGGCACCGTGAAAGGTAGTGAATTGGTCGGCCTCGAATACGAGCAGCTGATTCCATGGGTCAATCCGGGCGAAGGTGCCTTCCGTATCATCCCTGGTGACTATGTCACTACTGAAGACGGTACGGGCATTGTCCACATCGCCCCCACCTTCGGTGCCGATGATAAACGCGTGGCCGCAGCAGCTGGCATCCCGCCCTTGCAAATGATTGACAAGGACGGCAAGGCACAGCCCATGGTCGACCGCACTGGTAAGTTCTTCCGCATCGAAGACCTCGACGCCGACTTCGTCAAGAACTGCATGGATGTGGAAGCCTATCGCCCCTACGCCGGACAGTTTGTGAAGAATGCCTACGACCCCACTAAGACTGAGAAGGACAAGTCGTTGGATGTAGACATCGTGGTTATGCTGAAGGAAGAAGGCAAGCTCTTCAAGAGCGAGAAACATACGCACAACTACCCGCACTGCTGGCGTACCGACAAACCTGTGCTCTACTATCCCCTTGACAGCTGGTTCATCAAGACCACGGCCTTGAAAGACCGTATGATCGAACTCAACAAGACCATCAACTGGAAGCCCGAGGCCACGGGTAGCGGTCGTTTCGGCAACTGGCTGGAGAACCTCGTTGACTGGAACCTGTCGCGTTCGCGCTATTGGGGCACTCCGCTGCCCATCTGGCGCACCGAGGACGGCAAGGAAGAGATTTGCATCGGTAGCGTCGAAGAGCTCCGCAACGAGATTGAAAAGAGCATCAAGGCGGGCTTTATGACAGAAAACCCCTATGCCAGCGACGACTACACCAAGTTTGACCTGCATAGACCTTATATCGATAGCGTCATCCTCTGCTCCGCAAGTGGCAAGAAGATGTTCCGTGAACCCGACCTCATTGACGTGTGGTTCGACAGCGGTGCTATGCCGTATGCCCAATACCACTATATGGGCAAGGAAGGCCAGCTGGGCAAGGATGTATTCCCCGCCGACTTCATCGCCGAGGGCGTCGACCAAACCCGTGGTTGGTTCTTCACCCTACACGCCATAGCCACGATGTGCTTTGATAGTGTGGCCTACAAGAACGTGATTTCCAATGGATTGGTTCTTGACAAGAACGGCAACAAGATGTCGAAGCGTCTCGGCAATGCCGTCGACCCGTTTGGTGCCATCGAGAAATTTGGTGCCGATGCCGTGCGCTGGTATATGATCACCAACTCTCAGCCTTGGGATAACCTGAAGTTCGACGAAGCTGGTGTCGACGAAGTGCGCCGCAAATTTTTCGGCACCCTTTACAACACCTATGCTTTCTTTGCCTTGTATGCCAACATCGACAAATTTGACTATAAGGAAGCTGACATTGACATCAATGAACGTCCTGAAATCGACCGCTGGATTTTGTCGGAACTCAACTCTCTCATCCTTGAAGTCGACAATGCATACAGCAGCTATGAGCCTACCCGTGCGGGTCGTGCCATCGCCGAATTTGTCGATGCTCACCTCAGCAACTGGTACGTGCGCCTCTCGCGCCGCCGTTTCTGGAAGAGCGAAGACAATCAAGACAAGCTGTCTGCCTACCAGACCCTCTACACCTGCCTTGAGACTGTGGCACGCCTTATGTCGCCCATTGCACCCTTCTTCAGCGAACAACTCTATCGTGACCTGAACAACGTCACTGGCTACAATAAAGCCGAGTCGGTTCACCTGACTGACTTCCCTGTCGCCAACAAATTGTACATTGACAAGGCTCTGGAGGAACGTATGGAAATGGCACAACTTGTGTCTTCATTGGTCCTCTCGCTGCGTAAAAAAGCCAACATCCGCGTACGTCAGCCCCTGTCGAAGATTATGATTCCTGTCAAGGACGAGAATATGAAGGCACAATTAAAAAAGGTGTCACACCTCATTATGAGCGAGGTCAATATCAAGGAGATAGAGTTCCTCTCGGCTGACAATAACATTCTGGTGAAGAACGTGAAGCCCAACTTCAAGACTTTGGGCAAGAAGTACGGCAGGCAGATGAAGCAAATCCAGGCCTACTTCGCCAATATGAGCCAAGACGAAATCCACCAGTTCGAGAAGAACAATGGCACCCAACTCAACATAGACGGCGTGGACGTTGAACTGACCCTCGAAGATGCCCTCATCGCCACACAAGACATCCCCGGCTGGGCCGTCACTTCTGAAGACGACCTCACCGTGGCTTTGGATATGACCATCACCGATGAACTGATGCAAGAAGGTCTCGCCCGAGAGATCGTCAACCGTGTGCAGAACCTCCGCAAGACGGGAGGATTCGAAGTCACCGACCGCATCGAGCTCCTCATCGAAAAGAACGAAAAGATTGATGCCGCTGTTGAAAAATTCGGCGACTACATCTGCACCGAAACCCTTGCTTCGATTATTAAGGTTGACGCGCTTGAAGGCGTTGAAGCCGAAGAATTGGTGGAAGGCACTAATGTGAAATTAAAAATACAGAAAAAACTATAAGCCATCAATAGTCAGCTATCTGCACTGCAATATGCAAGCATAAAGCTGATTAAGCCCCTGAACAACTAAATAACTGATTAACTACATAACTACACAATCATGGACACTAACAAAAAAGAACCACAAGTGCGTTATTCCGATGAAGACCTTGAGGAATTCAAAGCACTGATACTCGAAAAGCTTGACCAAGCTAAAACTAGCTTGGAAACCTTGCAGGCCAACCTTTCTGGCGGCGAACACAGCACCGACGACACAGCCCCCACCTTCAAGGTATTGGAAGACGGCTACGCCGTGGCGCAAAAGGAAGAAAATGCCAAGCTCGTTGCCCGTCAGGAAAAGTACATACACAACCTCGAGCTCGCTCTCATGCGTATTGAGAACAAGACTTATGGCGTGTGCTGCGAGACCGGCAAACTCATTCCAAAAGAAAGACTTCGCTGCGTGCCCATCACCACACGCTGCCTTGACGCTAAACTGAAGAAAAAGTGAAAAAACAGGGTAACCACGGCCTAATATGGTCGTTTGTGGTGATTTTTCTCGTATTGCTCTTTGACCAGATTCTCAAGATTTGGGTAAAGACGAGTATGACCCTAGGCCAAGAGATTCCTGTCATCGGGAACTGGTTCAAGCTATTGTTTATTGAGAACAACGGTATGGCCTTCGGTTGGCTTGGCGGAGGTGGATTCCTGAAATTAGCCTTGAGTCTCTTTAGGATTGTAGCCATCATCGCCTTGTTTTGGATTTTGGTTCGTTTGTCGAAAAAAAACACCAAGTTTGGCGTGTTATTTGGCATTGCCCTCATCACTGCAGGTGCTATGGGCAACATCATCGACAGTTTGTTTTACGGCCGCATCTTCAGCGAGAGTACCTTTACACAAGTTGCTGCCCTCTTCCCTGAAGGTGGTGGCTATGCTGGTTGGCTGCATGGACGCGTGGTTGATATGCTCTATTTCCCCATCATTGATGTGGCACGGGAAAACGCCACCTGGTTGCCCGAGTTTTTCTTTGGTCCCGACAATCATTTTATTTTCTTCAGGCCTATCTTCAACTTCGCTGATGCCACAATTACAGTGGGTGTGTTCTATATGTTAATTTTCCAGTGGAAATGGCTCAAAACGCTAAACTAACTATGCCTACCTTTACCATTCGCCCTGCAAAAGAAACCGAAGCTGGAATGATTCTTGAGTTTATCAAGAAACTAGCCGCCTATGAGAAATGCTCCGACGAGGTCGTTGCCGATGAAGCCACGATTTACAACTCCATCTTTGTGGAAAAAGCCGCTGAAGTCGTTTTTGCCGAAGAAGACGGCATAGTCATCGGCTTCGCGCTGTTTTTCCACAACTTCTCAACCTTTGTAGGCCGTAAGGGACTCTATTTGGAAGACCTGTTCATCATTCCAGAAAAACGCGGCTTAGGCTACGGCAAGGCCATCCTGAAGTATTTGGCCAACATCGCCGTGAAGCGCAATTGCGGCCGCATGGAATGGATTTGTCTTGATTGGAATGCGCCATCTTTGGCCTTTTATCGTTCCATCGGAGCCATCCCCTTGGATGAATGGACAGTGCAACGGATGCATGAAAATGTGGTGAAAAGCTTTGCAAAATAAGATAAAAAGTTTGTAATAGTTTTTTCACACACATCTTATTATCAGCATTTTAAAAATTTTTCTTTGCCAAAAAATTTGTAATGACCTTTTGGGGTACACTTTAGACAATAATAATGCGTTATCTTTGCGTCATCATCATTCAAAGTGGAACAAAAAGAAAAAACTATGAAGACCATCAAACCATTGGGCATTGTGTTGGGACTGCTATTGATAGCCTCCCTCACCGCTTGCCACAAAGACAAAGCTGGCGTTTATACGCCCAAAAAGAAAATCCAACAGATTTATTATTCCTGGAACGACACCGAAAAAGAACCCTTCCAACATTGGGAATGGAACGGTAACAAACTCAATTCCATCACGCATTATTCGGACTTCGACTTCAAGTCAGACCCTTGGATTGAAAATTTCACTTATGAAAACGACAGGGTCACCCGCGTGGACAACTTCACGAACTCCGAGTACATCACCTATGAATACGACAGCGACCACCTGAAATCGGCCACCGTGTTCTACCGCAACGCCATTGCTTGCACTTGGGCAATTAGTTACGACGGCGACAAAATCAGCAAAATGATGGGAACATTCTATGATGACTATAAAAAAGACGGTGCCATGCTGCATCTGAATCCCCTTTCGCACTTGCTGCCCCCCAATATTTGCGAAAGCGTGGCTCAATGCGAACAACGGTTGAGCAACCAACGAGAAGAAAAAGAAACCTTCACCATCGCCCTTCTGCTGACTTGGACGGACAACAACATCAGCAAAATCGTCGTTACTGGCGAAGGCGAATATATGGACTTCCAGCTGCAATACGACAACAAGAACTGTCCCTGGTACGGTTTTATGGGCGGCCTAGAAGACTATCTGATCAACTTCACTTCAGGGCACACTGGCTTCACCAAAAACAATGTGACCTGCATCATTATGACTGAAGACGACTACACCGACACCATCCGCTACTCCTATCAGTACAACAGCGACAAGTATCCCGTCTTGCAGACCATATACGAGGTCGAAGACCCTGATGATAAACAAGTGCTCTATTTCGAATATTAAACGCTCAACAATATGAAAAAGATCCATTTTCTGACTATGTTCACTACGGCTATGCTTTTGGCGTTAGCCTCCTGCAAGCCGATTGACGACCCCAAAGAACTGACCAAAAATGTTAAGGTTACCACTGCTGACCCGACTTTCATCACGGGCCACACCGCCTCCTGTGGAGCAGAAGTCACTGTCGAAGATGCTGGTTTGTTGTTAGAGCTTGGCGTGTGCTGGAGCCTTTCGGGAAACCCCACCGTAGACGACCACACCCTAAGCACCTACAAATGCTCAAAGCCCTATACCTGCCTATTGACCAACTTGGAACCCAACACGGTTTACCACGTGCGCGGCTACGCGAAATACGGCACAGAATACTGCTATGGCGACGAGAAAACTTTCACCACCCTCGGTGCCGATGTGCCATCAGCCTCGCCCGTCACCACCATTGAGGCTACAGAAATCACTGCACAGTCTTTCCGAGCCGGTACCAAGGTGGAACCCTTTGGCGTATCCAACTATATGGCTGGCATTTGCATTAGCATTCAACCCGATTTCACCATTGAGGACTGTGTCGGATATGAAATTGGCTATGACGATGAGAATGGCGTTTACCAAGTCTATTGTCAAGGCTTAAGTCCCAACACGACATATTATTACCGTGCCTTTGTAGCCTGGGACGAAGGAAGCAACCCTAATTTTAACTACTTTCCCAATGGCTATTCCTTCTTCTACGGCGAAACCTTTAGCTTCACCACTCCCGAGATACCCTTAATGTTAGAACTCAGCACCTATGTCAACTACTACAGTTGGAGTGACCACTATATCGAAGCCTATGGTAGTATGCACTGCAACA
>CAMJHP010000067.1 GCA_946405575.1 uncultured Bacteroidales bacterium | reverse complement strand
CGGTGGTCCACCACACGGTGTCCTTCGACTTGGCATCCATGACGATGTATTTGTCTTTTGGCGAACGGCCGGTGTAGATACCCGTCATCACATTGACGGAGTCGAGCTCGGTGAGCACGCCTTTGTCGTAGCCTGTCAGGGCGGGGTTCATTTCGTCCTTGAAGAGCTGTTCGTAGCTCGGGTTATAGTAAACGTCCTTCACGCCGGTGATGCCGTAGGCGGCCAACGCGGCTTTGATCTCTTCGATGTTTTTTGCCATAATTGAAAAGTTTAGTTAAATGATGTGCAAAGGTAGCGATTATTTTGTTTGTTCTATCAAGAAAAGGGCATTAATTTGCAAAACAAATGTGAAAAACAAGTTGCAAAATGGTTTAAGCTAGCTTTTTTTCCTATTTTTGTGCAACAATTTGGAATGATTAACCAATTAAATACTACGAAAATGAAAAGAGTATCTATGCTTTTAATGTGTTTGTTTGCCTTATTGTTGGCAAGCCAAAGTGCCAAGGCACAAGAAGTTACAATTACATTGTTGCCTGGTTATACATGGATAAGCTACCCAGGGACGGACACGCTTGACTTCGCCACCGCGATGGGGAGCTTCACCCCGGTTCAAGGCGACATCATCCAGTCGCAATGGGGCAATGCCCAGTACAGAAACGGCCGATGGCAGGGGTCGATTTCGAAGTTCTATCCCGGTTACGGTTACAAGTACAAGTCGACACGGCAGGTGCCCGTTTCGGTGACCTTCAATGCGCAACAGCCGTCACAGCAGGTTGTGGTGACCACAGACACGCCCCAGTTCATCACGGGCAATTCCGCCATAGGCGGTGGCAATGTGGCTTCTAACGATGGAACCTACATCATCGTGAAAGGCATTTGCTGGGCCACGCATGAGACACCTACCTCAAACGACAACTATTTGGAAGAGGGTAGCGGTGAGGGCAGCTTCTCGGCAACGATGACAGGGCTGAACTGGAGCACCACCTATTATGTCCGTGCATACGCGGTTACGCCCAGCGGAACGGTGTACGGCGAACAACAATCCTTCACCACTCGCGACGGCATTCCCACTTTGACAACGGACAGCATCACAAGCATTACTGCGATAAGTGCCACAAGTGGAGGCAACATTACGGACGATGGAGGCTTGAGTGTTACGGCAAGAGGCGTATGCTGGAGCACAAGCCCCAACCCAACCGTGAACGACAGCCATACCACCGATGGCACGGGCACAGGTGGTTTCATCGGCAGCATTACAGATTTGGAGATAAGTACGACTTATTATGTTCGCGCCTACGCGACCACCAATGCTGGCACAGGCTATGGAGAGCAGGTAAGTTTCACCACGCGCGATGGTATTCCAACTGTGACGACGGCAGAGGTTACAGACATTCAAGGGGAAACAGCCACTTGTGGCGGTAATGTCACGGACAACTTCGGATTGGCCGTTATTGCCCGTGGTGTATGTTGGAGCACTTCTCCGACCCCGACTCTTGATGATTCGCATACCACGAATGGCAGTGGGAATGGCAGCTTCAGCAGCAGCATTACGGGCTTGACCATAAGCACCACCTATTATGTGAGAGCCTACGCCACCACCTCAGCTGGCACAGGCTATGGAGAGCAGGTAAGTTTCACCACGCGGAATGGGATTCCAACTGTAACAACGGTTGAGGTTAGTCAAATTCAGGGTTTAGCTGCTACCAGTGGAGGCAACATTACTGACGATGGAGGATTGGCTGTTACTGCTCGAGGCGTATGTTGGAGCACATCACCGAGCCCGACTCTTGCGAACTCTCATACTACTAATGGCAGTGGAGCAGGCTCTTTCTCCAGTTATATGACAGGTCTGACTATGAGCACGACCTATTATGTGCGCGCCTACGCCACCAACAGCTTTGTCACTGTATATGGCAACCAACTCAGTTTCACCACAACAAATGATGAATATGCCTATGTCGACCTCGGCCTGCCGAGCGGCCTGCTTTGGGCCACCTGCAACGTGGGAGCCGACAGCCCCGAGGACTACGGCGACTACTTCGCCTGGGGTGAGACCCAGCCGAAAGACACCTACAACTGGAGCACCTACCAGTACAGCAATGGCGGTCACTATATTTATGAGGAGGATTTTGCTGAATATTACCCTTACTTAACTAAATACTGCAATGACGACTACTACGGCTATAACGGCTTCACCGACGACCTGACCACCCTGTTGCCCGAAGACGACGCGGCCACGGCCAACTGGGGCAGTGGCTGGCGCATGCCCACCAAGGAGGAATGTCAGGAACTTTACCAAAACACGACCGTCACGTGGACGACCCAAAACGGCGTGAACGGACGACTCTTCACCGCCTCGAACGGCAACAGTCTCTTCCTGCCCGCCGCTGGCTACCGCGGCAGTAGCTATCTCTACGACGCAGGCAGCAGCGGCCACTACTGGTCGAGTTCGCTCGACACGGGCTACCCGGACTGCGCGAGGGGCCTCGGCTTCAGTTCGGGCGACATCTACGGCTACAGCCGCAGCTACGGCTTTTCGGTGCGGCCCGTTCTCGAGAACTAACCCTTGTTCCGCCCACGGGCAAGACGGGCAGGGCGCGTGAGTTGTCGGGCGGGGCGCCCGCCGTAGCGGGCTACCGAGCCCCGTCCGGCAACTCACGCGCGCGGTTGAGGAGACGACGCTTCCAAGCGTCGCACCCTGCATAAACGTACGAATAATAAACCACAACGGAACAAAATACAAGGGTAAGTTCACAGGCGGTCGGCCCACACTTGCCAAGCGTGGGATAGCAGCGATGAGGAAGTTGGCTTGCAGAGAGGCATTCCTTCGGCCCCGAAAACAAACAGACCGCTGACGCATTCTTTGGAGGGAGTCTCTTCCTGCCCGCTGCGGGCAACCGTTGGGACGGTGAGCTCAACAACGCTGGCTCGAACGGCAACTACTGGTCGAGTTCGCTCAACACGGACAACCCGAACAACGCGTGGAACCTCAACTTCAATTCGGGCAACACCAACGTGAACAACAACAACCGCAACAACGGCTTTTCGGTGCGGCCCGTTCTCGAGCACTAACCCAAGATATCCGTTTCCCGCCTGACGTAGGAAAGGCTTCGTACCTGGTCGCGTCAGGCTTTTTTATCTAATATAAGCATTTGCAATGCGTAGAAAAGCGCGATGAATTGTCGTTATGAGGCGTCGATTCATCGCGTCTCGAAAACAAAATGTCTTCGTTCGGCTGGATTTGCAATCCAGTCGTAGCCTAGTACTAGGATTTATAATCCTTTAAAGGTGAATTTGCCAGATGCGGTATTTTCGGGAAAATGTGGCTGTGTTTCGGAAATTGTGTATTTTTGCAGTTGTAATTGAACAATTCTAAAAGAATATGATAAATACAGCAGAGGTTCAAGGGGTGTATTTAAATGTGCCATTTTCAGACTGGGCGCTTTTGAAGGAGCTTATCCGCAAATTCGGTTGGAAAGCTGAGACACGGGAACAGTTGCTTGAACGTTTTGTAAAAAGTCGTCCAAGCAATCCTTCTATCAGCGAAGAGGAAATCATGGAAGAAGTGAAGGCTGTAAGATACAAGTAATGAAAGTCATCTTAGATTGCAATATTTGGATTTCCTTTCTCATAGGTCATCAGGCCAGTTTACCCCGTTCGGGTGGATTTTACAATCCGCCCAGATCTAATATAAGCATTTGCAATGCGTAGAAAAGCACGCTGAATTGTCGTTATGAGGCGTCGATTCATCGCGTCTTGAAAACAAAATGTTTCCATATTCCCTAAAACCGGGCAAAAACTTCCTAATTTTACAAGTTTTTGCCCGCTTTTGGATTTTGTTACCGAACGCTGGGATGTAAAGCTGTCACAAGGTTGCTGAGCTTGTCGAAGCAACGTGGCAGCCGTATGATTAATGGAAAATTTCCTTGTCGATTTCGTCTTGTTTTCATAATAATTTGTATTTTTGCGAACTGAAAATACGAAAAAATTGGATAATGAGTTTGCAAAAAAATATCATTTTAGGTCTGAGTGAGTTGTCAAGGACAGCATTCAATACAAAGAGTATTGCATTGTTGCTCAATGAAAAAATGGATGCATCACTCACCAAAAAACTGAATTATTATGCCCATAAAGGGCTCCTACTCAATCCTCGGAAAGGGATTTATGCCAAAAGAAACTATAATCCTGAGGAATTGGCAGGTCTGGTGTTTGTGCCTTCCTATATTTCTTTGGAATATGTGCTTCAAAAAGCAGGTGTCGTTTTTCAGTATGATTCAGCGATTACCTCGGTTAGTTACCTGAGTCGTGAGATTGAGATGTGCGGCCAAACATTTCGTTATAGCCAAATCAAAGGCGAGATTCTCTACAACTTGGAAGGAATAGAACAGCGCGACAACATCAATATCGCCACCCCGGAAAGGGCATTGCTTGATATGATGTATTTGCATTCGGAATGTTATTTCGACAATATAAACGCTGTCAACAAGAAACGAGTGATGCAATTGCTCCCCGTCTACCAATCGCAACGGATGAATGAAAGGATTAAAGAACTATTCAAATAACCGGAATTATGGATGCCAACAAGCACAAATATTTTATGTTGCAGATTCTAAAAGATGTGTTTTCGGATGCGGAACTTGTCATTTCCTTGCTTACATTTTTCAAAGCGTACCCAATTATTGCAGAGGCGTAATGCAATATTTTAGTCAGAATCTTTGCATTTTGTCGCGAGAAATGCCCCTTATCATCCTTGACACAAAGCGAACCATTACTATCAACAATAGAGAAATACAATTGGTTGCAGCCGCCAATTGGCTGATAAAATCTATGTGATTTGCAAAAATTCCCTACCTTTGCAGCCCAATTTAAATTCACATTAATCACAATTATTCTTTATGCGAAAACACCTTCTGCCATTTCTTGCAATGGCACTATTGATGACCGCTCCCTTCGGAGCGAAAGCCCAACAGGGCATTGAAAACTATGTTTCGGCCTCGGGCTATGTGATTTACCACGCACCAGGCGTTTATTCTCCCGATGGAGCTTACTATTGGGATTTCGAGGAGGATTTCGAAGAAGGCCGTATCCTCGACTGGACCCTCATCGATGCCGACGGCGACAGTCACAATTGGCAACTGCCTGTAACAGGCGGCATGGGTCACGGTGGCTCTGATGGTATGTTGGTGTCGTATTCCTACGACAATGCCACTACTTCGCCGCTCACGCCCAACAATTTCATGGTTTCGCCCCGCTTGATTGTTCCTGAAAACGGCGAGATACTTTTTCATGCCAGTGCTATGGACGAGGCTTATCCCGCCGAGCATTTTGGCGTAGCTGTTTCGACGACGGTCAATGACAACCCCTCGGCTTTCACCATGCTTCAAGAATGGAATTTGACCGCGAAAGACAACGGAACCCGTCAGGGCAATTGGCATGTGTACTCCGTTGACCTTTCCGCTTATGCCGGCCAGGAGGTTTATCTTGCCATCCGTCATTTCAACTGTACCGACAAGTTCGCCATTTGCATTGACAATGTTTTCGTCGGAAATGTCAACGCCGGTTTTTATATCGGTAGCGACATTGTTCTTGATGGTCAGACAGTGGCCCAGAATCATTTTGGCACTAGTTATTTGCTGAATACCAACGGTTTTGCGGACGGCTCGAATCACACGACCACCATTCGTGCTTATTATGAGGATGGCGCAATGATTGAGAACGAATACGCTTGGACCTACCGCACGCCCGACCATTTCCAAGGCTCGCCCGATGGACTCCAGGCACAAAGCGACGGTTCTACGGTTCAACTTTCGTGGACGTTGCCAACGATGTCGGCTCCTTTTCCACTCGATGAACTGTTTTACGACTTCGCCGACAGCACCTTGATGGATCTCACCCTCATTGACGCCAACAACGATGGGCAGAACTTCCGCGTGTATCCTTGGAGCGGCTACGGTGGTGGCATCGGCTTGCGTTCCTTCTCATGGATGAGTGGTCCTGGCCCGCTCAATCCCGACAATTACATCGTTACTCCTCGCTTGACAGCTACAGCAGATGCCCGTATCTCCTTCATGGCTTGCGATGCCGACATGCCTGGCATTGCTCCCGACCCGGAGCATTTTGGCGTGGCGGTTTCAACATCGGGCAACACCAATCCCGCCGATTTCACTATGATTCAGGAATGGAACAGCACAGGTACCTACACCGAGTATTCCGTCGACCTTTCGGCATATGCCGGACAACAGATCTACATCGCTATCCGTCACTTCAACACGACGGGCGAGACCTATTTCCTTTGCGTCGACGACATCAAGGTGACGGGTGTAGAGGCCGAGGTGACCCGCCCTGCCATCGGTGCGCTGGTCTATGCCAACGATGAACTGATTGCCACGCTCAATCACGGCGAGACTTCTTTCACCCATGAGGTGAACCGCTATGCTTCTGAATATTGCATCCGTATTATCCAGGATGGCAGCAGGGAGACAGGTGACTACTATGCCCTTGCCGCTCCACAATGTGCTGAGGTTGAGTTGGATTGTGTGGCTCCGAAAAACTTGAGAGCGGAGAATTTGGGTGATAAAGTGAGGATTTCTTGGGAACGCGAGATTTACACTGGTTTTGAGGAAGACCCCCAAGGCTGGACTTTCCTTGATGCCGATGGCGATGGCTTTAACTTCGGCATTTATGCCGCAGGTGGCATGAATTCGGATGGCAGCGTAAACACTTCGGGCACCAATGCTTCACTGACTTCGTTCTCCTATAATAATAGTTACGGTGCGCTTCATCCTGACAATTATGCTTTTATGCCGAGAATCAAGGTGATGGAGAATGCCAGCATGACTTTCTATGCCGCTGGTTTCGACCCGAGCTATGCCGTTGAGCATTTCGGTGTGGCCGTGGCTTCGGCTGACGGGTTGAATATCGCCACCATCGCCGAATGGGATTCCAGAAACCCATATCAGGCTTTCTCCGTTGACTTGTCGGCTTACGAGGGACAAGAGATTTTCCTCGGCTTCCGCCACTTCACCAACGTGTCCAATTATGCCTTGTGCATCGACAATATCACGGTCACCAATGTGGTGTGGTCAGGCACGACGAGCCAAACCTACGGCTATTATGTCTATCGCTCCATCGATGGTCAAAATTACGCTTTGATAGGCACCGTGACAGGTTCAGCTATGCATTTCGACGACAATGACTCTAGTTCAGAAACTTATTATTATAAGGTGACGGCTATTAACACAATTGTCGGTGGAGAATGCGAATCGGCACCTGCTATGTCTGCGGACGGCATCCATGATTATGTCACAGCACATACCGATGGCGTGAACGAGATGGTAGATGGCATTAGTGTGTATCCGAATCCTACACATGGTATCCTCTTTGTAGAGACGCGATTTATCGCGTCTCAACCCAGCGCATACCGCATTACCAACGCTATGGGCCAAACCTTGATGACAGGTCAAATCACAGGAGAAACCCAACAAATTGATGTGTCGAACCTGCCTCAAGGCATCTATTTCATTGCCATTGATGGTGTTACACAGAAATTCCTGGTAAAATAACCCCAAAAATAGATTTGTAGGGCTGTCGTATCACGGCAGCCGCATTCGTATTTGCAATGCGGCTGCCACGATGTGACAGCCCTATATGTTTTCAGAATATCTTCCGGTAAATATGGCATTCAGGCGTCTCCTGTCGCTGGTCGAGGTAATCCTGGTGGTAATCCTCGGCAGGGTAGAAGGCCATTGTCTGCCGAATCTGCGTGGCAGGATGATAGCCCATCTGCATTAGTTCGCCAAAAACTTTAATGGCTGTGTCGCGCTCTGTGGTATCGTTGAACCAAATGGCGGAAAGATATTGTGTTCCAATATCAATGCCTTGGCCATTGGCTTGCTCGAAGTCGTGGATTTCAAAGAAATAGCGCACCAAGGCTTCGTAGGAAACCACTTCAGGGTCATATTCCACTTCGATGGTTTCCAAATGTCCAGTCGTTCCTGTTTTGACTTGTTTGTAACTCGGGTTTTCAAGTTCGCCGCCCATGAATCCGACGACGGTCTTTGTCACGCCCTTGAGACGCTTGAAGTAATATTCCACGCCCCAAAAGCAACCTGCTGAGAAATATGCTTTTGCCATCTTTTAGTCTTTTATAATCTTAGTGATACTCTTTTTCCCGTTTTTGTCGCTGATAATCAGAAAATAAACACTTTTTTCAAAGTCGCTCAAGTCGATTGTCTCAGTCTCTTTGGATTGCAATACGATTTGTCCCAATAGATTGCGGATTTCAATGGTATACATCTCTTCCGCCTCAATGTGCAAAATGCCGTTCGTTGGGTTAGGCCAAACTTGGAAGGAGGTCATATCAGCGTTTTCAACGCCATCCAGAGCCATCAAAGTGAGGCCGACGACGCTGTCACAATCCTGCCCATCGAGCACCGCAGTGTAATACCCCGGTTCTGTCAGCGGTCGGTTGAAGAACCAATACGGGCTGTCGCTTTCGTAAAACGCATCCTCAATCAGAGTGAGCGAAGCACAACTCTCATAAGCACCAATCTCCACGCGTCCTTTCTGTATGCGTGGGTTGCCGGCAATGTCGATTGTGCCCAAGCCAGTAGTGTTGGGCTTGCCTGCATTGAGGCAGATGCTGCGTGGATGCAGGCTCCAACTTTCGTTGTGGTAATCTGCTCCTGCACCTTGGGCAGGTTGGTTGAAGCGGACAAATACACCTGGCTCTTCGCCAGTGTTTTCATTGGGGATGTTATAGTTGTCGGATCCGTTGACGATGCCGCAGACGGCGCAGTGGTCGAAATCGCTCAGTCCGGCGAACTGGTTAGGCAGACCGTTGGCCTCGTTGCCCCAGACGATGCAGTTGTAGTATTCGTTGTGGCTGTTCTCATGGTAGATGCCTCCGATGCTTTCTGTGGCAAGGTTCATTACGAAGTCACAATTGTATGCGGTGAACTTGCCTCGGGCATACAAGCCTCCTGCATTTTTGGCTGTGTTGTTACTGATGATGCAGTTCTTGAAGGTAGGCTCCGTATTACTGTAGAGGTATATGCCGCCGCCTTTTGTGGTGGCGGTGTTGTTGCTGATGCGGCAGTTGATATAGTCGGCACCAATGCGGTCGCATATCCCACCACCCATCGAAGCATTGTTGTCCATAATGGTGCAGTTGTTGAGTGTCACATGGGCAGCTCCTCCAGTGGAGTTGATGTAGATGCCTCCACCGAACATAGTGGCTGTGTTGTTTATGATTTTGCAGTTGTTGAGCGTGACGTAATTGTTCAGATAGGCTCCTGCACCACTTCCGTTAGCTCCATTTTGTATGATGAAGCCGTCCCAAATGGGCATAGTGCTTGAATTGAAGGCTTGTTCTTGCAGCAGCACGCGTCGCGTATCTTGGCCATCGAGATAGGTGGGGCTTTTTTCGAAGTCACGAAGCGAGAGGTCGAAATCGGGGGCTTCGTTGCCTTCAAAGCCTCCGTAGACGCGGTTGTTGGCCGTGATGCTGAATGCGCCTTCCATATCAGTCGTGTCGCCGTAATAGGTTCCGGTTTTTACCCAGACCTTTGTGCCACTTCCGCTGGAAAGTGCCGATGCGAACTGGAGCTTGTCGGTGGCGTTGGTCCAAGAAGAACCGTCCCCATTACCATCTTCGCTGACGTAGATGATGCCGTTGGCATCGGCTTGGATGCTGACAGGAAAGAGGTTTATTACGACGGCTTGTCCTTGGTTGAATCCATTTACGTCGTAGGTGGAATAAAAGGCATCACCACTACCACTCCAACCGAAGTTGAAATGAAACAGGTCGTTGCTGTCGTAACCGTCGCAGACAAAGGCATGCCCGCTGTCGCCGTTGGCACCTGAGTAGTAAATCGGGTGCGATAGGTCGAGTTCAACTTTCAGCATGGAAATCCAGGCCTCTTCGTTATAGCTGCTTTTTTCACGGTATTTGGCACCACAATAGCCGAAATAGGAGCGCATAGCAGTCTCCACATCGGCAGAGTAAGCACCACTGCCCGAAGCGGAATAGTTCATATTGACGCTCACGCCGCAATGGTACAGCAGCGTGGCCACGGCATCGTTGTAATCCCATACTTCGTTGGGCATTTCCTCCCAATGATAGGTGGTGGAGGCGAAGTCAGCACTTTGTTGACCATATTCGCTATGAACGTAAGTGTGTGAGCCAAAGCCTGTTTCTGGATAGTTCCAGTATTTCATCACCTGCGCCATGGCAGCAGCCACGCAGCCTGCATAGCAGTGCCCACAGGGGCCGTCCCACCACCAGCCGCCCGAAGTGGCTGGACAGTATTCATTATAGTAGCAATCCTGATTCCAGTGTGTGTTGATTAAGGGATCCACAGTTCGTGTATTTCGAGTACTGAAGATGCCTTGGGATGCCTCTTCCCATAACTGTTGTATCTTCGTTTCTGGCGCAATGTGGTTTGCTGTGGCAAATTCTATCATCGCGTCATAATGGCGAATCCAAGAAGAAAAGTTCTCCGGTGCATCGTTCAAATCAGGGAAATTGCCTTGATTAGACCATGCCAATACTGGCGGTAGGACGGTGCTGTTGGAAACAATGACAAAACCATGTTCACCAACATTATAGATGAATATGCCTTCGGCTGAAACCAAACGTAAATGCTGGTTCTTGAAGGAAAGTTGGGTGTTGGCAAAAGCTTGTGCCGTCCTGTAAGCCAATGCCTCATCGACCTGTGTCGAAGTTTGTGCAAAAGAATGGAAAATGGTTGCGAAAAGCAGCGTTAGAATGAGTGATGGTCTTTTCATTGGTAGATGTAGATTAATTTGGCCGCAAAGTTAATAAAGTTGCTTTAGGACATCTAAAAATTGCTCGCAATTTTTACCAAAATAACAGCATTGAATAATTAAATGACTTCGTCGGAATCCAAGATTCGGCGTTAGTCGAGCAGGCATTTGACTTTGTTGAATCTGCGATTTCGTTGTATGCCAATCTGCGATTTCTCAAATTCTTGATAATCAGAAATCCGCTTTTGATATTTCAGCTTTTTAAACAACACGGTGTTATTTTTTTAAAGCCACCCTAATGGCATCCAACACTATGTTTTCCATAATATTATAAGTGTCAGGATTAGGATGGCATCCGTCCTCGCTGAGCGTTTTTGGGAGTCCAAGGTTGTTGTCGGCGAGTGCTGAATGGTAGTCGACATATACGATGTCGTTTGCTTCTGCATAGGCTTTTAGGCTTTTGTTGATGTCGACAATGGTTTGGCCAGGGTTTTTAATTTCCATGCGCCATGGGAACTCCGAGCATGGGGGTATTGAGCTGACAATTGGGATGATGCCGTTGTCTTTGGCAAGAATGCACATGGCGATGATGTTGTCGATCACCTTTTCGGGCAACACCCAATAGTCGTTGTGCGCCACGTCGTTGGTGCCAGCCATGATGACCACAGCTTTCGGCTTCAGATTGATGACATCGGCGGTGAACCTTACCAGCATTTGTGCTGAGGTCTGTCCGCTGATACCTCTTCCGCAGAAATTGTTGTTTTTGAAGAAGTCGGGATGGTAAATGGCCCAAATTTCGGTAATGGAGTTGCCCATAAAGACCACCTCGGGGTAGTCGCCGCTTGCAGTGATGCGTTCATTGTCGGCTTGATAACGATTGAAGCCGAACCAGTCTTGGGAATAGCCGAAGAATGACATTGTTACAAAAATGATGAGGATGAAGTTTCTTTTCATAGTTTGTGATTTTGGTGCAAAGTTAGCGTTTTTATAGTTTAAGGTGAAAAAAAACTTCACCATAGCTTGCAATCTGTGTTTAATAAGAGAAATTTTTGTAATTTTGCAGCCGCTTTCAAAAAGACCTATAATCTATGATTAACATAACCTTCCCTGACAATAGTGTCAGACAATTTGAAGCCGGTGTGACGCCGTTGGATATCGCCAAAAGCCTGAGCGAAGGTTTGGCACGTAACGTTCTGTCCGCCAAAGTGAATGGTAAGATGTGGGATGCTATGCGCCCTGTTAACGAGGATGCCACCATCCAACTCTTTACCTGGGACGACCCCGAAGGTAAGGCTACCTTCTGGCATTCGTCGGCTCACCTTATGGCTGAGGCCATCGAGGCCCTCTATAAAGGCGTGAAGTTCGGCATCGGCCCCGCTGTGGATGCTGGTTTCTACTATGACATCGACACGGGTGACCTTACCCTTACCGAAGCCGACCTCGTTGCCATTGAGAAGAAAATGCTCGAACTTGCCCGCGAGAAGCAGACCTTTGAGCGCGTCGATGTAAGCAAGGCCGAAGCATTGAAGTATTTCACTGAGAAAGGTGATGAATATAAGGAAGAATTGATCAGCGAGTTGGAAGACGGTACCATCACCTATTATAAATGTGGTGCTTTTACCGACCTCTGCCGCGGTCCCCATATCCCGAACACGGGCTTCATCAAAGCTGTGAAGTTGACCTCTTTAGCGGGCGCCTACTGGCGTGGCGACGAGAAGCGCAAGCAACTGACCCGCGTCTATGGTATTACCTTCCCGAAGCAAAAGGAACTTGATGAGTACCTCGTGCTGCTCGAAGAAGCCAAGAAGCGTGACCACCGCAAATTGGGCCGCGAGCTCGAGCTTTTTATGTTCAGCGACACAGTGGGTAAGGGTCTGCCGATTTGGTTGCCCAAAGGTACCGAGCTGCGCCTCCGTCTTCAGGAGTACTTGACCAAGATACAGAAGGAGTATGGATATGAACAAGTCATCACGCCCCATATCGGTGGCAAGCAACTCTATGTGACCTCAGGTCACTGGGATCACTACGGTGAAGACAGCTTCCGCCCAATTACTACACCTGAAGAAGGTGAGGAGTACCTGCTGAAACCTATGAACTGCCCTCACCACTGCATGATCTTCAAGTGGAAGCCGCGTTCCTATAAGGACCTGCCTTTCCGCTGCGCTGAATTCGGCACGGTGTACCGCTATGAGCAGAGCGGCGAGCTCCACGGTTTGACCCGTGTGCGTTCGTTCACCCAAGACGATGCCCACATCTTCTGCCGTCCCGACCAGGTGAAGGAAGAGTTCATCCGCGTGATGGAAATCATCGAAATCATCTTCAAGGCTCTTGACTTCAAGAACTTTGAAGCACAGATATCGCTCCGCGACCCCAACGACCACGAGAAGTATGTGGGTACGGACGAGAACTGGGCTAAGGCTGAGGCCGCCATTCAGGAGGCTTGCGCCGAGAAAGGTCTACCAGCCCATGTGGAATACGGCGAGGCCGCTTTCTACGGTCCCAAGCTTGACTTTATGGTAAAGGACGCCCTCGGCCGTAAGTGGCAGCTGGGTACCATCCAGGTGGACTACAACCTGCCTGAGCGTTTCGACCTGAGTTACATCGGTGCCGACAACGAGAAGCACCGTCCTGTGATGGTGCACCGCGCCCCCTTCGGTTCTATGGAGCGTTTCGTGGCCGTGTTGCTCGAGCACTGCGCCGGTGAGTTCCCGCTGTGGCTGGCTCCCGACCAAGTGATTATCCTCCCCGTGAGTGAAAAATACCTCGATTTTGCGAAAAATTTGCAATCGTATCTGAAAAAGTCCGATATTCGCGCCCTCATTGACGAGCGTAGCGAGAAGATTGGCCGTAAGATTCGTGATGCAGAGATGAAGAAATATCCTTATATGCTCATCGTGGGTGAGAAGGAAGCTGCTGAGAATCAAGTTTCTGTGCGTAAGCACGGTCAAGTCGACTTGGGCACGATGCCCACTGACGACTTCGCAGCGATGATCAGAAAGCAAGTTGAAGAGGAACAGAACAAGAGATAAACTAACTAACTGAATATAAACTTAATATAGGAGACTACAACTATAGCACAGATTCCACAAAAAGGAAGACCCGGTCAGAAGCCGAACAAAGACAAAGACGGTTTTAATCATCGCATCAATGAAGAGGTGAAAGCCCCGATGGTGCGTTTAGTGGGTGAGAGTGTTGAACCTAACATCTACCCCTTGCGTGAGGCTTTGAGAATTGTAGAGGAATTGGGTGTTGACCTCGTTGAGATTCAGCCCGATGCCAATCCGCCAGTTTGCAAGGCTATGGACTACAAGAAGTTCGTCTTCGACCAAAAGAAACGCTTAAAAGAGCAGAAGGCCAAGGCCACCAAGGTCGTCATCAAGGAAATCCGCCTCGGACCCCAAACCGATGACCACGACTTTGAGTTCAAGTTGAACCATGCAAAGCGTTTCTTGCAAGAAGGCTCAAAAGTGAAGGTGGAGGTCTTTTTCAGGGGCCGGTCCATCGTCTATAAGGAACAAGGTGAGATTATGCTGCTGAAGTTTGCGCAAGAGCTGGAAGAGTTCGGTAAGGTGGAGATGATGCCCAAGTTGGAAGGCAAGCGCATGCAGATGATGATAGCTCCTAAATCAACGAAGAAATAAAAGCTGTAAGCTATAAGCCGTAAGCAATAAGCTTGGTAGCGACAAAGCTAACAGCTTACGGCTTAAAGCTAAAAAAGAGAAATAAAATAGAAACTTAATACCTTTAAACTAATTGTAAAATGCCGAAAATGAAGACTAAGTCCGCTGCCAAGAAGCGTTTCCAAGTAACGGGTAGCGGCA
>CAMJHP010000066.1 GCA_946405575.1 uncultured Bacteroidales bacterium | reverse complement strand
TGCCGTCCTTGTCGGTCTCGCCCTCGATTTCCTCCTGCACCTTGCGCGTGCCGAACTGGATCGGGATGGGCAGGAACTTGCAATATTTGTTGAGCAGTTCGCGGATGCGGCCTTCTTCGAGGAACTCGGCGGCATCATCACTGATGTAAAGGATGACGTCGGTGCCACGGTCGCCCTTCGGAATTTCGTTCATCGTGTACTCCGGGCTGCCGTCGCACTCCCAGATGACGCCGTTCTTGCCTTCTTCCTTGCAGGATTTCGAGATCAGCGACACTTTCGAGGAAACCATAAAGGCGGAGTAGAAGCCCAAGCCAAAATGTCCGATGATGTTGGCGGCTTCGGCCTCGCTTTGGGTCTTGAACTTGGCGATGAACTCCTCCGCGCCCGAGAAAGCGATTTGGTTGATGTACTTATCGACCTCTTCGGCGTTCATACCGACGCCTCGGTCGCGCACGGTGAGGGTCTTTTTCTTTTTGTCGACTTCCACCTTGATGGTGAGGTCGCCCAGTTCGCCCTTGAACTCACCCGAGGCGGCCAAGGCCTTCAGCTTTTGCGTGGCATCCACGGCGTTACTGATGATTTCGCGCAGGAAAATCTCCTGGTCCGAATAGAGGAACTTCTTGATGACAGGGAAAATGTTTTCTGTCTTTACTCCAATGTTACCGGTTTGCATATTATGTGTGATTTAAAATTCAAAATTTAAGATTTAAAGATTTATTGCCGCTTCGCGTCATTGCGAGGAACGAAGCAGTCCAGATGACTGGAGGCCGATAGTCAAATTGTGTGCCATTTGGGAAACTGACATTTTGGCAAGGAATTTTTTGTTTTGGAAAGAGGGAAAAATGTGTTTTATTCAGCCGTGAACGCATTTTTTTGTATCTTCGCTGCTGAATCAATGGGGTGGTCAGATATTATCAAATTAAAATGAAAAAAACATGTTTGAAATTTTGAATAAATATGGCCATACAGGGCATTTTGATTTCCATGTAGATGATGATTTGGAATATGTCTGCAATGCTCCAATGGACAAAAGTGGAGTCTATATTATCTGGACTGTTTTGGAAGGCAAAGAGCAACTTCTTTATATTGGTCGATCTGGTGAAAAAAAGAATGGCGTAATAGTTCATCGAAAGTGTGGTTTGGGTGGAATTAAAGACAGGTTGGTAAATGGTCAACAATTTGGGAAACTCCCTCGTAGACGCATTTGGCCAGAGAAAATGCGAGAAATGGGATTTTCTGTGCTTTCTGTCTTTTGGTATGACACAGAAGAAGATGATCCTACAGAAGTAAAGAGACTGTTACTTGCCGAAGCCAAAAATAAGAATGGAGTGTTGCCACCTTGGAATAATCGGTTATAATAGAAGAATTAGGGCCTATTATTCAAAGGTTGTTCATCGGCAGAACTTGCTGGCTGAAATGATACCACGTAGGGCGGTTGTTCACAATGTGCTGGTGACCACTGAAGGCTTGACTTATAATGAGTATTGCGGTGCTTTCCAAAATGTAGTCAATATTGATGATTTGTTTGAGAAATAACAAATCTTTGAATAATAAATTGGTTATGTTAATTATATGCATTTTATTCAGCCGTGAACAACTAAATTACCCCGTTCACTGCTGGCTAAAAGCATGTTTTTAAAATTTGAAGGGTGAAAAACACAGTTTTTGTTTGCATGGAAACAAAAATCTTTCTACTTTTGCAATAATTTTATTACTAAGTAGTTTATTAGTAAGTGAATTATTACTAAGTGGTTTATTACATATTGCACCATGAATACTCCTTTCATATTCGGAAAAACAGTGAGCGGCGAGGCTTTCACTGACAGGGAAAACGAAACCGCCAAGTTGGTGTCGAACTTCCAGTATGGCGTGAATACCTTTATCGTTTCACCACGCAGGTGGGGCAAGACTTCTTTGGTGAAGAAAGTAAAAGGACTTGCCGAGAGTGAGAAACTGAAAATCGTCTATGTTGATGTGCAACAGTGTCGTTGTAAGGAAGATTTTTGCGAGCGTTTTGCCTCAGCTGTGCTGTCTCAAACCGCCACCAAGGTGAATGAGTGGTTGGAAAATGCCAAGACTTTTCTCGGTCGTTTCAGTTTCGGTATCAATGCCTCACCCGATCCGACAAATGAGATGTCCTTGAAAATCAATCTTTCACCTAAGGAGCGTTCCTTGGAAGATTTGCTTCAATTGCCTGAAAAAATCGCCAATCGCAAAGGCTTTCGAGTGGTTGTATGTATTGACGAATTCCAGCAAATTGGCAGTTATCCAGAAACTGTGCAATTCCAAACGGAGTTGCGTTCTGTATGGCAACATCACGAGCATACCTCGTATTGCCTTTTCGGAAGCAGAAAGCACATGATGGAAGCCTTGTTTGACGACGAGTCCAAACCTTTCTACAAATTCGGCGATATCATCTATCTGCAACGCATTCCAACAGAATATTGGGTAAAATATATTATTGGAAAATTCCAAATGGCTGACAAGACCATCACCAAAAAACAGGCCGCTTGGATTGTTGATCAAGTTGACGGCAACTCTTCATACGTTCAACAATTGTCGTGGTATGTATTCCAGCGAACCGAAACCAAAGTCACGGAAAGCATTCTTTCTGATGCTTTAAAAGAATTGATCGCACAATGTAACGATTTGTTCGAGAGCAAGACGGAGAACTTGACTGCGTATCAAATGAACTTTCTTAGAGCCATTTCTAACGGCGTGACTAGTGGATTCTCATCAACTAAAGTAATCCAAGAATACAAACTTGGCTCTTCTGCTAATGTGTCCATTATTAAGAAAGCATTGATAGAGAAAGATTTGATTGTCAAAGAAGGCAAAGAACTTAAATTGGCTGACCCTGTTTTGGGATTGTGGCTTCAGCAAGCATAATAAAGAAATGACTATGAGCGAAATCTACGACTTTTATAACAACGGTGCCGAGATAGGCCGGCTGGAGCGTGGCTTGGGCATCGTAGAGTTCCATAGGACGAAGGAAATCCTGTCGCGTTACATTGACAGCGGCCAGGTGATCTACGACATCGGCGGCGGCATCGGGATGTATGCGGCTTGGCTGGCTAAGAGAAGCAATGAAGTGCATCTGATTGAGTTGGCCGAAAACGCCGTGGAATATGCCAAAGCGAATATGATGCAGGATTGCCAATTCATTGCCGAGACGGGCAATGCCTTGCAAGTCAACCGTCCCGACGAGAGCGCTGATGTGGTGCTGCTGATGGGTCCACAGTATCATCTGCGCGATAAGGGAGACCGCTTGCAATCGCTCCGTGAGGCGTTCCGAGTGCTGAAAAAAGGCGGCCTCCTGGTGGCGGCGGGCATCTCCAAGTACAGCTCCATGACTTGGGCCTTGTCGGTCTATGGCGAGAAGAAGAACGCTTCGTTCATGGAATTCCTCGACGACCCTGTGTTTTTCAACATGATCAAAGGCGAGATGACCACTGGCGACCATATCAGACCGAAGGAATACCCGAAATTCATCGCGGAGTCTTATTTTACAACTTCTGATGAGATGAAATCGGAAATTGCAGAAGCGGGATTTATGGTGGAGAAAGCCATTTCCGTAGAGGGCTGTATCTGGTTTACGCCTCACCTCAACGAGAAATGGGAAGATGAGGCCAGCCGCGAACGCCTCCTTGACATTGTGCGCATCACTGAATCGGAGCCTGAGATGATGGGGATGAGCCCGCATTTCTTGGCGGTGGCGAGAAAATAACGATTGATTGGACGTCCAATCAAAACATTTCTTAATTTTGTGGCAAATTAAAATTGAATCAATATGAAAAGACTGTACGCTTTTATTGCGATGTGGCTTCTTGCAGGAAGCGCCTTCGCCCAAGTGCTTGTTAACGAGACTTTTGAAAATGGTAACACAGTAGGCCAGACCCCTGTGGGCTGGATTGGTGATGGCGGCTGGAAAGCAGGCATCACCATCCCTGACGACAATGAGGCTCGCGGAAGAAAGCCTCACACTGGCGACTGGTATATGTACGCCACTTATAACACCGATGTTTGGATCTACAAGGAAATCAACGTGACGGCTGGAAACTATTATCGTGTTTCGTTTTGGTATGCCACTTGGCACATCGACCACTTCAACTTAGAAGTGAAAGCCGGCGCAAACTCCAATCCTTCGGCGATGACGGAAACGGCTGTGCCGATGATGGTGGTGGACAACGAGGAATTTGAACAGACCTCGGGTGTGTTTCAGGCTACCAGTTCGGGTTCTTATTATGTTGGTTTCCACAGCGTAGCCGACAACGGGCCCTGGTATTTGTCCATTGATGACATCATCATCGAGCAGACGGCACAGTACAACTTCAGCGTGGAGCAACTCACCGCCGACACGTCCGTCTATTTCGGCGAGCCTGCCTATTTGCGTTTCCGCCTGAACAACACGGGCATGGAGTCCGACACCTATCTTTTCGACAACGTTAGTACACTACCCATCGAGTTTTTCAAAGACGGTGTTGCGGTGACCGAAGTCACGGTGCCTTACAACGGTTCAGTGGAAATGGTCGCCAAGGCCCCTTTGCCAATGAATCTGAACAACAACGAAGTGATTCACGCCACTTTCGATGTCTATCCTTCTGCTATGGCACCCTCACAAAATGTTGATTTCGTGGTTACAGCTTTGGCTCCATACGCTGATTTCCCGCTTGAGGAAGGCTTCGAGAACGACTTTGTGCCCTTCGGTTGGCAAAACCACATCACTAATGGCAACTATTCCTTCGATCGCATCACGGAAGGCTCCACACCGAGTGCGACACCACATGAAGGTAGCCAGTATATGGCTCGATTCTACACCTATACGAATCCTTCAGGTGGCTCGGCTGAACTGGTTTCACCCAAGATGAACCTGAATGAACACGACAACATCGTCAGCTTCTGGATGTTCCGTAACAGCAACCCGAACATCAACAAGGACGACCGTATCAATGTGTATTACAATTCGGTGCCTCGTTCGGATGGTGGACAACTGCTCGGTACCATCCACCGCTGCACCTATAAGGAACCCGTCGTCGCCGATGTGGATGACTGGTACGAATACGCTTTCACTTTCGATTGCCCCGACGACTATGGCTTCATCATCTTCGAGGGTGTCAGCGACTACGGCTGGAACCTGTATCTGGATGACATTTTCATCAATAGTTCCTCGGAAGACCATGAGGCTCCTACTGTGATTGCCGTCAACGGCAACCAAACCTACGCCGACACGGAGATGAACCTCACTTTGCGTGTCCACGATGCTTCTGACATGCCTTCCACCTTGGCGGCTACATATTCGATTTGGGGCGTGAGTCACGACTTGACCTTCACCAGAGCTGGAAAGGGCAGGGGTAATTACGATTATACCGCCACCATTCCTGCCTACGACAACCACACCTCTGGCACGATGACTGTGCAACTCGTTGATGCTTTGGGCAACAGCGCGATGTCGGATGAAATCCTGATTCGTTGGGATTATCAGAGACCTTTGCTTTATGAAACTTTCGAGGAATGTGGCAGCATGTTCACCATGCCCGAAGGTTGGACTACCGACGGCAACCCGACTTGGTGGGATTGGACCGTCCAAGGCACGGTGTACTACACGGATTACTACGAAGAAGACTTCATCGTGAATCCGCATCGTGGCAACAAACACGCCGTGTTGGAATGGGACAGCAGCGAGAGCCCTATGGCACAAGACCAGACTTTGATTACGCCCGTTTTGAGCATCACGAGACCCACCGTTTTGCAGTTCTGGACTTGGGTGCAGTACGGCACCGATGGCTATGACCGTTTTGTGGTCAGGGTGTACGACACCTACGACGGCACTTGGGATGACAAATGGGATGCCGCCGACATGCCATACGGACAAATCAACGCTTACGACGAGCCGATTTCCATCAACTTGGATGAGTATATCGGCCGTAACATCAAGATTGGCTTCAGAGGATACAACACCTTTGGCGAGTGGCTGGCCTTTGACTGGTTTGTCGATGATGTGAAGGTCGTCCCGACCGATACCACTGATGTGAATGTCAATGAGTTGGCTGCCATGAAGTTTGATGTCTATCCCAACCCGGCAAAGGACAAGGTTGTCATCGAAGCACAGTGCAATATCCAACAGGTGACGCTGATAGGCATCAAGGGTGAGATGCTGGAGGATAGAAAGGCCAATTCGAACACGGTTGAGCTGAATTTGGAAGGCTATTCCAAAGGCATTTATGTCGTCCGCATCGTGACTGAAGACGGCGTGGCCACACAAAAAATCAACTTGATTGAATAGGGGAGAAGCACATAAGAAACGCGTTCCGCTCTATGCCAAGATCTTGCTGGGCATGGGCTTGGGTCTGGGCTTCGGGTTTCTGGCCATGGCCTTGCATTGGGAAGGTTTTGTGCACGACTGGGTGGCGCCTTGGGGCACTATCTTCATGCGCCTGCTCAAGCTGATCGCCGTACCATTGGTCTTGGTGTCACTCATCATGGGTGTCGTCAACCTGAAAGACATCCGCAACTTGTCGCGCATCGGCTTGAAAACCATTTTGATTTATGTCTGCACTACCATCCTTGCTGTGAGCATTGGTTTGGGTATGGTCAGCGTTATCAAGCCGGGAAAGGTCTTCCCGAAAGACAGGCAGACGGAGTTTATGGAGCGCTATCAGCAGACCGTCGTGGAGCGCGAGGCACAGATGCAACAGGTGAAAGATGAGTCGCCCTTGCAGTTCGTGGTCGACATGGTGCCCGAGAACCTCTTTAAGGCCTTGGGCGACAACTCCAAGATGCTGCAAATCATCTTCTTCGCCTTGCTCTTTGGTGTGGCCTTGATTGTCGTGGGGCCTTCAAAAGTGCCCTCGTTAGTGCGTTTTTTCCAGCAGTTGAATCTCGTCTTGCTTAAGATTATCGACTTCATCATGGCCTTTGCGCCTATTGGCGTTTTTGCCTTGATGGCGGCCTTGATAGTGGACTATGCCGGCGACGTGGGCATCTTCTCTGCCTTGGGCTTGTATGCCCTGACGGTGGTGCTGGCCTTGGCGGTCATCATCTTGTTGGTGTATCCGTTCATCATGCGGGTCTTCGGAAAACGGACGATGAAGCAGTTTTTCAATGCGGCGGCACCTGTGCAGATGTTGGCCTTCACCACCAGCTCGAGTGCAGCCACCTTGCCCTTGACTATGGAGCGCACCCAGAAACATTTGGGTGTCTCGGAAGAGGTTTCATCGTTCGTGTTGCCCGTAGGTGTGACCATTAACATGGATGGCACCAGTTGTTATCAAGCGGTGGCGGCAGTGTTTTTGGCGCAGGTCTTGGGCCTGGACTTGACCTTCGGTCAGATGTTGCTCATTTTGGCCACGGCCACCATCTCATCCATTGGCACACCGGGTATCCCGGGAGGCTCTATCGTCATGCTGATGATTGTGCTTGATTCAGTCGGCATCCCGATTGAGGGTTTGGCGCTCATCTTGGGCATCGATAGGCCGTTGGATATGCTGCGTACCGTGGTGAATGTGACGGGCGACATGACCGTTTCGTGTGTCGTCGATAATACGAAAAAATAGAAAATTGATTTGCTTATTAGGGTTCGTCAAACGTACATAACTCTTCGTAAAATTCATGCAATCATTTGATTTCAACAGGAGGGAATGGAGTGGTTTTAAGGATGTTGAAATGGCTGTCTTCCGTAACGATGTATTCTGCATTGGCAACAACGGCACAATCAACGAACTTGTTGTCATCAGGGTCGGCAGTGATGAGGTGAAATTGATAATGCGCATCAACTCTAATGACATTGTTGGCCATCAGAATGGTTTCTATGGCAATGTTTGCAGCTAAAGGTGACATGTGAGAGGCGATGATTTCCTCGTATTCTTCCAAAATGGAGTTAGAAATGCAAAGGGTATATTTACCCCAAACAAAGTCTTCCCAAACCTTGTAATAGGGACTTCGTCTTGACAAGGATTGAAGCAAACAATTGGTATCGAGTACGATATATCGGTTCATGGTATTGGACGATAAGGTGTCCGCATGTGCTCGTGACTCCATTGAGCGACTTTTTCATCAGTGAGGTCGCCATTGTCCCAAAGCCGATCGATTTCCTTCTGCAAGCGAGAGTTCAGAAACTGAACAATGACACTCTTCAAAGCTGCAATATCCTCTTCATGTGTGAGGCAGGACAGCATGTTGAGCAACTCATACTGCGCAGGTGTAATAGTGGCAATTTGTCCCATAGTTCGTTGTGTTGTTTTTCGTTGGCAAAAATAAACAATTTTCGCAAAAAGAGATAATTGTTTGTTTTGGCTAGTGGTTTTTTGTCGTTCGTTGTAAACCATTGACTGTAAAGTTTTGTTACACCACTGTAAAAAAACGTTACACTTTGCTTTGAGTTTAAAATTTTAAATATTTGAATTTCAAATAGTTATATTTTTGGTATGAGATATGCTTTCTTTTGGCACGTGTAAAAACATGTGTAAGATGAAAGCTAAACATAACTTTTTTATTTTGATGATGGTTCTTGGGGCCTTGACCAGCGTCAAGGCCCAGGACACCCTCACTATGGATCTCAAAGCTTGTATGCGTTACGCCGTAGAACACTCTACCAAAATCCGAATCCAGCAAGCCGATAACCGCGATGCACAGATCGACCGCCGCGATGCCATCCTTGCTGCCTTCACGCCTACGATTGAGGGTAACACATACGCCTATTCCAACTTCGGCCGTAGCATCGACCCCGAGACCAACACCTATATTAGGACGACCTCGTTCCACAATGGCTACAGTCTCTCGGCGGGCATCAACCTCTTCAACGGATTCCAGGCGGTCAACAACCTGAAAATCACCAAGACAGCCCAACTGATGGGTTTGACCAAAGAGCAGCAGACAGAAGACCAGATCTGTCTCGCTACGATGGAGGCTTACTGCAATGTGTTGTATTACACCGAGATGCAGAAAGCCTTGCAAGCGCAGGTGGCCACAGCGGAAAAGGCCGTGCAACTCGCCACAAGACAGGAACAACTTGGACAGAAATCTCACGCCGATGTGGTGCAGATGCAGAGCGACCTCGCCGAGCGGCAGTACCAACTGACCACCTGTCGGAACAACCTCAACAATGCCATCATTACCCTGAAGGATGTGATGTTTTGGCCGATTGAAAAACCATTGAAAATCGATGGTTTGGATGTAGGGCTGTCACACCGTGGCAGCCGCATCGTCAACGATTCATTAGTACGGCTGCCGCAATGCGACAGCCCTACAGGCCAGGCTGAAAACATCGCCCAAATGGTGGAATTTGCCAAAACCAATATGCCCACCGTCGTTTTGGCCGAAGGCACGATGAAAAACGCCCGCCTCGCCCTGAAAACGGCCCGCTGGCAGTTGCTGCCCCGACTCTCGCTCTATGGTGGCTGGTCGTCGAGTTACTTCACCTACCCGGGTATGGAGGGTTATGTGCCCACGCCGTATTTCGAGCAGATGAAGAACAACGGCGGCGAGTATGTACAACTTTCGTTGAGCATCCCCATCTTCGACCGCCTCTCGAAACATTCCAACATTGCAAAGCGGAAGAATGCTTTCGACCGTGCCCAAGCCGATTATGAGCAGACGCTCCAAACGGTGGAGGCCGAGGTGCGCCGCGCCATCGCTGACCGCGACGGCTCAGCCGATGCCCTGCGCCAAGCCGACACCCGCGCTGAATTGCAACAGGAGGCCTTCGCACTGAACACCAAGCGTTTCGAGCAGGAATTGATTTCGTCCATCGAGTACCAAACGGCATCGAACAACTATCTCAACGCCCTTGCGGAACAATTGAATGCCAGGCTTCAATACTTTATCAAGAATAGTGTGGTTAATTACTATGGAGGGACATCGTATATATTACAATGACTATGGCTTATGGCCTATGGCAGCTTCTCGAAAAATTGGAATCCACACCTTTGGTTAAAGCTGCCATAGTCATAGGCCATCAGCCATAGTTCTAACAACAATTCAACAATTCAACAATCAACACTTCAACAATATGAAATCCTACCTGAAATTCCTATCCCGCAACAAGCTCTACACCGCCATTGAGTTCATCGGATTGAGTGTGGCCTTGGCTTTCGTCATCATCAGTTTCTGCTATGTCGTGCAGCAATACGCCGTGACGCGCGAGAACCCCGACCGCGAGCGGATTTATGCCGTGGGACCTGAAAAAATGACCAATTCTTACGGTATGAAGGAAATCATCGACGGAAAACTGCCCGAAGTGGAGGCGGTGACGCATTTCCACGTTCAAGAGAAGCAAAAAATCCGTATTGGCGAGCAACTAATGAATGGCAATCTACTCAACTGCGACCGCGAGTTTTTCGACTTTTTCCCCGTCCGTTTCAAGGAAGGCAATGCCGACCAAATGACGGAAGCCAAAGTGGGTTTCGTTTCCGAAAGGTTAGCCAATCAAATCGAAGGCGAAGTCATCGGAAGACAAATTATTGTGGGTATGGATACGCTAAATGTTGTAGGCGTCGTTTCCGACTTGGGCAGTTCGCTGATGCCCGATTGGGATGTCATCGGCAACATCGCCGTAAGTCGCTACGAGAATCGGTTAAGGCAGAATGCGTTCAATATGTTCACACTTATGCCGACCTTAATCCGAGTGCATCCTAACACCAACCGCGAGTTGCTTGCTGAGAAACTGAAAGGGCTATATGTTGAACCGTATCAGAACTCTAAGTCGTTTGGAGTGCCGCATTTGATTCGTTTGGATGAAATCTATTTCAACGAAGTGGATGTGCGTTTGCATCGAGGCGACAAATCCATGCTGCGCACGATGATTATAGTGGGCTTGCTGCTTTTGATTTCAGCGCTCATCAACTATATCAACCTGAATGTAGCCCTCACAGGGAAACGCGCCAAGGAGATGGCTTCGCGGCGGTTGCTCGGAGCGCAAAAATCCGATATCGTTTTGAAATTCCTTGGAGAAGCGTTTTTCTTTACGTTGTGTTGCTTCGCCGTCGGCTTGGCCATTGCCCATGCCATCACGCCTGCCATCAACCGTTTGTTGGCTTCTGATGTTCCGATTGAAGTGCCGTTAAGGGTTGCGTATCTATTAGCCTATCTGCTGATGGTTGTCGTGGTGTCGCTGTTGGCGGGATTCTTGCCTTCCGCCATCATCTCGCAAGCCCGTCCCATCGACGTGGTGAAAGGCACGTTCCGTTTCCGCACCAAGAAAACACTTTCGAGGATTTTCATTGTGGTGCAAAATGTAATCGTTGTCATCCTCATCGCACTTGTGCTGACCATGGAACTTCAAATGCGCCACATGGTGGAACGCCCGATGGGCCTGAATTTGGAAAACCTGTATTTTATTCGTTCCGATATGGACCGCAGTCCCTTGAAAGGTGCTTTCATTGACGAACTGCGTGCCTTGCCTTTCGTGAAGGAAATCGGTTCCACGAACACGATTCCCGGAGTCAAAAACGAGACGATGGGGTTGAGACCGAAAGATCGCGATGAGCAAGTGATGTGCAATGTGCTTTTCTGCGACAGCGTTGCGTTCAGGCTGTTTGGCATTGAGTTGTTGGAGAAGTTCAAGGAACCTCAAGACAATAGTTTCTATATGACGGAAACGACCTTTGCAGCCATGACTGGACTACCTTACGGCAATCATAGTTTTGAGGCGGTGCAGGCTTGGGGTGACGAGTTTTTCAAAAACGATATTTGTGGTGTCGTCAAAGACTTCAATATGCTTGATGCGCTTCATGCCACCGACGAGGACTTATGCATCATTTTTGCTGGCGACTGGTCAACTGACCTCAACAATCCGCCATTGCTTGAAATCACGGGCGACCACAAGGAAGCCAAACGTGCCATTGATGCGTTATTGAAGAAACATTTGGAGCAGGCTTTTGGTGTTTATCTTGAGCCTAAAGCCAATGATTTTGTGGAGAACGTGATTGCCAAGCAGTATGACAAGACCCTGCGCCAAATGCGACTCATCGAGATTATTTTGGCGGTGTCGGTGCTGTTGGCCTTGCTTGGCCTCGTGGCCATGAGCACGCATTTCGCCTCGGAGCGCGAGAAGACCATCGCCATCCGCAAAGTGTTTGGCGGCACAATGCAGAGCGAAATCCGCCGCAACTTGAAGGAATACATCATTATGATATTGATTGCCAACGCGATTGCCATTCCCGTAGCGGTGTGGCTCTGCAAACGCTATCTGGAGGACTTCGCCTACCGTATCGACTTGCACCTATGGATTTTTGTGGTCACGGTTGTACTGTCGTTTGTGATTGCCATTGGGTCAGTACTTTGGCAAATCGTCTCGGTGGCGCGGGTGAATCCGGTCTGGGCACTGAAAAAAGAGTGAAAAACGATACTGAGTTTTTTCCAAAATTGCCAAAAATCGATAATTTTGGAAAAAACTCATTTCTATTTGAGGAATTTCCATACCTTTGCTTGTGAAAATAACAAAGGACAATTATGGATAAGCTGATAGGTAGAGAACAGGAAATCAAGTTGCTAAAAGAGTACACCAAATCAGATCGGCCTGAGTTTGTCGCCATTTATGGAAGAAGACGGGTCGGGAAGACCTTTCTCGTCAATCGATTGTTTGCTGGGAAGATGGCTTTTTCCATAACAGGTGTCCTTGACGGCTCCATGGATGAGCAGATGGAGGCATTCATCGATGCCATGCAGGAGTACAGCGGCGAGTTGGTTGAAAAGCCGAGGACATGGATGGAGGCGTTTCGGGTTCTGAAAGTGTTTTTGAAGAAGAAAGTCGTGATGAAGCAACGCTGCATCGTTTTTTTCGATGAATTGCCTTCTATGGATACGCAACGCTCGGGCTTTATTAGGGCATTGGGCTATTTTTGGAACAGTTGGGCCTCGCTTCAAGACAACTTGACACTGATTGTGTGCGGCTCGGCCACTTCATGGATGATTCGCCATATTGTGGATGACAAAGGCGGTTTGCATGACCGAATCACCCACGAGATGCACTTGAGACCTTTTACATTGCGCGAAACTGAACGCTATTTGAAAAGTCGATGCTTCAAATGGGAACGATTATCTGTAATGCAGGCTTATATGGCTCTCGGTGGCATACCTTACTACCTCAGTCTGCTCAATCGGGAAGAAAGCTTTGCTATAAACATCGACCGTTTGTTCTTCAGTGAGGATGAGGAACTGCGAAGGGAATACAAGCGGCTTTACAGAACATTGTTCAAGTCACCCGACTCGTATACCGCCATCGTTTCGGCACTCTCGAAAGTGCGGTCAGGATTGACACGTAATGAATTGAGCAGGGTGCTTGGCAAAGACTCGAGCGGCTCTTTGAGCAAGAAATTGGAAGACCTTGTCAATTGCGATATTATCCGCAAATATGTGGTGAGGGAGAAAAATGTAAAGAAGAACTCAGCCATCTACCAACTGACGGATTTCTATTCACTGTTCTACCTGACGTTTGTCACCAAAGCTGAGGCGGAAACAGGATATTGGTGCAACCATATCGGGACATCAGAAGTGAACGCATGGCTCGGTTTGAGCTTTGAGCGGTTGTGCATGGCCCACGTTGTCCAAATTAAACAAGCATTGCGGATTGACCGTATCGCCACCAAGTTCTACTCATGGCGAAGCAAGAGCACAAACCCCAAGGCCCAGATAGACATGATTTTGGAACGTGCGGACGGAATTATCAACATTTTTGAGATGAAATATAGCGAGGCGGAATACATGCTGAGTAAGGAGGAAGAGGAAAAGTTGCGCAGTAGGGTCTCAAAGTTTCGTGAGGAAACGGGAGTCAAGGAAGCATTGTGGCCAACACTTGTAACGACCTATGGCCTTAAGAATGGCATCCATTCTTCCAGTTTTGTCGCTACATTAACCACGGACGACCTGTTTTTGTAAAGCAGATCCTTTCTCTGAATCTTCTTAAGAAAGCATCGAGTTTTTTCCAAAGTTGTCAAAATTGATTGGTTTTGGAACAAACTCAATTTTGCACGATAACTATGCACTGTAAAGTTTCTTTACACCACTGTAAAATAACTTTACACTTTGTAAAATAGCTGTTTTTGTATTTCGTTGATTATTATTGATTTGCAAGTTTGGCACGAGGATTGGTATAAGGGTGCATGATAAAATAGAGATTCCCTGCGGGAATGGAGGCTATAGGTTTTTGTTTACCGCGGCGGCCTGTGGCACTACAGATTGGCAACTTGTTCTTGCCGCCGCTATATAACTAAGACAAGTACTCCATTCCCGAAGGGAAACTCAACAAACAATTAAACGATTAAACAATCAACAATTCAACAATGAATAGCATCTCTGACAAATTAATCAAAATCCTATCGTTAGGCATAGGTCTCGCCATTGGCATCGTGCTGATTGCCAAGGTGTGCTTCGAATTGTCGTACGACAGTTTCTACAAGGATGTGGACCGTATCTACATCATTCAAACAGGCATTGAACGACAAGGCGAATCGAAGAATTTCGGGCAAGTGAGCGGGGCGGTGGCTCCTGGCTTCAAGGCCGAGGTGCCGGGCGTGGAGGAGGCCACACGGATAACCTCCTTATTCAGTAACAACCGCTACACGGACGAGGACGGCCATATCATCACAGGCAATTTGCGTTTGGCCGATTCCTGTTTTTTCAAGGTGTTCGACCGCCCGATTCTAGTCGGCGACCCGGCGCAGGTTTTGTCAAAGCCGCTCTGCTTGATGGTCTCGGAATCGTTTGCCGAAAAGCTCGGCGGCGTGGACGAGTGCATCGGCAGGATTATCGCCAATGAAGATGTGCCCGACCTGAAAATGACCATCGAAGGCGTGTTCAAGGACTTCCCGAAAAACGGCTCGATGGATTCAGACCTGCTGCTTTCGATGGTGAGTTATTCCAAAAATAGCATAGAAAACTGGGTGGGCAACGACCGCTACCGTGGCTTCGTGAAATTGCAGCAAGGCGTTGACCCACAGTCGCTTGACGATGCCATCCGCAAGATGCAGGAGACGCATCAGCCTTTGGAGGAACTGGAACAGAACGGGACGAAACTGTGGTATTATCTCACGCCTTTTGGCAAGGACCACATCAAGGAGTCATCGGTTCGCTCGATGGTGATTCTGCTTTCCGTCGTGGCCGCGCTGCTGATTCTCATCAGTTTGCTCAACTACATCCTTATCGTCATTTCGGAGATGGTGCGCCGCTCCAAAGAAATCGGGGTACGCAAGTGCTATGGTGCCGATGCCTTCGACATTCATTGGCTGTTGGCGCGCGAAACCTTTGTTCACCTGTTGCTGGCTTTGGCTTTGGCGGCGGCCATTATTTTCGCTTCCAAAGGATTGATACAGAATATTTTGGGTATGTCGTTTGAGGCCTTGCTTGTTACGCAAAGTATCCTTGTCATCAGTTTGGTGCTGGCCTTGGTGGTGGTGGTTTCGGTCTTCGTTCCGGCGCAACTCTACATGCGGATTCCCGTTTCGGTGGCCTTCCGCAACTACACAGAAAACTCGCGCCGCTGGAAAATCGGACTGCTTGGCGTTCAGGTGTTTATCAACGTTTTTATCGCGGTGATGCTCATCGTCGTGACGCTGCAATACCGCAAAATGATTTATTCCGACCCGGGCTACGACTACGAAAACGCCTATTATGTCAGCATGTACAACGGCAACCAGACGGAGCAAAGGCGCGTTGTGGAAGCGCTCAGGCAATATCCCGAGGTGAAGGGTGTGGAGGCCTGTTATTCTCTGCCCGTTAAAGGTACCAGCGGCGACAATATCCTTCTCCCCGGCGACGACCGCGAATTGTTCAATGTGTCTGACGGATACGAAGCCACAACGGGCTTTTACGAGTTGTTGGGCTTTGAGTTTGTGGACGGTCGCGCTCCTGCCGATTCTTCTGAAGTAGTTGTTTCTGAGGCTTTTGTCAATCGGATGAACGAGTTCGCCGACTGGAGCGACGGTGCGGTGGGCAAGCAGGTGCTCATCACGGGACACGGGAATGGCATGGAGTTGGTACCCTTCACCATTTCGGGTGTCTATCGCGAAATCCGTACTGGCAACCTTGTGAACTTGGATAGTCGCCCTAGTGTACGCTTCTATGGCACCTTGGACGACGGCGTGTCCTATATGCCTTATCTCGTTTTCAAGACGAACCACAAGCTGAACGAAACTGATATGCAGAAACTGAGGGAGGGCATTACGGAGGCCTTGGATGGCAGGCAGTTGGAGATTTTCTCTTGGGCAGACCAAATGATTGCGGACTACGATGACAGCCTCAAAATGCGCAACACCATCTTCATCGGTGCGGTTTTCGCCCTGCTGATTGCCATGATTGGCCTCATCGGTTTCATCCGCGACGAGTCGAACCGAAGGAGCAAAGAGGTGGC
>CAMJHP010000065.1 GCA_946405575.1 uncultured Bacteroidales bacterium | reverse complement strand
CCTTTGTCCTTTTTCTCAAACCGAAAAGACCCGAATTGAGCAGAATCCTTTCGGATTCTTCGGATCAGTTCGGTTAGAGATTATTCTCATAGCATTCCAGCCCTGCCCTTTGTCCTTTTTCTCAAACCGAAAAGACCCGAATTGAGCAGAATCCTTTCGGAATCTTCGGATCAGTTCGGTTAGAAATTATTCTCATAGCATTCCAGCCCTGCCCTTTGTCCTTTTTCTCAAACCGAAAAGACCCGAATTGAGCAGAATCCTTTCGGATTCTTCGGATCAGTCGGTTAGAAATTATTCTCATAGTAGCCCATGTCATTCCCGCGCTGGGCTTGTGTCAGTCTCACCTCAAGGCATCATTGCGAGGAACGAGGCAAATCGAAGATTAGCTATGCTGATTCAAGGATTTCGACGTAGTCAATCTATGGCTGCGGATATATAGGCAAACTGTTTCCAATATTAAAGAAAAGAAAATTTTTTACAAAAAAAATACAAACAGTTCATAATGTATGATTTTTTTTATTTAATTTGCAAGTCGTAACAATTAATAATAATGCCATGAGAAAAAGAAATTTACTATGGATGATGCTGATGGGCATCGCTGGATTTGCAACCGCGCAGCAAATCCCTACATCAATTATTGAAGTGAACAATGTGCGTGGAAACATTCTTGGAACTGGTAACGTTTTTTCAAATCTGCTTAGTAATGATTTGACTTGGGAAGTGCCTAAAGACAGTGGCAAATCCACTCTTTTCCAATATGCATTATGGTTTGGTGGAGTGGATCAAGAGAATCAGCTTCATTTGGCAGCGACCCGGTTTAATCAAGTGGGTCGGGATTATTGGATGGGACCGCTTAGGCTTGCTGATGCCACCATAGATGCAGAGGTTGAACAGCAGTTTGAGCATATCTGGAACCTTACCAGGTTTCAGATTGATGAGTTCATCAGCAACCATGGTCAGGCAGGGTATGAGATTCCTGAGGATATCTTGACGTGGCCTGCACATGGCCCTGAAGGCTATGCCGAAAACTTGGCACCTTTTGTGGATGTGAATGGCGACGGCCATTACAATCCTGCTGACGGTGATTATCCCGATATTATGGGCGACCAGTGCTTGTTCTTCATCTTCAACGACAGCTATGGCAACCATACCGAGTCAGGTGGCGAAAAGCTTGGACTGGAGGTTCATGCCATGGTGTATGCGTACAATGCTCCTGATGACGAAGCGCTGAACAATACTGTGTTTTTCCATTATGAGATGTTCAACCGCTCACAAAATACCTATTTCAATGCCTATGTAGGGTTATGGAATGACTGGGATATTGGATATGGCTGGGATGACTATGTCGGATGTGATGTGCAACATAGTGCATGTTATGGATATAACGCAACCCCTATTGATGGTTATGATCAACCGGAAGCATACGGAGACAATCCTCCTGTTCAGTTGTGTACGATATTGGCTGGCCCATATATGGATCCTGACGGAATAGACAATTTGGGCTATGATGGTAACTGCGAATCCAGCGATGCCTATTATAGCGTGAATTTCGGCAATGCCATAATTGATGATGAGCGACTTGGCATGAAAGGATTCTTATACCACAACAACAGTTCTGCTATTAATGGCGATCCTACCACGGCTGAGGATTATTACAACTACTTGAGGGGTAATTGGAAGGATGGTCTACATATGAATTATGGAGGCGATGCGGTCTATAGTGGAGTGGTTGGCCCTGCATGCAACTATATGTTCCCAGGTGACTCCGACCCATGTAACTACGGTACAGGTGGCTTGTTGCCCAATGGAGGTTATAATACAGACGGCAAGTATTGGACGGAAGAGGAAGCCGGGAATATTCCCAGTGACAAAAGAGGACTGGCTTCGGTGGGCGTTTTCACTTTCAGTGCTGGTGCTATGCAACCATTTGATTTTGCCATGACGACAGTATGGAAGAACGAGACACATTCCGCGCTGGAACGGGTGGGTACTGTTGCCGACGAGGTGATGCGTAAGTTCAAGGATGACTTCGGCTTGGCTGTGGTCGAGTGTCCAGCGACTGAGGAGAGCCTCTTGAAGGTTTATCCCAATCCGTCAGATGGAACAGCTATTGTTGAAGGCTCGGGAAAGCTTATGGTCGTGAACACGCTTGGCCAATTGGTTCTCAGCCGTGACGTGGACGGTCAAACGTCCCTGACATTGCCTTCAGGATTGTACTTTGTCCGCTTGGAAGGCGAGAAGGGCATCAGCGTGAACAAGTTGGTGGTGAAATAACCCTCTATTCTAGTCTTTTCAAGAAACTGTTATTGCCGAAATACTGACCTTTGGGGTCGGTATTTCGGCTTTTTGTTTGATTTGCAACAAAGGGACAAGGAAAACAGCTGCTTGAGATTGAATGACAACGAAATAGGGGATAGGTGACTTTCTTTTTAGGACGTGATTGTCATATCATCCTTGCTAAGCAGCTATGTTATTATCTCACTTCGTATCGAAGATTCGCCATCGTCAATCTATGGCTGCGTCAATTCAATTCTTTCTGCCCATGTCATCCCCGCGCTGGCAGGTGTGGAGGCTGGGATCTATGGGCAGAAAGCCAGTGAAATCTGTGGCTGTTTCAAGGCAATTGCCATACCGTCAGCCTTATTTACTGTCAATCATTCTATTTTATATTTATTTTATTTTATTTTATTTTATTTTATTTTATTCTAAATAACTGAAACTGCATTTATATCTGCAGAAAACCAGTGTGTTAGTATGTTGATAACTTTGTTGATAAAAACTTGCCAGAAAAACGCTTGCTTTCTGGCGAGGTACGGGAATTCTATGTACTTTTGCACAACAACTAAAAAATTAATTTTTTATGAAATTTTCAATCCAACAACCACTGTTTTATGACTACGAGGGTCTTCCACCGGATCCCATAAGCGTTCCTTGTGGTGGCGCGAAATCGTCATTGCAAGGAACGAAAGCCATCACTTTAGGCGCGATTACGCTAAGTCAGCTTGAAGAGGCAATCACTAATGTTGTGGATTATGCCATTCGGATAAAAGGCATGGTAACCACCCACACTCGTCCCTGTCTCTTTGACTGTGGCAGCCTTTCACCTCATTACATCTATTTGCCCACCATCAAGATGGTGCACAACGACACCTGGGATGACTTCGGTCGCGCCTATTTCGAGCGCTACGACTACCCATTCACGGAGTTCCACTGCACGCTTTGTTCCGTCGATGAGATACGGCGGAAAATAGAGGCCTGGGTGCGGCAGTATGAGCGGAACCGCATCGTGAGCTTGCCTTGCGTCCCTAAGAGGTGGTGCTTCCCCAACCTCTTTGAACACTATCTTGCCGAAAACCGACTGGATGATAGACTGTCGGCCTTGATAGAGGATCTTAAAGCCAAAAACCCCATAACCGAAATCTATTGGGAGGCAGACGGACATTCCTGCCGTCCCTTTGATGATAAGTCTTTCTATTTACATCAACTTGCCAAGCTAAGCCTGAGAGGAGCCCATCCGCAAGCGAGGACGGCGGCACGGCCCTGCTGCCGCTCCTTCCTGATGGCCTCGTGCCGTCAATCGTCAGGCGACGACCTACTAGGTCACTGATAGGAGCTTTACCACCATTTTCGTAGACTAACGGTCTGTGTCCACCGCTTTTTATCGGCGTTTCGTGATTTTGGAGTTGGTTCAACACTGATAACGCGAAAATTCGGACTTTGTGTCATACCTCAACTCTTTTTTCACGAAATCTCGTGGATTTGGAATTGGGTCAACACCCAAAGTACGAAAATTCGGACTTTATGTCATGCGTCAACTCTTTTTTCGCGAGATTTTGAAAATCAGGTGTTGGATCAACGTTTTCAGTCACTAATGGTGGTGATTGCCATCTCAGCACAAGGCATTTTGATGACTCCCTTCCGGCGACAAGGGCCGTTGCTGCCGGAAACCAACCATACCTTACGGCCTCGCCGTAAAACATTTGATTTATTAACCATTTTAAATTTTTTTCATCATGAAGAAAGTTCATTTGAGTCTGGTACTGGACTCTAATCAGTACCATGTAGGTCACTCAGAGATCTGCCGTCAGTTCGTGGGCAAGACCTCGGACGAGTATCTCGATGGCTTGGTCGCCTCTCTGGCCCAGGCCAACAACGCCATTTTCGATGTCATGCAGATCGAGAAAGTGCGTATCACTATCAAGCAGGAGAACCGCCAGTTGATGGACAGACTTATGGCCACCGCTGGCTATCTCGACTCCTGCAAGTATGTTGATGATGCTGCGATGCAGGACAGTGCCTTGGTGCTCAAGCAGTTGTTTGACTCCTGCGGCAAGCCGTTTGCCCGTATGAAGGCCAGCGAGCGCGTGGGTGCCGTGAATACCTTGCTAAGCAAGTTGTCCTCGCCTGCCATGAAGGAGCACGTGGATCGTCTGCCCGAAATGGAGAGTCGCATCAAAGGTGTGAGAGACGCATCGGAGACCTTGGAAGAGGCGTTGTACCAGGCTGACAAGGCCAAAGGTACAGCACCCAAGGGACAATCCTTGATGCCCTTGAAGCGGGAGGCGGCGGTTAGGCTTGAGACCCTCGTGGACTATCTCGAAGCCATGGCCAAGAAGTCTCCTGCCGACTATGCTGAGCACTATGCCGTTGTGATGCAAATCATCAACAGGCTGAACGCCCGTCGTCGCAGCAAGTCCCTCCAAATCGAGGTGGAGCTTGAAGACGACAAGGAGCCGTCGGAAGAGCCCAAGCTCGCCGTCGGAGCCTGATGCTTCTTTTTCTAATGAATTGGTGGATTTCAATGTTAGTTAATAAATAAGTGAAAAATGAAATCCGCCGCCTCCCCAGGAGCTGTTTGGCTTGTGGGGAGGATTTTTTATTGCGACATTATTAGTTTTCGGTTAATATCGGAAAAAGTTTGTACTTTTGTAGATTATTTATGCAAAACAGGTAGTTATGGCGTTGGAAAAACAAATAGAAGACCAGTTTATCCGATATTTGAGCGAGAATCTGAAATATGTTTATCGCCCAGACATTAAAAATCGCGATTCGTTAGAGCAGAATTTCAGGGAAAAGTTTCAAACTTTGAATCGTTGCCATTTGACTGACAACGAGTTTGCACGTCTGTTGGAGGAAATCACAGATTCGGATGTGTTCAACGCATCGAAGCGGTTGCGCGAACGCAATACTTTTATGCGCGAAGACGGCACGCCGCTTCAGTATTCATTGGTGAACATAAAAGACTGGTGCAAAAACGATTACGAAGTTATCAATCAGTTTCGCATCAATACGCGGAACAGCTTCCAGCGTTATGATGTTATTCTGCTCATCAATGGCTTGCCAGTCGTGCAGATTGAATTGAAGACCTTGGATGTCAGCCCACGCCGTGCCATGCAACAGATTGTGGACTACAAGAACGATGTCGGCAATGGATATACCAATTCGTTGCTGTGCTTCATGCAGATGTTCATTGTCAGCAATCAGCACAATACCTATTATTTTGCCAATAACAACAAGGAGCATTTCAACTTCAATGCGGAAGAGAAATATTTGCCTGTTTATCAGTGGGCTGATGAGAAAAATAATAAGATAACGGGGTTGGAGGCCTTCTCGGATGTTTTCCTGCAAAAGTGTCGTTTGGGTGAGATGATCAGCCGCTATATGGTCTTGGTAGCCTGTGAAAGGAAGATGCTGCTGATGCGCCCTTATCAGATTTATGCGGTGAAAGCGATTGTCAGTTGCATCAATGAGAACCGAGGTAATGGCTATATCTGGCACACCACGGGTAGCGGCAAGACGCTGACTTCATTTAAGGCTTCAACGCTTTTGAAAGACAATCCCGATGTGGAGAAATGCCTGTTTGTGGTGGACCGCAAGGACCTCGACAAGCAAACTCGCGAGGAATTCAACAAATTCCAAGATGGTTGTGTGGAGGAAAACACCAACACGGATGCACTTGTGCGCCGAATGCTTTCCGAGGATTATGCTGACAAAATCATTGTCACCACCATTCAGAAATTGGGTATCGCCCTCGACCCGAAAAACCGTCGCAATTACCAAGAGCGTTTGATGCCGTTGAGAGATAAACGCATCGTCTTTATTTTTGACGAATGCCACCGCTCGCAATTTGGCGACAATCACAAGTCCATCGAGGAGTTCTTCCCCAATGCACAATTGTTTGGTTTTACGGGGACGCCAATTTTTGAAGCGAATGCCTCCTACACACAAATCACTGGTGAGGAAGCACAATATATGACAACCAAGGATGTGTTTGAGAAAGAGCTTCACGCCTACACAATTACCAATGCCATCGACGACCGCAATGTGCTGCGTTTCCACGTGGATTATTTCAAGCCTGATAAAGCGGACATGGTGGGCGATGCGGTGAAGAAATCCGCCATAGTGAAGGCGATTTTGGCGAAACACCACGCTGCAACCAACGAAGGACGCTTCAACGCTTTGTTTGCCACAGGTTCCATCAACGAGGCCATTGAGTATTATAATTTGTTCAAAGATGCCCAAGCACAAAAAATGGAATTGGACAGCGATTACGAGCCGCTGAACATCGCCTGCGTGTTTTCGCCGCCCGCCGAAGGTAACCGCGACATCATGCAGATTCAAGAGGATTTGCCACAGGAACAAAAGGACAATGCGCAGGAGCCAGACCAGAAAAAGGCCGCGTTGATGAGCATTATTTCAGATTACAACAATCAATTCGGCACCAATCATTCCGTGAATGAGTTTGATGCATACTATCAAGATGTGCAGCAACGCATCAAGAACCAGCAATATAGTAACAAGGATTTCGCTCACGAGAACAAGATAGACATTACGATTGTGGTGGATATGCTGCTGACAGGCTTTGATTCCAAGTACTTGAATACGTTGTATGTCGATAAGAATCTGAAATACCATAGTTTGGTGCAAGCCTTTTCGCGCACCAACCGTATCTTGAACGACAGCAAGCCCTACGGCAACATTCTTGATTTCCGCAGCCAGCAGGAAGCTGTGGATGCTGCTATTGCTCTGTTCTCGGGCGAAAAGAAGGAGGAAGCTCGCCAGATTTGGCTGGTTGAACCTGCATCGGCCATTAAGAAGAAGTATTACGAGGCGGTGAACAGTTTGCGCGATTTTATGACGCTTCACGATTTGGACTTCAAGGCAGAGGAAGTTCCCAACCTGAAGGGTGATGCTGCCAAGGCCGATTTCATCAACCGCTTCAAGGAGGTGCAGCGGCTTAAGACCCAACTCGACCAATATACCGACCTTGTGGAAGTTGAAAATGAAAACGACCCGACTTGTGCAGCAGAGCAACAACCTCAATATGGTTTTACGGAAGATGATTTGCGGGCTTTCCGTGGAGCCTATCTCGACCTTGCGCGTGAATTGAAGACCCGACGCGAGAAGACTTCCGCAATGGTCCCGGATGAAGTGGAAGACCTTGATTTTGAGTTTGTCTTGTTTGCTTCCGCCTTGATTGACTACGACTATATCATGGAGTTGATTTCGCGGTATATGGGACAGCCTGCCAAGTGGAAAATGACCAAAGAGGAGTTGGTCAACTTGATTCGATCGAGTGCCAACTTGCTTGACGACCGCGAGGACATTATTGCCTATATTGACAGCCTCGATGGTGTGAATGGTAAGACTGAAGATGAAATCAGGAACGGCTACGAGGATTTCAAAACGGAGAAATACGCTAAGGAACTGAAAGCCATTGCCGAGAAGCATGGTTTAAGCGTGGCCTCGTTGCAAACTTTCGTGAACGACATTGTAGATCGCAAGATTTTCAATGGCGAGAAATTGAACGACTTGCTTGAGCCTTTGGAATTGGGCTGGCGTGACCGCACCCGCAAGGAAACCGAACTGATGAATGACCTTGTTCCGCTGCTGAAACGGTTAGTGCCAGGACAAGAGATTTCGGGGCTGAAAGCGTATGAGGAATAGAAAAAGATAAAAACATAATAGAATGAGAGTAAACACAAAACAAGCGGTTAAATTGTTCTTCCAAAATCCTTCTTTAGAACAGGTGTTTAAGGAGGCTATTGCCAATTCTTTGGACGCAAATGCCACTGAAATCAAAGTTAAGGTTTACATTGATTCATTTGAGAAACAAGAAACCTTGCAAATTGAAATTGTTGACAATGGAGAAGGTTTTACGGATACGCGTTACGATAAGTTTTGTGAGTTGTTGAAGGTTGAAGAAGATACTCACAAAGGTGTTGGCCGATTGGTTTATCTAAGTTATTTCGACAAAATCGAAGTCTCTAGCTATTTTGACGGGAAGCATCGTACTTTTACTTTTAACGATGAATTTGACAAGGAAAAGACTGACATGCAGTTGTCGGAAGATGTTGAAGGTAAGCAAGAGACCAAACTGACTTTCAAGGATTGCTCACTACAAAGATTAAGTAGCAATTCAGTTATTACTCCTGATTATTTGCATCGACAAATATTGTTAGAGTTTTATCCAAGGCTTTATTTGCTTAAAAAAGAAGGAAAAGACTTCAAAATTTCATTCAAGATAGAGATTCCTCATAAGAATAAAAAACACTTTGTTGGAGCCTATGAACGAGAAATCTCAAAAACAGATATTCCTGATATGACGACAACAGAACTCAACACTGATGTTGTCGAAATGTTTGAAAAAACGAACCTTGATTATGCTGTTCGTAAAAATGATGTGCCATCTGAAACATTCTTGATGACTGCATTATGCGTGGATAACAGGACGCAGGTTTTGGATGATATAATCTCACTGGAAAATCTGCCAAAAACTGGTTATACGATTGTTTTTATTTTGCGTTCGACCTTCTTTAATGGCAAAGTTGATGCGGCAAGGCAAACCCTTACGATAAAAGAGGCGGATTTAAAAACTATCAAGGGCTTGTTTAGAGAAAAAGTTGCTGAGATTATTGAAAAAGAAATACCGACCATAAAAGAGCAAAACCAAAAAACAAGAGAATCTTTGAATAAAACATATCCCCATTTGTTGGGTTATTTCGACAAAAATGAGGTAGGAATAATTGAACGTTCAAAATCTATCGAAGAAGCGCAAAAGCGCTTTATGCGAGACCAGAAGGATATTTTGGAAGCACAATCATTGGAGGGCGATAGTTATGATAAGGCATTGGATGTGTCTTCACGGACTTTAGCCCAATACATTTTATATAGGGAAAAGATAATCCAAAAAGTTGAGGCTATAACAAAAGACAATCCTGAAGCAGACATTCATAACATTATTCTTCCACAAAAGAATGTGTTCAAAGAAGGTGATTTAGATTGTATTTATAACAATAATCTTTGGCTGCTTGATAACAAGTATATGACATACACTACTGCGATGTCAGATAAGACAATGAAGCAGGTCGTTGAAGAGATTACGCAAACTTCAGCGGAAACCGACAATGACCGGCCCGATATAGTAGTGATGTTTTCAAATGACCCTCAGAACTCTCAAGACAAGTCGGTTGATGTTGTTGTTATTGAACTTAAGAAAAGAGGGATTAAACTTGCAAAAACGGAAGAAGCCATCAGCCAACTGAAGCAACGCGCTATTAAGTTGTTGAAGTATTATCCGAACAAGATACAACGGATGTGGTTTTATGCCATCGTTGAATTCAATGATGAGTTCAAGTTGTCGCTAATCAATGATGAATATACGCCATTGTTTTCCAAGGATAGTCTGTACTATAAAGAGAATAAGCTTCAACTTTCTCTTGATGACCCGACCAAATATCCAATCGGAACGTATGTGCTTTCCATTGATGCATTTATTAAGGATGCAAAAGCCAATAACGAAGTGTTTTTAAACATTCTCAAAGATGGATTTAATCGGGAGGGCAAGTAATATGGAAATTCTACAAAAACATATTCCACAACTCCGATTTCCCGACTTCCTCAATGACGGGGAATGGGAAGTGAAACGTTTGGGAGAGATTGCGAAAGTCGTTGATGAAAAATGCAATATTGGCAAGTTAAATATAGAGACATATATCAGCACAGAAAATATGTTGCAGAACCTTGAAGGTGTTAAAAAGGCAACTAAATTGCCAGATACAGGTTCTTTTACTCGTTTTCAAAAAGGAGATATTTTGTTCTCAAATATTAGACCGTATTTGAAGAAAGTTTGGCAGGCTGAATTTGATGGAGCGGCATCAAACGATGTGATTGTTTTTCGAGCATTAAGTGGTTTTGATTTTCATTTTGTGTCGCAGATTATTAAAAGTGATAGTTTTATTGCTCACACTATGGCAGGGGCAAAAGGTGTAAAAATGCCGCGTGGAGATAAAAATATGATGATGGATTATCTTGTTTGCATCCCATCTCTCGCCGAGCAGCGTCGCATAGCGGCCTGCCTGTCTGCGTTAGATGAAATGCTTTCTGCCACCAACGGAAAACTCGAACGACTGAAAACATACAAGAAAGGACTAATGCAGAAACTTTTCCCCGCAAAAGGCAAAAAACTGCCCGAACTGCGCTTCAAGGAATTTGAGAAAGATGGGGTATGGGAAGAAAAGAAGTTGGGAGATGTTGTTGATGTCTTTCAAGGGTATGGTTTCCCTGAAAGAATGCAAGGCAAAACGCGAGGTAAATATCCGTTTATAAAAGTAAGCGACATTTCTACGACTGTTAATAATGGGGGAAAGTTTATTGATGCTGCCAATAATTATGTTGATGAAGAAGATCTTCTCATATTGGGAGCGACACCTTTCCCTATTGGAACTATTATTTTTGCCAAAATTGGAGAGGCTATTAGACTGAATCGTCGTGTGATTCTTTCTAAATTGAGTCTTATCGACAATAATGTGAGCGGTGTAAAAGCCAAGGATGGATTGTCAAATGATGATTTTGTTTTCTATATTATGTCAATGATAGATTTGGTGAAATATGCAGGAGGTGTTGTACCCGCAGTGAAGAAAACAGCAATTGAAAATATTGAAGTATTAATGCCACCTACATTGTATGAGCAGCGAAGAATTGCTGATTGTTTTGACTTGATTGATGAAATGATAAACCAATACACCAATAAGGTTACAGTCTTGGAATTGTATAAAAAAGGATTGATGCAACAAATGTTTCCAACTTCAAAATAAAAAGACATGCCTAATCAATTAAAAGAGTCATATAAGGAATTGAGTGAACTTGCTCAAGATTTAAGAAATAGCGTAAAGAAACATACTGTTATATTCGCACACAATGGTGTGGGTAAAACGAGCCTTTGTGTCGCATTTAAAAACATTGCCAAACAGAGTGGTGCAGGAGATACATTATATTACAATGCCTTTACAGAAGATTTATTCTATTGGGATAATGATTTAGATAATGATGAGGAAAGAGTCCTGATGTTCCGTAGAGAATCCCATTTCTTTGATGGCTTGGATGCGAATGAAATGGAAACCCGTATACGTTCAATGTTAGGGAGATATTCTGATTTCGATTTTTCCATCAAATTAGATGTCGTGAAAAAGAATGCTCAGAATGAAGACATCATTGTGAATTACGTCACGTTCAAACGAATGTCATATAACGAAGAAACAAAAACTACGGATTGGAAAGAGGATATAAAAATCTCTCGAGGTGAAGAAAATATTTTCAAGTGGTGCTTTTTCTTGGCTGTTGCTCAAATGGCTATTGATAAGGCAGATGCCTATAAATGGGTGAAATATATTTATATTGACGATCCGATTTCATCCTTGGATGATGACAATGCTGTGCTTGTTGCCAACCATTTGGCAACAATGATAAAAGTTGATACGAACACTCTTCATACAATTATTTCTACACATCACGGATTATTCTATAACGTTATTTATAATGAGTTGAAAAATGCAGACAAACTGTATTTATACAAGGAGAAAGAGCAAAATGATGATGTGACACGGCAATCAACTTTTGCTTGGAAAGTAAAAGATTTGAGTGATACGCCGTTTTTTCATCATGTTGCAATAATAAAAGAGTTGAATAAAGCGGTAAGCCCTGAAGGGCAGTTGTTTACTTACCATTTCAATATGTTAAGAAATGTGTTGGAAAAAACAGCGGCTTTTCATGGCTATAAGGATTTTGGTGATTGTATTAAGAAATTTGATAATGACCCAGATGAACAATTGTATTCAAGAATGATTAATATAATGAGTCATGGTAATTATTCACTATTTGAACCGGTGGAAATGAATGAAGAGAATCAAACCTATTTCAAAAGAATATATTCAGACTTCAAAGCCCAATTCCCATTCAATGAAAAACTATAATGTATGATACAAAATAACCAACAAGAACTCGGTAAGACCCTTTGGAGCATCGCCAACAACCTGCGCGGTGCGATGATGGCGGATGATTTCCGCGATTATATGTTGTCATTCCTTTTCTGGAAATACCTGTCGGATAATTACATCAAATCCGCCAAAAAAGAACTGGGGTCTGATTATCCCGTCAATGACGACACGAAACGAATCCCTTTACAAATTTGGTACGACAACAATCCAAACGATGTGAAATTGTTTGAAGACCAAATGCGTAAGAAAATCCACTATTTTATCAAACCAAATTATCTTTGGGACAATATAGCAGAGTTGGCTCGCACACAGAGCAACGACTTGTTGGATATACTCTATGATGGTTTCAAACATATTGAAAACGAGTCGTTTGGTAGTTCATTCAAAGGATTGTTTTCAGAAATCAATCTGCATTCGGAGAAATTGGGAAAAAATTATACTGAGCGTAATGCCCTTTTGGCAAAGGTCATCCAAACAATTGCCAATGGCTTGGCAGATAGTGGGGCAGAGGGAGATTCGTTAGGCGATGCCTACGAGTATCTTATTGGCCAGTTTGCGGCAGGTTCGGGCCAGAAAGCAGGAGAGTTCTATACTCCACAAATGATTTCCACCATCCTTTCGCGCGTTGTTACTTTGGATTGCCAAGACCCATCCACAGGGAAGAAAAAACGCATCGATAAGGTACTCGACTTCGCTTGTGGTTCGGGTTCCTTGCTTCTGAATGTGCGCCGCGAGATGGAAGGCTTTGGCATTGGCAAACTTTACGGGCAGGAAAAAAACATTACTACCTACAACCTCGCCCGAATGAACATGCTGTTGCATGGCGTGAAGGACACGGAGTTTGAAATTCATCATGGCGATTCGTTGGCCAACGATTGGGACATCCTCAATGAGCAAAATCCTGCCAAAAAGATGCAATTTGACGCTGTGGTTGCCAATCCGCCTTTCAGTCTGCGCTGGGACCCGACCGAGGAAACCGCCAAGGATTTCCGTTTCAGTCGCTATGGTGTGGCGCCCAAGTCAGCAGCCGATTTTGCATTCCTGCTGCACGGTTTCCATTTTTTGAGCGACAACGGCACGATGGCTATCATTCTGCCTCACGGCGTGCTGTTCCGTGGCGGCAAGGAGGAAGTCATTCGCAAGAAACTGCTTGAGGACGACAACATCGATGCCGTCATCGGTCTGCCTGCCAATTTGTTCTATTCCACGGGTATTCCTGTTTGTATCCTCGTGCTCAAAAAATGTCGCAAGAACGACAAAATCCTGTTCATCAACGCCAGCGGTGAAGATCATTACGAGAAAGGCAAACGGCAGAATTACCTTCGCGACAAGGATGTGGACAAGATTGTGGAGACCTACCAATTCCGCAAGGAGGAAACCCGTTTCTCACGTTTGGTTTCATTGGCTGAAATCAAGGAAAACGATTACAACCTCAACATCACGCGCTATGTGAACCTGTCGAAAGATGAAGAACCGATTGACCTTGAAGCTGTTACTAAGCAATTGAAGGAATGTGATGACAAGATTGAGGAAGCGCGAGACAAACTCAATGTGTTTTTGAAGGAGTTGAGGCAGGAAGAGATTTGAACATGAACAGAATCATTCTCATTGGAAACGGATTCGATTTGGCGCATCGTTTGAAGACGAGCTATGCTGATTTCATTGATTGGTATTGGAAGGAGTGGGGGAGACTGTTGTTGAATAGTTTGAATTTTTCTGAAGAAGATGGCCTCTGTCGGTTTGAGTTGAATTATCATGTGTCGCGAATCTGGTCTGGAATAGTTTGGGATTGCAGGTCAGAAGGGTACTTGTCCGCTTTAGAACCTTTCGATGGACATATTGTGGTCGATTATATCAAGTCACATCCAGAAAAGTGTTCTTTTTCTTATGAAAGTCCTCTTTTGGAAGAATTGTGTAAGCAGCTTGAAGAAAGAAATTGGGTTGATATTGAGAATGTCTTTTTTAAACACTTAAGCAATGACCTTGAAAGTCCGGAAAAGGTCAACGCAGAATTGGCGGTTATTAGGAAAAGACTAATAGAGTACTTAACAGAAGTTCAGAAATCGGCATCTGATGTGGGAGTAAAAGATGATTTTCGCAAGAAAATGTTTGCACCTTTTGACAAACATGATATTGCTATAGGCTCGTTAGAAAAGTGGAGGGAAATGTTGGTACAGCGGGTTAAATATCTTGGAAAAGATTGGGAGCAACTGATTTATGCTTATTTACAAGGAGATAATTATCATTATATGAGTAGCGATGTTTATAATTTTTTGAGTGATAATTCTGAAAAGATTAGAAAAGAAGGGATTTGGAAATTTGAAGATAACGACATTCCAGAAGGTTTTCTCCTTCCTGACCGGATACTATTATTAAATTTCAATTATACTAATACAGCAGATCAATATCTTCCTTATGTCGATAGGTTTAGGGTGAATCACATACATGGTGATTTGGCAAGGCCTGAAAGTGTGATTTTTGGTTATGGAGATGAAATCGATGAGAACTACAAAAAAATCTCAGACAAGAACGACAATGAGTATTTAAAGAATATCAAATCCATCAAGTATTTGGAGTCGCCAAATTACCGTAACCTACTTGATTTTATTGAATCTGACACATATCAAATATTCATCTTGGGCCATTCATGTGGTAATTCCGACAGGACATTGCTCAACACCTTGTTTGAACATAAGAATTGTGTTTCCATCAAGCCGTTCTACTATATCAGAAAAGATGGAACGGATAATTATATGGAACTGGTTCAGAACATATCTCGTAACTTCACCGATATGAAATTGATGCGCGATAGGGTAGTGAACAAGACTTTCTGCGAAACGATTTAATACCTATTTTTGCCTCAACAAAATACCATGTTCCATGCCACAAGACACTAATACAAACAACACTATATCAACCTACAAACCCTCAGAACTCATCGCCATCTTCAGCGCAGCATTAGGCCGTCAGAATGAATTTGCTAAACTGGTCGGTCTTCGCGGTATCTACCAGCAACGGCAGAACAACCCGCAATGGGCTTATGCCTACGCCTGCCTGCGCGATGAATCCTCACAAGAAGAAATCACCCTCCGCATCCCCAAACAGATGTATGAGAGCCTCGCCGATGGCAACCTCATCACTGTGGGCGGCATCCTCGAACGCAAGATAGACCCTCGCGCCAGCGTGCAGATTACCCTCAATGTGACCCGCGTTGAAAAGCTTCAAGAGCAGGCCGTAAGCCTCGCCGACCAGAAGAAAGCTGAGCTGCGCCGCCACAAATCCCAGACAGGTTTCCGCAACGTGGATGGTGTGCTGGAGAAGCGTCTGTTGGCCGACGAACGTCCGCGTGTGGCTTTGCTGCTCGCCAACAACTCCATCACCATGTCGGACTTCGAGGCGGGCATACAAGCCGCCAAGTCCGCCATCGACTTCACCGAGTTCCGTTCCGATTTCTTCAAGGCGACTCCATTGTGCCAACGTCTTTGCGAAATCGATAGCCAAGGCTTCGATGTCATCGCCGTGGTGCGTGGTGGCGGCATCGGCATCGAACGCCTCGACCACCTTGACGTGTTGGAGACCCTCAGTCACCTCAACACCCCCGTCATCTCCGCTGTGGGTCATCCCGAAGAAAGGCTCACCTTCAAGGAAATCGCCGACAAGGAAGTGGCCACACCCACAGCCTTGGGGCAGTATCTCAACGAGCTGGTGGAACGTGTGGCCGACATGAAGTCCAAGTCGAAGGCCGTTTTGGTGCAGCAGGTGAGCAAGCAGTATGCTGACCAGATTGCCAGCCTCGAGAAGCGGCTGACGAAACAAGAGAAGGACTTCAAGGAAGAGCGTGCGGGTTACGTGGAAAGGGAGAAACGCAATGTGGAAGAGATGGCCAATATGAAGAACAAGGTCGCTTGGATGGCCAACAAACTCAATGAACGTAAGCGAATCATTGCCCTGCTGGCCGTGGGACTCGTGGCGGCAGTGGGTGTAGTGATTTGGATTGCTTTACGGTGATTTCACGATATGCCTCCAATCCTTCTCCTATACCTCATCATCATCAACCTCTTTGGCCTTGTCCTTTATGGCGTGGATAAGGCGAAGTCGAAGCACAAGGGAAGCCGCCGCATTCCGGAGCGGGTGCTGCTGTGGGTGACACGCCTGGGCGGGGGAGTGGGCTGCTGGATGGGCATGATGCTCTTCCGGCACAGATACTGTCCCCAAAAGTGTGTCTGAGCGTTGACGCGTAAAAAAAAGGATT
>CAMJHP010000064.1 GCA_946405575.1 uncultured Bacteroidales bacterium | reverse complement strand
ACGCCTGCCCGATTGAGGCCGTCGAAGCCCTCGTCCAGTGCATGCAAGACTTTGAAAAAGCGAACAAGTAATGTTGAAGTGTTGTTTGTTGAATTGTTGAACTGTTGTTTGCTGATTCTCAAATCTAAAGGTTCAACAATTAAACGATTAAACGATCAACGATTAAACAAAACGAGATATGGGATACTTGTTTGCTTTCGAAAGATTAGAGGTTTGGCAACTGGCGAGAAAGTTCTTTAAGCAAGCCTATACAATAATTGACACCTTCCCTTCAAGTGAGAGGTACAATTTAGTCGATCAAATCAGGCGTGCGGCGACTTCCATCGCCTTGAATCTTGCCGAAATGACTTCTCGGTCTTCTTACAAAGAGCAAGCCCACTACTCCGAAATCGCTTACGGTTCTACCATCGAAGTTTATTGTGCATTTCTATTGTCATACGACTTGGGATACATCAACGAACAACAATTGGAAGAACTCAAAGAGAAAATCAGCGAACTATCCAACAAAATCAACGCATTGAAAAATAGCCAATATCAACGTGCAGAACAGTCCAACAAACAACAATCCTCATCCAACAAAACCAACAATTAAACACTTAAACAATCAACAATTAAACAAATGAAAATACTGGTTGCTACAGAAAAACCTTTCGCAAAGGTTGCTGTTGATGGAATTAGAAAAGTCGTCGAAGAGAACGGTTACGAGCTGGCTCTTCTCGAGAAATATACCGATGTCAATGACCTCTACAAGGCCGTTGCCGACGCCGATGCCCTCATCGTCCGTTCCGACAAGGTGACGAAGGAAGTCATCGACCACGCCAACAACCTGAAGATCGTCGTCCGTGCCGGCGCCGGTTACGACAACCTCGACCTCGAGGCTTGCACCGCCAAAGGCATCGTGGCCATGAACACCCCCGGTCAAAACAGCAACGCCGTTGCCGAACTCGTCATGGGTATGCTGGTCTACGCCGTCCGTAACTTCTACAACGGCAAGAGCGGCAGCGAACTGATGGGCAAGAAGCTCGGTCTGTTGGCCTTCGGTAACGTGGGTCGCAACGTGGCCCGCATCGCCAAGGGCTTCGGCATGGATGTCTACGCTTTCGACGAATTCGTCCCCGCCGAGAAGATTGAAGAGGCTGGCGTTCACGCCGTCGCCAACCGCGACGCCCTCTTCGAGACCTGCGACGTGGTCAGCCTGCACATCCCGGCCACTGCCGAGACCAAGCAGAGCATCAACTACGCTGTGGTGAACAAGATGCACAAAGGTGGCATCCTCGTCAACACCGCCCGTAAGGAAGTCATCAACGAGCCCGAACTGCTCAAGCTGATGGCCGAGCGCACCGACCTCAAGTACATCACCGACATCATGCCCGATGCCGACGCCGAGTTCAAAGCCTTCGAAGGCCGCTACTTCGCCACGCCCAAGAAGATGGGTGCACAGACCGAAGAAGCCAACATCAACGCTGGCCTGGCCGCTGCCAACCAGATCGCTGATTTCTTCAAGACTGGCAACAAGCGCTTCCAAGTGAACAAATAATTAACCAACAGCGAAAGACACCGCAAGCTTGTCTTGTGGTGTCTTTTCCTTAATTGCCTGATAATGATTCCGGAAAACACAAAACCCACCAATTTCTTCAAGTTTGAGGGGCTCCGCATTTACCACAAATCCGTCGATTTCATCAACGCCATCCTCTCCCTCAGCAACACTGTACAAACAAACGCCCAAAAGATTATCGTCGACCAGTTCCTTACCGAAGCTGGCCATATCTCCGCCAATATCATTGAAGGTGCTGGCCGTTCAAAAACGGAGTTTATCGAGTACTTGCAGAAAGCCAAGTCGAATATCGGCAAATGCGTGATGCTCTGCGCCTTGGCCTCCAAACAATCACTCATTGACGAAACCCAAGAGAACGACATCCGCAACGAACTGATGGAACTCACCAAGATGATTGGCGCACTGATTATCTCTTTTCAGAAACATGATTCAGTCAATAACCCAGAAGTCTGACTGTCAGAAAACAAACAAAGAACTATCAATTAAAACCTAATACAATGTCAGTTATCAAACCGTTCAAAGGATGGCGTCCCGGCGTGGACATCGTCCAGAAACTCGCCTCCCGTCCCTACGACGTGCTGAACACCGAAGAGGCACGCAAGGAATGCGAAGGCAACCCCTATAGCCTGCTCCACGTGACCAAGGCCGAAATCGACCTGCCCGAAGGCCACAAGGACAGCGACCTCGAGACCTATCTGAAAGTCGTTGAGAACTTCAACACGTTCAAAGACTTCGGATGGATCAAACAAGACCAGGAGGAAAAACTCTACATCTACGCCCAGAGCATGAACCCCACCGACGCCAACGCCCACTGGCAGTATGGCATCGTGGCCTGCGCCTACAGCGAAGACTATGTCAACAAGGTCATCAAGAAGCACGAGCTGACCCGTAAGGACAAGGAAGAGGACCGCATGAAGCACGTCCGCCTCACCAACGCCAACGTCGAGCCTGTGTTCTTCGCCTACCCTGCCGTCGCCGAAATCGACGCCATCGTGAGCAAGATCACTGCTGAGAAGCCCATCTATGACTTCATCGCCAAGGAAGACGGCTTCGGCCATCGCTTCTGGATCATCGACGACAAGGCCACCATCGCCCGCCTCGTCGAACTGTTCGACAAGAAGGTCCCGGCCATGTACATCGCCGACGGTCACCACCGTAGCGCCGCTGCCGCCCTTGTCGGTCAAGAGAAGAAGGAGAAGAACCCTGCCCACACCGGCAAGGAAGAGTACAACTACTTCATGACTGTCATCTTCCCCGATAACCAGCTGAACGTCATCGACTACAACCGCGTCGTGAAAGACCTCAACGGCCTCAGCACCAAGGACTTCTTCAAGGCCCTGCAAGAGAGCTTCGACATCGAGTGCAAGTGCGACTGCACCAAGGACGGCGGCAAGTGCAACTGCGAGTTCCCCTGCCACTGCGAGTGCAGCACCGAGTACAAGCCCAACAAGCTCCACAACTTCTCGATGTACATCGAGGGCGTGTGGTACAGCCTGACTGCCAAACCCGGCACTTACGACGACAACGACCCCATCGGCGTGTTGGACGTCACCATCCTCAGCAACCTTGTCCTCGACAAGATTCTGGGCATCAAGGACCTCCGCACCGACAAGCGCATCGACTTCGTTGGTGGTATCCGTGGCCTCGGCGAGCTGAAGCGTCGCGTGGACAGCGGTGAGATGAAGGTCGCCTTCGCGCTCTATCCTGTGAGCATGAAGCAGATCATCGACATCGCCGACACGGGCAACATCATGCCTCCCAAGACCACTTGGTTTGAGCCTAAACTCAGATCAGGTCTGGTGATCCACACTTTGGATTAAGAAGGACACGAGACAATATGACACGGGACGCGAGACATTGAACCTCGCGTCCCGATTTTTTTATGTCTTAAGTCTATCAGAAAAACTGCACCACCTCATCCAACGGCCTGTGTTCAGGCTGGCGAGGCTCGCCCGACCTATAGCCCAACGAAATAACCGCCATAATCGCTTCGTTTTCTGGGATGTTGAACAGAGTGCGAAGGGCATCGGAATCACGTATGCCCATAATAAGCGTGTCGAAGCCTTTGGCGCGGGCCTTCAGGATGAAATAGGCATTGCTGAGGCCGTTGTCGTAGGCACCCCAGCCATCGCCCACCTCGTTGGTCTGCTCGCCACGGAAAAAGCCCGACTTGCCTTTTTCATAAGTGGAGACAATCAGCACGGGCGCACCTGCGATGTTTTGTTTGTTGCGTTCACCCACAAGGTTGGCCACCGCCTCAATTTTCTCCGGACTCATGGCCACATAGTATTTCGAAGGCTGTTGGTTGGCCCAAGACGGTGCTTCCTGTGTGGCGATGAGCAACTCGCGCACCTCGGCCTCGCTGATGGTCTTTGAAGCATCATAACTGCGCACACTTCTACGAGTTGCCAATACTTCATCAAAAGAAACCACATCGGATGTGGTTGGTTCATTGTTGTTTTCTTTGTTGTTCGAGCAGCCAGTGAGCATCAAGAGGGTTATAACTGCTGCAAATAGTAAAGTCGATTTTGTGTTTTTCATTTTTTGATACGATTAGTTTTCGGGACAAAGGTAGAAAAAAACGACACCACTGCAATAAAAAAAACGTACCTTTGCACAAACAAAACAATGGAAAAGCACCCTGTCAATATCAGCCCCAACCTCATCAAACACTTTGCTGACTATCTTCGATTGGAGCTTTCGCTGTCCGACAACAGCGTGGAGGCCTATTGCCACGATGTTTACCTTTTTTTGCAGTACCTTGAAGCAGAAAAAGCATCGACCGACATCCACGCTATCACACAAGACACCATCGATAATTTCTTTACATACCTTTACGACCTTAACATCGGTGCAACTTCGCAGGCCCGTATTTTATCGGGTCTGAAATCGTTTTGGCGCTACCTGACCCAAGAGGAAATCGCTGACAACGACCCTACCCTACTCATCTCATCACCCACTTTGGGGCGGCACTTGCCAGAAGTACTTAGCTATGAGGAAATCCAAAAGATGATCGATAGTATCGACCTTAGCCAGCCTACCGGACACCGCAACAAGGCAATGATTGAGGTATTGTACGGTTGCGGACTTCGTGTTTCAGAACTCATCGGACTGCAAATCAGCGATATATACAAAAACGACGGCTTCCTGCGTATCATCGGCAAAGGAAGCAAGGAAAGACTCGTCCCCATAGGAGACGGTAGCTTGAAAATCCTATTTCAATACATCGAAGGTGCAAGACTACACATCACGCCAAAACCCAAATTCACCGATACCGTATTCCTCAACAGCCGTGGCACAGGACTCACGCGCCAGATGGTTTTCCTCATCGTGAAAGACCTTGCCGAAAAGAATGGCATCGACAAAGTCATCAGCCCACACACCTTCCGACACAGTTTTGCGACGCACCTGCTCGAAGGAGGCGCCAACTTGCTTGCCGTACAGCAAATGCTTGGCCATGCAAGTGTGAGCACCACGGAAATCTACACGCATATCTCTGACGAGTTACTGCGCGATACGTTAACGACTTATCATCCGAGGTTCAAGAAATGATTTGGCTTTTGGCGTAAAGGCATTTAGCAATCAGCCTGTTAGCCTAGACGCTACTAAGCTATTAGCTAACGACTAAAAGCTAAGGGCCAAAAAGCCAAAACAAACAATTCAACACCTAAACAATTAAACAACCAACAAAACCGTTATCTTTGCAAAAAAATCCACTATGGACACCACAAATTACGACTTCCTGAAAGGCCTGCGCCCTGACCGTTTCTTCCTCCTAGCCGGCCCTTGTGTCATCGAGGACGAAGACTCGCCCCTCTTCATCGCCGAAACCTTGAAAAACATCTGCCAAAAGCTGGACATACCGCTTGTTTTCAAAGGTTCTTATCGCAAGGCTAACCGATCAAGGTTGGACTCGTTCACTGGCATCGGCGATGAGAAAGCGCTAAAGGTGTTGCAAAAAATCGCCAAGGAATTTCAGCTCCCCGTGGTGACCGACATCCACTCAGCTGAAGAAGCCTCGATGGCTGCCGAATATGTCGATGTCCTACAAATTCCTGCTTTCCTCTGCCGTCAAACCGACCTTCTCGTGGCCGCCGCCAAAACGCGCAAAACCATCAACATCAAGAAAGGACAATTCCTCTCGGGTGAAGCTATGGGCTTTGCCGTCGAGAAAGTGCGTCAGTCGGGCAACGACAAGGTGATGCTCACAGAGCGTGGCTCTATGTTCGGTTATCAGGATTTGGTGGTGGATTATAGAAATATCGCCGCCATGCAGAAATTCAATGTGCCCGTCATCTTGGATGTCACCCACTCCTTGCAGCAGCCCAACCAAAGCAGTGGCGTCACGGGCGGGCGACCAGAACTCATCGGTTTAATCGCCAAGGCGGGCATCGCGGCAGGTGCCGACGGCATCTTCATGGAGGTGCATCCCGAACCTAAAAAAGCCAAGTCTGATGGGGCTAATATGCTCCGTTTAGACTTGGCTGAAACTCTTTTGAGACAATTGGTGAAAATCAAGGAAGCCGTTACTGCATCCGCATATTGACGATTTGTCCCGTCTCCGTGTCAAACACCAATCTTGAGTTCGTAATCGGGGCCATCAGCATAGCACCCAACTGATTGATAACCACCCTGTCTTCCAATATGGTGGTATTACCACAGGTCACGGTCACCTGCGCCGTTTCAGGGACACGATAGAACACCTTGTTTTCATACGACACAGATTCCACTGCCGACTGGCTGGGGGCATTGATGGCTGCAGTTGTGTTCAGCGATAAAGTCTGCACAGTAACCATACTTCCCGAGCCACCTGTTCCCACAGTCAAGCCTTCAGTCTCCGAAAACTTAGCAACGGTTTGGGTTGTAAGTTCCTTATTCGGAATCACATACACGGTCTTCACCACTTTCTTCGACACGCGCTTGCCCAATAGCAGACTCGTGTATTCCTTCTCCATTGTATCCAACTTTTTATACATAGCATTGAAGGTCTCGGGATTGGCAGCCATCTCAACATCACCAGAGATCAAATAATATTTAGCCTTGCGAATCTCAGCAATTTTGTCAACAACTTCCTTAGCCACCTGAGCATTGGTTTTCCCTGCCATCATCAAGCCAATAAAGCCATTTTTGTCTTCGCACTCTTCTTGACAACATTGTGGCTTATCAATAATTGGCTTGCACTTTTCCGTTTCATCGTCGATGGCATTGCCCATACCAACACTACGGATGATACCGTTGGGAAGCACATCGAATTGGATTTTTCCACCTCCTCTTGATGTAGCCAAAGTCACGAAAAACATTGCGTTAGGGTCAGGGCTAGCCACAGGGGTCATTTTCACATCCAAAAGCTTATACTCCATCGTCTCATATTCCACATAATCCTCCATTTCAAAATAGTTAGAGGCATAATCGCTGAGAGGACCTTTTTCAAGTATGGTTTCCTCAATAATGAAATCCAATTTCAGCATGGTCTGAGGCAAGGAATAATACATACCATTCTGCTGACCAGGGGTAACATTTTTGGCAAAGGTAGTAGAGATCTGCGCATAGAGTTGACCACCCAAGACGGACAAAGCCAACAGCAACAAGGCAAATTTAGTAGGAATTCTATTCATTTCTTAAAGGTTTAGTTTCAAACTTCAAAAATACAAACTTTTCGACAATCTCATTGTTTTATGGCAGTTTTTTCCTTTCTGCTAAAGAGCAATAAGGCCAAAAATGTAAGTAATCCATTGATAATCAGTATTTCAAAACCCATTTTATAGCCTCCAAACAATTGTGGGGAATATATCTTCAAAAGATAACTGGCAATGGGTGAAGCAATGGCAATAAATGGCACCGACTTGTCGAAAACCTTCCTGTTTTTGACAAACAGGCCAAAAGTGTACAAACCCAAAAGTGGTCCATAAGTAAAGCCCGCAATGTCGAACACCTTGTCAATCAACGACTCATTGTGAAAAGGACGGAACGCGATGATAACCAGCAAGTAAAGCAAAGCAAAAGCTACGTGAACCCATTTACGGTACTGGGTGATTTGCCCTTCGGACATTTCCTTTTTGTCGAAGTGCATAAAATCGAAGCAGAATGTAGTCGTCAAGGCCGTCAATGTGCCGTCAGCACTGGAATAGCCTGCCGCCACAAGTCCGATGACGAATACCACCGCTGTAAACTTGCTCAACGAGAACGCTACCGAGGGGAAGATTTTGTCGTTGACCACCACACCCGCATCATTGGTAGGCAATTGGAAACCTGTTGCTTGTGCGTAATAAATCAAGGCGGCACCCAAGCACAAAAACAGCATATTGACCACTACAAACAACAAACTTGAAGTCATCACGTTTTTTTGGGCATCACGCAAATTCCTGCAAGTCAAGTTCTTCTGCATCATATCTTGATCCAACCCAGTCATTGTAATAGTGATGAACATTCCGCTCAGCAACTGTTTCACCCAGAACTTGTTGTGCGTCCAATCAGTCTCAAACACTTTGGTATATCCCTTTTGCGATGCCGATTTCATCAAGTCGCTCAAAGAGATATTTAGGTTCTTCATAATAAACCAAGCCGTTAAGAAAGCTGCCAACAGCAGGAAAGTCGTCTGCAAAGTGTCTGTCCAAACCACTGTCTTAATGCCACCTTTGAAAGTATAAAGCAGGATAATCACGATAAAAATGACGGCAGGCACCCAGAACGGGATGCCCCAGTCCTTGAAGACGAACTCATACAACACAAACACAACGAGATACATACGCAAGGCAGAGCCTAACAGTCGGGACAGGATGAAAAACGCCGCTCCAGTCTTCTCCGAACTCGGACCAAAGCGCATCTCAAGGTAGGAATAAATTGAGGTCAGGTTAAGACGATAATACAACGGCAACAAAACCAACGCTATCACAGCATATCCTAGTACATAGCCAAACACCAAAGGCAGATAGGTAAACTGCCCTGTATAGACACCTCCAGGCACTGACATGAAAGTGACACCTGACAAAGAGGCACCAATCATACCGTATGCCACCACAAACCATGGCGAGTTCTTGTTGCCTCGGAAAAATGCATTATTGTCGGACTTGCGTGCCGTAAAATGCGAAATCACAAACAAAAGTACGGTATACAAAACAAATACGGCAAGTATGATGGTTGCATTCATAATGTTCACAATTTGGTTGTGCAAAAATAAGAATAAAAGTCGGACATGAAAGAAATTCCCTTACTTTTGCACGCCATAACAAAATAACATACAATGAAAGGACTTTACACCATTCTACTACTCATCGTCTCCAATGTTTTCATGACCTTTGCGTGGTACGGCCAACTCAAACTGCTCGAAATCGTTCCCAGCTCCAAAGATTGGCCACTCTTTCTTGTCATATTGATGTCATGGGGTGTCGCCTTGTTCGAGTATTCCTTCATGATTCCCGCCAACCGCATCGGAGCCATACAAAACGGAGGCCCTTTCAATCTTATCCAACTGAAAGTCATTCAGGAAGCCGTCTCCTTAACCGTGTTTACCATCATCGTAATCACAGTGTTTAAAACCGAGACCTTCCGATGGAACCATATCATTTCCTTCATCTTCATCATCCTAGCCGTGTTTTTTGCTTTCAAAAAATGATTTTTTTTTGCGACTAATGGAAAAATGCATGATATTTGCGGACCGAAAAAGACACCAAACAAGAACAAAAGAAAGGATACCATATGAAATTCTATGACATTGATTCTGTTTTCACCTTTGGCAAATATGAGGGATTGACCATAGCCGAGGTTTACGAAAAAGACCCTAAATACCTGAAATACTGTGAGGAAAACATTGACGAGTTTTATGTTTCACCTTCCGTGATGCGCGAACTGAAGTCAATGAACCGTGCCATCAACGACTCGGCCTTGTTGGATGTCAACTTCGACAAGATGAGCGACGACGAAATTGACGACTTCATCAGCGGACACGATGAAGAAGACGAGTTCGATGAGTCGAAACTTGAACGCGACTTCGACTGGGAAAACAACGACTTCGCCGACGATTCCCCATTCGATGAGTTTGAAGACGAGTTTGACGAAGATGAATTTTCCGACGAGTTCGGCGACAGCTTCGACGAAAGTATTGACGGCGGTTTCGACGAGTTGTACTAATCAGTAAAAAAGCCTGCCTTCTATAGATTCCCGAGGGAATGACATAGAAGGCAGACTTTTTTTGTTTGCCTATTATGCGTTGATGCGTTCCGAAATGGAATACACCCTTTTGTCACGTTGAGTCGAGGTCACCATCTCAGCAAGGAAGCCCGTCGAGAAAAGTTGCACACCCAAGATAATGGCCAGAAGCGCGAAATAGAACAAAGGCCTGCGTGTCATACCGTAACCGCTTGAAAACAAACGTATATAAGCCAAATAGCCAGCGATGATGAAACCAATCAAGAATGTGATGGAACCCAACACGCCAAAAAAGTGCATCGGGCGATTGCTGAACTTGGAAATAAAGTTGATGGTCAACAGATCAAGATAACCACGAATGAAACGACTCATACCAAACTTGCTTGTGCCATATTTCCTCTTCTGATGGTGTACCACCTTCTCCCCTATGTGACTGAATCCGTTCATTTTGGCAATGACAGGAATGTAACGGTGCATCTCGCCGTAAACTTGGATGCTTTTCACCACTTCGTTACGGTAAGCCTTCAAACCGCAGTTGAAGTCATGTAGTTTGATACCTGACATTACACGTGTGGTCCAATTGAAGAACTTCGATGGGATGTTTTTTGCAATCTTGGAGTCGTAACGCACTTTCTTCCAGCCCGATACAAGATCGAAACCATCCTCTTTAATCATCTTATAAAGTCCGGGTATCTCGTCGGGACTATCCTGAAGGTCGGCATCCATAGTAATGACCACATCGCCTTGCACCACCTTAAAACCTTCGTTCAAGGCTGGCGACTTACCGTAATTGCGGCGGAAACGCAGTGCCTTCACGTTCGAATTGGATTCAGCAAGTTGCTGGATGATGGCCCAGGAATTGTCGGTAGAGCCATCATCTACAAAGACGATTTCGTAAGAGAAGCCATGTTCGTCCATCACACGACGGATCCATGCCTCGAGTTCGGGCAGCGACTCTGCCTCATTCAGCAGCGGTACGACAACGGATATATCCATAGTTTTCATTTTTTACTATGACTAGTGACTATGACAATGACCGCTTTCACATACGATTGAAGCGGTCATTGTCACAAGTCATTGTCGAATTTCAGTTTTTCCGCCCATATAAGGTTGCAGGGCCTTCGGGATGGCCACACTGCCGTCGGCGCGGAGGTTGTTCTCCAAGAAGGCAATCAACATACGCGGCGGGGCGACCACCGTGTTGTTCAAGGTGTGGGCAAAATAGTTGCCGTTCTTTCCCTTGATTCTGATCTTCAGACGGCGTGCCTGGGCATCACCGAGATAGGAGCAGCTGCCCACCTCAAAGTATTTCTTTTGGCGCGGCGACCATGCCTCCACATCCAACGATTTCACCTTCAGATCAGCCAAGTCGCCAGAGCAGCATTCCAACGTGCGCACTGGGATGTCCATCGAGCGGAACAGGTCGACCGTGTTCTTCCACATCTGCTCGTACCAATAGTCGGCATCTTCTTGTTTGCAAAGCACCACCATCTCCTGTTTTTCGAACTGATGGATACGATACACTCCACGTTCCTCGATGCCGTGGGCACCTTTTTCCTTGCGGAAGCAAGGCGAGTAACTGGTCAAGGTCAGCGGTAGGCTCTCTTCAGGCACGATTTGATCGATGAACTTTCCAATCATCGAATGTTCGCTAGTGCCGATGAGATAAAGGTCCTCCCCTTCAATCTTGTACATCATGGCATCCATCTCAGCGAAACTCATCACACCAGAGACAATCTCACTGCGCACCATAAAAGGCGGAATGCAATAAGTAAAGCCACGGTCAATCATAAAGTCGCGGGCATAGGTGATGACAGCGGAGTGCAGACGTGCAATATCTCCCATAAGGTAATAGAAGCCGTTGCCCGCCACACGATGTGCCGAATCCAAGTCCAAGCCATTGAACTTGGCCATAATGTCGGCATGGTAAGGCACCTCGAAATCGGGCACTACAGGTTCACCAAAGCGTTCCTTTTCCACGTTGAAGGTGTCGTCCTTTCCGATAGGCACCTCGGGGGCAATGATGTTCGGGATGGAATACATCACTTTGGTCAACTGGTCCATAAGCGAAGTCTGCTGCTTGCCGAGTTGTTCCAATTCTTGGGCATTGGCCTCGACGAGTTTCTTCATCTCGTTGGCTTTTTCAACTTCCTTGTTCTTAAACAGGATACCGATTTCTTTGGAAATGGAGTTGCGTTGCGAGCGCAGGTCGTCGGCACGCTGCTGGCAGTCGCAATATTGGGTGTACAAGTTGATGGCCTCATCGACAAGAGGCAACTTGCTGTCTTGGAATTTCTTCTTGATGTTTTCCCTGACCACGTCGGGGTTCTTGACTAAAAACTTGATATCTATCATAGGTCAATCGATTTGCTTTCGTAAAAACGGGCAAAGATAGGAATTTTTCAGATATGAGAAAACGGAAGACCTGTTATAACTTCGATTTTAGGAATACCTATTGTTTTTCGAAACGCGATGAATAGTAGTTACCGGTGCATAATGGTATTCTAATGCAGAAGTTTCAGAGTTGACGGTCAAAGTAATGTTGCCGCTGGGGATTGTGAGTTCATAAGCTGCGCTGGCCCTGTCTGGCAATAAATCGGTATTGCTTGATTAGCTGACAATCCGCTATGTTCTAAAATAGTCACAGTGCCACCCATCTCCCCAATTTGGCAGGACAAAAGAACAGCAATACGGATTATTCTGCTGCAAACCTGCAAGAAAGTCCTATATCCTTCGAACTTTTTCCCACCATAACCGTAAACTCTCCTGGCTCAAAGTGCCAGCCTTTTCCGACAGAATACACGGCCAAGTCACGCTCGGTGAGACAGAAAGACACAAGTTTGCTTTCACCTTTATTAATATGTACCCTTTGGAAGCCTTTCAGCAATTTTGAGGCTGGCGCGAGGCTTGCCACCTCATCACGGACGTAGAGCTGCACCACCTCGTCGCCATCGCGGGAGCCGATGTTTTTCACGGTGCATGTGACTCTGCAAATCGTATCATTAGGTTTCGAAGCACCTTTTCCTTTCGAGACGCAACAAGTCGACGTCTCCACAGTCAAGTCGCTGTATTCGAACTGGGTGTAACTCAAGCCGAAACCATAGGGGAACAATGGTTTGGCGGATTCTTCCACATAATCGCTCGTGGCGGGTTGTGAGTAATAGACAGGAATTTGACCTACCGAACGCGGCACAGTGATGGGCAAGCGACCAGCGGGATTGTAGTCGCCCCAAAGGATGTCGGCCAAAGCGGAACCGCCTTCCATACCGGGATACCACAAGGTCAATAAAGCGTTGGATTGTTGGATGGCGAGGTTCATATCCAATGGACGGCCTTGTATGTAGACCGTCACCACGGGCTTGCCAATGGCATAGATGCGTTGCATCAGTTCCTCTTGCTTGCCCAAAAGCTTCAATGTAGAACGGTCATAGCCCTCGCCGCAGTCCATGTCAGAAATATGTTCGTCCACTTTGGCGGCACCTGTTTCCTCATAAGATGTCTTGAAGTCACGGGCAGAAGAGCCACCTACCACCAACACCACGACATCAGAAGATTTGGCAATTCGTATAGCCTCTTCAATATTGCTGTCGTTTTCGTCGCGTACAGCACAACCTTTGGCATAGGTCACCTCTGCCCTGCTCTTTTCGCGGATGCCTTCGAGCATAGTCACGATACGGTCAGGGCCTTGCGGCGCGGTATAGTCGCCCAACTGATTGTATATATTGTCGGCATTCGGTCCTATGACCGCCACCTTTTTAATGTTTTCACTGAAAGGCAAAACTCCGTCGTTTTTCAGCAAAACGGCCGATTCCAATGCCACTTGCTTAGCTAATTCTGCGTTTTCTTTCGAGCCCACTTCTGCCTCAGCCATAGCCTCATCAACGTAAGGATTGTCAAACAGGCCGAGGTTGTATTTCAGTTGCAAGACGTGGCGTACAGCTCGGTCAATGTCGGTTAGGGTAACGAGGCCGCGTTGCAGGGCTTCTTTCAAGAAACCTCCGTAGTTGTAGCCGCCCAAGTCAATGTCGACCCCAGCCTTCAAAGCCATAGCTGCGGCCTCGGCAGGGTCGGCAGACACATGTTGAGTGGCATAGATGGCATTGACGGCATTCAAATCGGAAAAGACAACACCCTTGAAGTTCCATGAGTTTCTTAACACTTCTTGCAAAAGCCATGAGTTGGCCGAGCAAGGCACACCATCAATGGTATTATAAGAGGTCATCACGGATTTTGCACCACCTTCGCAAACAGCATTCTCGAACGAAGGCAGATAATCCGTCATCATACGGTTGGGTCCCACGTCGGCCGTTGCGGCATTGTGTCCACCTTGAGGTATGCCGTAAGCGGCAAGATGTTTCAAGGTGGCACAAACGTGTCTTTGCATTCCTTTTACGACGGCAGCACCCAGCACGCCAGAAAGATACGGGTCTTCGCCCATGGTCTCCTCCACCCTCGACCACCTTGGGTCACGTGCGATGTCCAAGACGGGGCCATAGCCGATTTGTGCCCCTTGCAGACGTACCTCCTTCCCCATCGCCTCGCCCATCTGTTCAAGCAATTCGGGATCCCACGTGCTGGCTTGACCGATACCCGTCGGGAAAACGGTCGTGCCCACTGCCATATGGCCATGAGGGGTCTCTTCGCAGAAGAGCAGAGGGATGCCGAGACGTGTGTTTTCTACGGCTTGGCGTTGCATCATGTTCAACAGCCTTGCCGACTCGCGGGGATGCAGACCTGTCTCCACGGTTTTCCTTGACCACGGGTCGGCACGGAGCACCGCCCAGCATGAGCCGAGCGGCATCGTGTCCATCATACCGAGGAAATCGTCGGCAAGCCAAAGCGAATCACCGTCCCTGCCATAGAAATTAAAGCCTATGGGACAGCTCAATTGGCCGCATTTCTCATCTATGGTCATTTGTGAAAGCAAAGCCTCAACCTTGTCTTGTTTCTCAGTGCAGGAAGATAAAATTACTAACGCTAGTAACAATGGAATACACTTCGTGTAGAAATACGTAATATTCGGCATAGCCAAATCTTTCCAAAATCTATTTTTAAAATCTTCCAAAATCTTTTTTCTATTCATCTCATTTGATTTTCAAACGATTTTTTAATGATCCTTATAGATTTAACTGCGTTGAAATCTAAGATTCGACGCTAGTCAATACTGCGTATTTCTTGCGAAGCAATCCCATAATCACTCAAACCAAGTGCCTAATCAATTCCTCGCGGTCACCAGGCAACATGTCAATGACAGGGATTTCCACCATCGTGTAGCAGCCCGGCTGCAAACGCATTGTGGCACGGGCCACATTGACCAGCACCTGACCCGTCAACGCGGGGTTGTTGATGTTCATATTAAACTCCAAGCGTTGGTTAGCGGTTTTGCCCGAGACACCTTTGCGCACAAGGTTGACGCCATGACCCATATCGCGGACAGCATCAACACTGTCGACGGCAAATACATGGGTCTCATCGTTGGCAAAATACGGGTCAGCCTTGATGTCTTTGGTCACTTGTTCCAGCGAAGCTCCTTCTTCAAGTTCCACATATACCATACGGCGATGGATGCCCTCGCCCAAAGGAATCGTCACCGAGAGGGCGTTTTTCACCCCATTTTTGGAGCGCACGCAGACACTGTGACCCATCGACATACCAGGGCCAAAGTTAGTGTAAGACAGTCCCTTGGGTGCCAGGCTCTGCATCAAAGTACGGACAATGGAATCGGAACCTGGGTCCCAGCCGGCGGCGATGACACTCACCGTTTTCGTTTCCTTATTAATAGCCATCAACTCGCGGCGATAGTCAACGATAGAAGTGTGGATGTCGAACGAATCCACCGTATTAATGCCCAAAGGCAGGATTTGCTTGGCATACTCGGGACAGCTACGCGTGGGACAGGCCAAGATGGCCACATCTACGTTTTTCAGTTCTCGAATGTCTTTAACCAGCTCGTATTGAGATAGTTCCAAAGGCTTATTTTCATTTCCATTGCGGCGCACAATGCCTGCCACCTCAAAATCGGGGGCCACTTCCAAGGCTTCCAAGGCGAAGCGACCCACATTGCCGTAACCTACTACGGCGGCTCTGATTTTCTTCATATTTTGCAGATTTAAAGGGCAAAAATAGAGATTTTAACCTAACAATTTGTTTTTTTTCATAAATATGCGGCATAATGACACAGGAACAATACCCGGCCGACCATGCTACATTGTTTTACAACACTCCAGAATCCAAGAAGAAAGACATTACTTGGAAGGTAGCCTACCAGATGAACCCCATACGACGTCGTGTGAGGTTAGACAGCCCACCTACAGCCCCATTACTTTCCCAAGTCTATCACACAGCCTGCCTCACACCTGCCTGATACTATGCAGGACTGACACAGCATAGCTTGGTGTACCGACTCGCCATAGCCAAAGCATCCTGATACATCTGTAGCGTGCCTCCAGCACGCTCTGCCTAGTCTACAGTGTGGTAAACCCCACACAGCAAAGCTGTATGGGGTAAATAGAATACCGTGCCTTCGGCACGAGGCTGTTGCGAAAAAGTTACCGGACGGGGGCTTCCGTGCACGCTACCGCGTGCGCCCCCGCCCGATAACTTTTTCGCCCCTTGCCCGTCTTGCCCGTAACGGAACAAAGGTTAGTTCTGACGCGAAGAACAAACGGGCCGTACAGTGAACCCATAGCGGCGAATGCTGCTGCCCATGTAGTAACCGTCCGAAAGGAAGTAGAAGTCCCACGCGTCGTCCGGGTAGTACGTGTCGAGCGAACTCGACCAACAGTTGCCGTAGCTGCCAACATCGTTGAGAAAGCTACCGTCGCGGTAGCCAGCGGCGGGCAGGAAGAGACTGTTGCCGTTCGAGGCGGTGAACAACCTTCCGTTCACGCCGTTCTGGGTCGTCCAAGTAACGGTTGTGTTGTTGTAGAG
>CAMJHP010000063.1 GCA_946405575.1 uncultured Bacteroidales bacterium | reverse complement strand
TGATAAAGGGCTTCAAGGCCTTCGTACTGCGGGGTCAAGCCGCATTTGCTGGCCACGTTGACGATGAGCAGCACTTTGCCTTTGTAGTTGGCCAAAGACACATCGCTTCCGTCCATGTTTTTGACAGTGATGTCATAGATTCCACTGGTCTGCTCGACCACGGGTTCAGATTCGGGCGTCACTTGGGCGGTCTTGTTGTTCTGGTTGTTGCAACTCGTGGCTATCATCAGTGCCACTGCTGCGAGAAAGAATAGTTTTTTCATGTTGGATAGAATTTAAGTTCATTTCATACACATCTCAAATATCTTCTCCACATCGGCTTGCTGCAATGGCTTGAAGCCAGGCAGGGTGCCTCCACCGACGGCTTTCTTGGCCATCACGGTGAAGTGGGTGCGGTCGATGCCCACCTCGGGGAAGGTGCGCTTCAGCTGCAAGGTATTGAAGAGGAAGTCGCTCAACTTGTCGATGGCTTGATGAGCAATGTCCATTGGAGGCAGGGTCGGGTCGATACCGAAGACATTGGTGCCGAACTGAACGTATTTCGAGACGTTGGTTTCGTCAAGGCAGTACTCCATCCAGCGTGGGGTGAGGATGGCAAGGCCGAGGCCATGGGTGATGTCATAGAAGGCCGACAGTTCATGTTCCATAGGATGGCAGCTCCAAGCTTTGCGTTTGCCGCCGTTCACGAAGCCGTTGATGGCCCATGAGGAGGCCCACATCAGGTTGGCGCGCGCTTCGTAGTTGTCGGGGTCTCGCATGGCGATGGGGGCGAAGCGGATGACGGTCTTCATCAAGCCTTCCATGAAGCAGTCGAGCATGTAGAGGTCCTGATCCATGTTGAAATAGACCTCGAAGAGGTGCGACAGGATGTCGGCCGAGCCACAAGCGGTCTGGTAGGGGCTGACGCTGAAGGTGATGCTCGGGTCGAGGAAGGAGGCCTTGGGCAACATGGCGGGGTCCAGACGACCGATCTTGTCGTTGGTCTCAGGGTTACTGATGACGGCAGCTGTGTCCATCTCCGAGCCAGTGGCCGCGAGCGTCAGGATGCTGACGATGGGCAGGGCGCGCTCGATGAGGGCACGTTTGCTGAGGTCGAGGAAGTCCCAGGGGTCGTGGTTGACGCAGGCACCGGCGGCCATGATCTTAGTGGCATCGATGGTGGAGCCACCGCCCACAGCTAACAACACATCAATGTTGTGCTCTTTGCACATCTGCACGCCTTTGCGCACGGAGCCGATGCGTGGGTTAGGTTCAATGCCCGAGAGTTCAAACAACTCGAGTCCGGCTTCTTTTATTTCTTTTATCACACGGTCATATAGTCCCATCTTCTTGATGGAACCTCCACCGTAGGTCATCAGCACTCGAGTGCCGTATTTCTTGAGTTCTGCGCCAAGGTGTTTCAGTTGGTCGCGCCCGAAGTAGATTCTTACGGGAATGTCGTAGATGAAATCGTTGATTTTTTCCATTTTTATCAGAGTATTAGACGATTATAGTTTAGGTTGTTAGTTCTCATCTTGTAAGGGCGAGAAAGGACATTTCTTTCCGATACACTGGTTGTTGATTTGGCTGCGCGAGCATCTCACTTCAGGCTTCTCCATCTCTACGCCGAGGTGTTCCTTCACGAAATCCACTGCCGTGAGTATCGACAGATAGGAATCACGCTTGCAGCAACGTGGGCCACCGTTCAAAGCCACTTGTTCAAGAGCTTTGGCAGTCATCAGATTACAGAGTTGCCAGGTCTCGGTGGAGAGTGGCGTGTTGCGTGTGACTACCGACATAAAGATGCCCGTGCTGATGGCAGCGCCACAGGCGCCCATATAGCCGCAAGCACCGCCAGGCACCTGTCTTCCACGACTCATCACTTCCAAAAGGCCCGATGGCAGGTCTATCTTCATCGTGTCGGCTGGCACGGCGTTGTTGTAGGCTGTCAGCAAAGCGGCTCCTACCAGCACATGGTGCTCAGGACCATGCATGTGGCAGAATGGTTGTGACATCATCTTCTCCAGAATGGCGATGGGGTCTTTGGAGGTCTCTGCCAAACACAAGGCGATGATGGAGTCCATGCCAGCGGTATGGCAGTTGGAGCAAACGTAATGTCCCTTGACGCAACGGGTCTTGCTGGGCTCTTTCTTGTGGCATACTACGCATTCCATCAACGTATCCTGTTCAAGGTATTCCAATGGCGCACCACAAATCAAGCATTCTTCATTACTCATAACGATTGTCTCTTTTTTAGATTCGTTTTCCGTGCAAGCCGTGAGGATGAAACCAAAAACGGCTACCACGGTGATTAATGCCTTCTTCATTTGAATTGAATTTGCTGCAAAAGTACTATTTTTGCAGATATTTCAAACAGATATAGAATATGAATCAAAGAATAGCTATCCCCACCAACGAGGGAAAACTTTGGCAGCACTTCGGGAAGGCACCACAAGTCACCATTTTTGATATTGAAGACGGAAAGATTATCGATTCAAAGGTGTTGCAAGCACCTGAGCATGAGCATGGTGCCATGCCGAAGTTCTTGGCCGAACAAGGCTGCACCGACGTACTTTGTGGCGGGTTGGGTCAAGGGGCGGTCAATTTACTCAACCAACTGGGCATTCACATACACGCTGGCGCACCTGAGCTTCCTGTAGAGCAGGTGATGGCGATGTTCCTCAACGGCACTATCGTTTATGGCGACCCCAGCTGCCACCACCATTGCGAGGGGCACCACCACGAATGATTTGGAAAGGATGGTTTCCTAAACAACAAGACCTCACTAGATTATTTCAGTACCTTCAAAACCTGTTTCCTTGTAACCGTTTCATCCGTCAGCTTCGTGATATGGTCGATTAAAAACTCCAGCGACTCCTCGGAAGTGTGGTCGGTGCGGAGCGTGGTGAAATCTTCGAACAGCGACTCGGGCGTGCAGAAATACGACACCTGCCAGCCGTTGTAAACCTGTTCGGGACCTCGATACACCCGTTCGATGGCTCCCGTGACGACGCGACACTGCTGCATCAGCTTGCCTATGGCTGCATCGGCTTGGCCTTTTTTCACGCCAAGCAAGGCGCGCACCTCCTTGATGGTGATGCTGCCTTGCTTTTCGAGATAGTCCATGATGCGCTCGCCGTTCTTGTCGGGAGATGTCGTGGCGCGGCGGACGTTCATCAGTTCGCGGTAGAATGGGACCGTCGCGAAGGCGGCTTTTTCCCCGCAGAGGAACTTCCCGTAGGCGATGCCGCCGTTTTGCAGGCAGTCGATCTTCCAATCCCACGGCCCGAGCGAGTCCTCCTCGCCGTCAAACCAAAACCCAGGCTGGGTGAGTTCTTTGATGGAATAGCCCGGGATGGCACTAGTGAAAAACGGGACGATGCCCAACTCACAAATGGCTCGCTCCATTGTTTCTGGACTGGAAATATCCAAATTCATTGTATTTTAGCTTCAATTAAGGTTACAAAGATACAAAAAATCCGCAACTCAAGACTTTGCTCGAATTGCGGATTGTTTTGTTGAAAGTTCTAATCTTTTCGGGTATTAATGGCTCAGAAGATCAATCAATTACGATTTTCTGTGTCCTAACATTCTCGCCGTCGATGAGGCGGAGGACATACACGCCGCTGGTGAGGAAGTCAGAAGACAGAAGCTGAGAGTCAGAATGGACTTCACGGCAAACGAGGATGTGACCTAACATATCGACAACTTGCAAGGTGCCTTCGCCGTTCACGACAAGATTGCCGTTGCTGATGAAGGCGAAATCATTGCTTCCATTGTCAATGTTGCTGTTGTTAGCACTGAACACGAGGCGGAAACGGCTGGTGTAGTCGTTGATCTTAGCTTGGAAGGTATAGGCAGGCGTATCGAGAAGGTCAATATCCGCACCTGTCATATTGTCGATGAGGTGCAAATAGTCCAGCTCCACGCCATCGAGGTTGAAATCTAAGGTGTATTCACCGTTCTTTGTGGCCTTGAAGTGAATGGGCATTTCACCTTGTCTGTCGCTGTAAGCGATGGCATAGTCTTCGTTGCCTTGAGAGAGGTAGATCTCAGCATGGTCGCCAAATCGGAACTTGGGCAGCACAGCGTTCTCGTTGAAGCTCACGATGGCTTTGTCGATGGCAGTCGCTGCGCCACGGATATTGGTGGCTTGGGCCAAGGCAATTTGGATGCTGCCGTTGCTTGGTGCGGCTGACGATTCTTCGGCATATTTGGTGAAGGTCACAGTACCGGCTTCAGCAGCATAAATCATAATGCCCGTGCAAGGAGCGATGGCATTAGTAGTATGGTTTTCAGCCGCTTCGATGGCTGTTCCTTCAGCGTTCATCTTATAGAATGAACGGTCAGCATAGACATTGCAGGCAAACGGGTTGCCGATCAGGCTCCAACCTTTAGGAACAGCAACTTGATTGTCACCGTTGGCTTCGCTGTAAGGATTGAGTTCACCAGTGAAGGAAAGCGTAAAGTCTAGTGCGTTGGCATACAGATAGCCCGTGCCGTTATACAAAGTAACAAAGTTATTCGGTATGTACTTGGCGTTTTCCCAAATCATTGTCGAACCGTTGAATCTGTATAAGTCATAAAATTGTCCAATGACTAATGAACCAATTGCCAAATCGTCAACCAATGGCGAGGCAATGAAATACCAATCGTCATTTGCCGTTTGCATTTGCCATTCGGTGGCACCAACTCCAATGATGTTCTTCTTCACCGTGGCCGCCACTCCGGCGTTGCCGTGGACGAGTTGACCGCCGTCTTCAATGGTGAGGGTCTTCCCGTTGTCGAGCATAACCGAACCTGCCTCGGCCAAGCAACCGCTTGGGATGGTGACATTGGCTTGGATGACGACATTGGTGCTGGTGGTAGGCAATATTCCGTTTGACCAGTTGTCGGCTTCGTCCCAATTGCCTTCTACAACGAAAAAGACAGGAGCGCCAGGAGCGTAATAATGTCCATCATAATCAATGCCATTGCTATAGAAAGAAGCAAAAGAATTGTTCTCGATAAGTTCACCAATGCCCGCTGGCAGTAAGGTATAGGCGTAGGCCTGGAGGCCTTGTTCCGCACCTAGAGTCTCAACATAGAACACCTTATCGCAACTTGTTTCACCACGGGCGATCGTGCTATTATTTTCATTGTTCGGGTCTGCATCCAAACTAATAAGGTAAGGCATAAAGAGACATTCCTTTACATAAAGAACTTCTCCGTCGGCAACTTCACCTACGAAACCGCCTACGGCTTTGATATCCTCTCCTCCCACGAATTGACCTTTGAAGATACAGCGCAAAAATCCGGTGTTTTCACCGCCACATTCAACGGCTTCTCCCACGAAGCCGCCGTAGTAACCAAAGCCGTCATAGATGTAACCCATCGTCGAATGGATGCTGACGCTGTTGACACAATCTTTAATGCTCCAAGCACCCTTGGCTTGCGCTACCAAACCGCCTGCGTATTGATCATCGGTGTAAATGATGCCGGCGATGTTCAGCTTCTCGATGGTTGCGCCGTCGATGTAGCGGAATGGGGCACAATAATCATAATCAAAGGGATCCTCTGCGGTGCCGCAATTGAAGGTGAGGGTCTTTTGTTCCGCGCTCGTGAAGGTGCCTGCAAACGGGTGGTCGCTTGTGCCCACCATCGTCGAAACGGTGATGTCATAGGTGAGGCTGACATACTTGCCACTGTAGGTGTTGCCCTGTTTGACGGTATTGGCAAATATTACCCAGTCTTCGGCAGTTGCGATGATGAAAGGATCATCAGCGGTACCGCTACCGGGAAGCCGAACCACGTTGAATGGATGCGTCTTGGAGCCAAAACAGTTGCCACCTTCCACAGAACTGATGATTAAGGTGTAGTTGCCAGATGCTGTCAGTTCGTCAACAATGTTGTTCTCATTATCATAGATGGTTAGCGTATAGTCGGTTTCCAGATTCAAAGTGTGGTCGTAGGCATCCTTCAAGGTGGGGTTGACGCTGATGGCATTGCCGTCGCCGTAATAGGTGCTTTCAAGGTCAGTGATGGTTATCGCGCTGTAGTACGTCTCGCCGTCAATCGGGGTGTGCTTGCGGTAGATTTCGTTCTCGCTGGTCTGTGTCGAGCAAGGTTGGCCTTGGACAGTACCTAAAGCGGTGGTGTAGAAACTCATATCCCCATAATACAGGTCAAAACCGCCTCTCGTAGCAAAGGTACAACTCTCGTCTGTGCCCACGGTAATGTTTGTAGGCACAAAGAAGCTATCATTAACCTGTACATGGCCGTAAGCCATACCTCTGCAGTCGCCGATGCCGACAAAACCACCCACCTTCGTTGTATTTGGGCCAAGCAAACTGCCGTTGAAAACACAGCCGATTATTTGACTGGTTTGCTGTGTACAATCAACGTATCCCATAAAGCCGCCATGGCAGCCTTGTCCTGCGTAAGTCGAATGGATGTTGATGCTGCTGAGGCAGTCTTGAATGATATTGTTCTCGCTTTCGGCGATAAAGCCGGCAGCGTATCTTTTGGCGGTGTAGATGTCGCCCGTCACGGTGAGGTTGGTGATGATCGCGTTCTTGGCACTATGGAAGGGAGCGCAGTAGTCTTCATTGAAAGGCTCGCTTTCGGTACCACAGTTGAAAGTCAGGGTGTGACCATCGCCATTGAAGTTGCCTGCAAAAAAATAGGTGTAATGGTAATCATTGCTGGTACCCACCATCGTGGAAACGCTGATGTCGTTGCCGAGTTTGAGGTACTGCCCGCTGAAATTCCGTCCTTGCGCCACTTCACGTGCAATCGCATTCCATTGTGCCTCTGTGGTGATGATGTAGGGATTGTCCGCAGTGCCCTCGCCGGTGATGCCTATGTCTTCAGTCGTTACGTTGATGATGTATTCGGTAGCAGTGCTGGCATCGACAGTATAGGAATAACTGCCTGAAGTAGTTCCAACCGAGGTGCCGTTCACTGATACTCCAGTCACGATTTCTGAAAGGTCTTCACAATATACGTTGAAATTCACCGTCGCACCGTTAGGGGCATAGAAAACGTCGTTGTAGGCTACGCCCGTGCCACTGAAGTCGATTTTCACCTTCGGCGACACCGTAACTTGTTTCTTGAAAATATAGGCCCGCACGTCTTTTTCGTTAATATCGGGCAAATTGTTGTTGCAGAAATAGGTATTTGTGACTTCCGCACCGACACAAGGTGGTGTAACATCATATCTAAGTAGATAGTTTCCAATGATATACCCTGTAAAACCATCACTACCAGTGACAGCGTTGCCCAAGTACAAACAGTCCTTTATTTCTGGTGGATACGGAGTAGATCCACTTATCAAATGATCGTATGATGCATCTTGCACTTCTCCGATAAGGCCACCCGCATTTCCGCTTCCGCTCACCTGAGCATAACAAACCACATTGGTCAGAAAGGACCAATAAGTCATCCGACCCACAATGCCTCCGGTGAAATCGCCGCCTATGATGATGCTGTTTTTCAAAACAAGGTCGTTGATTTTAGCTTTATTAAGACCGACACCATAATGTTCGTCCCAGTACTTTCCTTCCGCATAGCCAAACAGTCCGTTATAGGCTTGGTCGCCGCGGTTCACATAGACATCGCTGATTTGGTGTCCGTTACCATTGAAGGTAGACCCGAAAGGATGGGTCGCGTCTCCTATCGGAACCCAATAGTGTGCGCTGAGGTCGAGGTCGGCGGCCAGGTTGATGACACCATCTTGGTCGAAACTTTGTTCGCCGCTGTTGAGCAGGTAAGCCAAGCGGGCCAATTCCGCCTCGTTTTGGATGTTGATGGTGTTGCCCTCTGCGCTGCTGAACGACTCGGCATAGTTGCCCGCATCCGTCCAGCTGTCAGTTGGGGCCATATTCTCAGCAGTAAAAGTGACATTAAGTGAGGTGCCATACTTGCTCTGAAATGCGGCCACCCGGGTGGGGAAGACGTGCATCTTGGTGGTGCGAGGATAAGGGTATGATCCGGTGCCCTCTCCAGTGATGAAGTCCAAATTGGAACCTCCCCACAAGATGTCTTCGGCCTTTGCATAGCAATACACGTCATACAATTGTTCGCAGTAATGGAAAGCCCCTGCCTCGATATAAGTGACGGTGCTGGGAATGTCGATGATACTCATAGTGCTGTTTCGGAAAGCATCTGTCTTAATCACCCGCAAACTTTGTGGCAGCGTGACGCTGTTGATGTTAAATTGGATGAACGCCCACTTTCCGATTTCCTTCACACCTTCTTCGATGACAAGGGTGTGGATGTCCGTTACATACTCATGCCAAGGTGCGGGTGTGGACTCAGTGTAATCCGCCATAACGCCGTCCTGGCCTTCTGCTACACTGACGGTGAGGGCGTAGAAATAGTGGTCGTCCATAGTAAGCGTACAAGTTGTGCCGCCACTATTCCATGTTATGGGCAATTCTTGCGCCCAAGAATTTTTTCCCATTACCAACAAGGCAATGAGAAGAAAGAAAAACCAGTTTTTTTCATTTTGTAAAATATTAAAAATAAGTATAATAAACCTTTAAAATTTTATTCTCAACTCTCCTTTATGTCGCAAAATTTTCGGGCGGCAAAAGTACAAAAAAAACAAATCCAAAACGTGTATTGATAAGGTTTTTGAGGGATTATCAATCAACAAATCAAGTATTCAGTTTGTTGATTACCTCCTGAAGGCCGTTGAGGAAACGGGTAGCCTCGAAGCCATTCATCTGGATGTAATGGGATTGGAAAGTGATGGGCAAAGTCGTTTTGAATAGCTTACGGCGGTATTTGTCCCATACTAAGAAGGGATTGATGAACAGTTCGGAACAGACACTCACCACACCGTCAATCTCACATTCCACCAAGTTTTTTTCACGTCAAGCAAGGCGCGCTCTTCTTTTTTGATAGCGACCCAGAATGGCGCTGGTGAAAAATGGGACGATGCCCAGTTCGCAGATGGCTCGCTCCATCGTCTCTGGACTGGAAATTTGGTAGTTTAAGACCATGAACAGAATTGTTTAGATGCGTTTTGGGGGCTGTCAGCTGATAGCCATTTACGCCTTATTGAACTTCTCCTTGCCTTGCTTGCAGCGTGGGCATTTCCAGTCGTCGGGAAGGTCTTCGAAAGCCACGCCGTCGTGCTCAGCGGGGTCATAGACATAACCGCAGATGGAGCAGATGTACATACCAGAGGCTTCTTTTTTAGTAAAGTTCACTTCGGCAAGGACAGTCGGCACGGGGTGGTCGAGGTCCATCACGCGCTTGGCTTCCAAGTTCTCATAGCCTTGCGGTGAATGGGTGGAGAGATAGACTGTTGGATTGTTGCGTACGAACTCGCGCACACGGTCCAAGGTCTCGCGGGCTGCGGAAAGGTCGTCGTACACCACCGAAAGTTTGTTCTCATACAAAGCCTCGTCCACGTATGTGATGTCGCCTTGGAACATATAGAACAGGCCTTCATTCTCGGCGATGACGAGGCTGTTGCCGTTGGTGTGTCCTTTGGCCTTGATGAACCACACGCCGTCACAGATCTTCTGGCTATCGGGGAAGTTGTGATATGCCCCGTCGGTGAAGGTCACTGGCACCAGGTTGGGTAAGCCCTGCAACTCGGCTGCCTGCATTTCGTCGGCATTCACATAGATCTTCGCATTCGGGAACGAACGGAGCTCGCCTGAATGGTCAGCGTGCTTATGCGTGAGCAGGATTTTGGTCACTTGTTCGGGCTTGTAGCCTAATGCGGCCAAGGCATCCATATAACTGCAGATGTCCTTGCCGGTGAAAGCGAGCGAGTTCTCGTCAGGGTTTTCCTCTGGTGTGCCAGCTGGAAGGCCGGTATCCACCAAAATCACCTCCGAGCCCGTGTCAATCACATAGTTCTGCAAGCTACCGCGATAGCGGATGTTGCGGTCGAACTTATCGGGTCCTTCTTCGCCGCCAAAGGCAAAGGGCTGGGTATAGAACCCGCCTTTTCTGAATTTTACTGCTTTGATGTCCATAATATGTAGAATTGATGTTAACCAATATTTTTTTGAATTGTCCGATTATCGGACAACCAATGTCTTTAGGACAAAAATACCATTTTATTCATAATCAATTTAATAAGATTTCTATCGGACAATAATCGGTCAAAGGTTAGTACTAATTACAATATACTTGGTTGTTGGTCCAGAACCTTCCTGCTTGCACAGAGCACCATTCACCATGGATTGCAAATCGTTTTTTGCGGTTCCGTCAGAAATCTTATGATTCCAGTATTCCAAGTAGTCTTGTTTTGAGAAGCTGTCCCCCTCTTTTTTTGTGGACAAGAACTTCGTGACCCTATCATTCAGTCTAACCACATTTGGCACCCGATAGATGGTCAGTTTAGTTTTCCCCTCTGCGCACTCCCACTCAGGTAGTTTGCGCTTCAATTCGTTCATTTGGTCATGAATCAGCTTCAAACCTCTACCAGTCTTTTCCATCTTGCCATCAATATAGAAAACCTCTGCCATCAAGGGATTTCTTGGCGATGACACATGGGACAACACCTTGTTTTTTCTTTTTACTAGGTTATCAGGCATCGTTCCCGGATTAATGATTTCTATCCTGTCTGCATAAATAAACACAATCACCTCTCCCGTAGTGTCGCTCATATCCCGATGAATTAAGGCATTCGTAACAGCTTCATCCAGAACGGCTTGGGGGTATTCAATATAATCTTTCCTGTCCCACTCTTCACGATGGAATTCACTTACCATGGGTAACCGACGCATAAAATAGTCTTTTGCTTGGTTTGATAGCTCCATAAGATTGCCTTCCAACACCAGGGAGTCTTCATATTGGTCAGCAGTCTTTCCTCCCAACATCACTTGTATTCGCATTTTGCTTTGGGGAAGGAACCGATGCGTTTCAAGCCCGAACAACGCCATGGCTCCATTTTTTACATACGGTGCATCGGTCAATTGCAAATGGCCAAGGAGTCTCTCTGGGGTAGCATTACTTACGTTCAACCTTCCACTCGCCAATCCCTCATCGATCACATTTTGCATTAATTTCGCATCCAAGTCATCCCATTCGGCATCAAGACAGATGCTTTTTTCCCACGAAGAGAACGAATGCAAAGATCGTCTAATCAATAAATTAATCTCATCTGCACCAGGTTTAATAATGGCATCTCCCGCCATAGTGTAATAACTGGAATCGTAAGAATATGGTGGCAAACCGCCCTTCATCACAGTCACCAGAACCACCTTGCCTCCTTGGTATTCTTCGTCATGAACATACACCAAAGGAAGCGGCTTGATTTTCTGAATAGCATTCCTCTGGATATCACTCGCCACATTAGGTGCATCAATGTCGGTTCTCAATCCATCTTCTGTGATGCCAACAATGATCCACCCTCCGTCGTTGTTCAGGCAGGCGCATACAATCTTCATGACAGACTCAGCGTCATATTTTGCCAATAGTCGAATTCTGACACCTTCGCTTTTCTGTGAAAGAAGCGTATCTATAAAACCGTTATTCGTGTTCATTTATCAATTTCTTTATACGTTCTACGTCTTTGAACTGCGCCTCAACATGCAGCATCACATCCTGCAAGTTCTTGTATTCCTGAACCCAATTTCCTTTCCTGCTGATAGGTAAAGTGTTGTTTTGGATGGCTGAGTTATACAACTCTATGCTTTCAGAATGGATGACTCTGTTAGGCCGTTCCACCATGCTTCCGTCACTTCTTGCTTTTTCTACATAGTTAGGAATGTCGCCAATCGGGATCTTCATCATATTTGTGAATTGACGAGCAAACACCACCCTATAGTCTGCCAACACAAAACGTGGCATGCCAACCCGAAAGGCTACATCAAACTCTTGCGCCGTGATCGATTTCTCACCTGGTTTTAGGATACCAGTTCCAGACAAAGGGCGAATGAACCCCAGAAACACATCGCAGTTTTCGACACCTTTCAGGCAGTTCTCCAAATTGGAAACTTTGCTATCGACCGGCACCGTTCCTTTGTGTGACATCAATACATCGTAGCCATAACCATCCAATGTAGAGTATACCACGTCCAGTTGAGACTCAAAGTCATACACCGTTGAAGAAACGAAAACCTTTACATGATTTCTTTCACTAAACATAGTTGATTTACAATACCTTTGTTTTTCAATTATGGCGCAAAGTTAAGATTTTTCCTAATACCGAATACTTGCTATAAGGATTTCAAACCTAATAATCTATCCGATGGCCAGTTTTTATAAATCCGCAGGCCTTTGCGCCGTCACTGAAATGGCCATCACTCCAGAGGTGATTTTGGGGATGGTGAGGTGAAATCAGGTTTTTGTTTTGCAGTTATCTTTTGCAAACTTTGCAAATGAGGTTTGTAAATTTATTCCATGTTTTTCCTATCTTTGCACGCAGCAAAACACATCGATGAGCGACATTGCAGCTGAATTGGCCAAACTACATACACTGAAAGGTTCAGACTACTCCCGACAGGTGGAACGGATTGCCCGTTTGGGCAATTTCCATCCTGTTGAAGGAGAAACTGGTATCTTTTCTACGGGCAGTGAAAGCGAAGATGATTACAACAATTTGCTCAACGCTGCACGTAAGGCCGTCACGCATGGATACAAAGTGTACATACTTCCCAATCCAAGTAAGACGCAATCCCCTGATTTTATTTTTGAACGAAAAGGGACCTATCGTCCTTATGAATTGAAAACCATTACTGGACGAGATTCAGTTTCCAATCGACTTGAAGATTCTATCGGACAGTGTAATCGGGTTTTGATTCATTTAATGGTCAATTACAAAGCGAGCCTGTTGGCATTTAGCATAAAGCATTATTTTGAGCAAAACAAGAACGCGATAGAAGTACTCATATTCAAAGGACGCAAGAGCATTTCCGTTTCTAGAGAATTGACGCAGAGCAAGTCGTTCTATGGATTGTTTATGAAGAACTACTTTAAATAAACAAGAGTTGCCAATTGGCAACTCTGTTTAATTTGGGCAGTGTCGGTGAAGGCTTACCCCACGCGGAAAATACCGGATTAGTCATTTCTGACACTGCAAAAATACAACAAATTTCGTTCCTTGCAACTCTTTTTCATACTTTTTTCCATTTTTCCCACAAAAACAGTCACACCGAGCTGCACAATGCCAATTGTATATAAGGTTTTGAACTTTTTTGTTCGACATTTTCCAAAGTTTGTCTATCTTTGCCCTCATCAACCCAAAAAGAACATATCAACACAGAAGATAACTGATTAAATAACATATTGATATAAAGCGTTTTTGCTTTTCAAGCGGATGGAAATCTGGACAATTCCCATATGCTGCACAAGAAAGCGGAAATGCTCACGGTATATCCGTGGGCTTTCTTGTTTGCAGCATAGGCAGTCCAGAGCCTCCATCCAGACAGAAGTTCACGGATTCTTTTTGTGACCCATTAGAAGGGCGAAGCGCTCAAAACGCCAAGCCATAATGAGTACCAAGTTCTTCAATAATACCGAGACGAGGCTGATGGACAAATTCCACGGCATCGCCTCTGCCATGGCCAACTTCGACATCTTTCATGCCGTGGTTGGCTATTTTCGTTCCAGCGGCTACTTCAAACTGCGCAAGGAATTGGAAAATGTCACCGAGATACGCATCCTCGTCGGCATCAATATTGACAACCTCTTCCGCCAATCGCAACATACTGGCAAGTTTTTCTTCGAGAACAAAGAAGCAACGCTTGAACAGTATTGCGAGGACTTCCTTCGTGATGTCTACCAGTCCGAATACTCGTCAGAAGTCGATGAAGGCATCCGTCAATTCTGCGCCGACATTGCCAATGAGCGGTTGCAGTTGCGCATCCATCCCACCAAAGACCTTCACGCGAAATTCTATTTATGCTTGCCAAATAACCACAATGAGCACAGCGACGGCTGGGTCATCATGGGAAGCAGCAACCTCAGCGCACAAGGTCTCGGCACCACCGAACCGCCACGCTATGAATTGAACGTGGCCATGAAGGACTACGACGATGTGCATTACTGCGAGGAAGAGTTTCAAAGCCTTTGGAAGGATGCCATTCCAGTGACCATGGACGATGTGAACCATATCGTTGGCAAAACCCATCTGACTCCAGAAGAACATCAGCCCACGCCATACGAGCTTTACATGAGAATGCTCATCGACCATTTCGGCGATCAGGTCGAAGACGATTTCATTCCTCATCTGCCTGACAATTACGACAACCTCACTTACCAACGTGACGCAGTAGTGCAAGGCTATAATATCATGATGCAGCATGGTGGCTGTTTCATTGCCGATGTGGTGGGTCTGGGCAAAACCGTGGTGGCTGCCATGATTGCCCAGCGGTTTATCGCCGCCAACGGCAACAACACCCGTATTCTTGTCATCTTCCCTCCAGCGGTGCAAAGCAACTGGGAAGACACTTTCCGCGATTTCCAAATCAAAAACAACTATAGCCAGTTTGTCAGCAACGGAAGCTTGGATAAGGTCATTGAGGGCACCAACAACTACAGCCAGCCCGGTTACTACGACCTCATCATCGTTGATGAGGCGCACAACTTCCGTCACGACAGCACAGGCAATTACGACTTGCTGCAACGCATCTGCAAGTCGGCACGATTGAACAAAGGCAATGTCAAAGGCAACAAGCGCGTGCTGCTGCTTTCGGCCACACCGCTCAACAACACGCCCGAAGACATCAAGAACCAACTGCTGTTGTTTCAGGACACTGCCCGTTGCACGATTGATGGTGTCTCCAACATTGCCGACACCTTTGCCCCTTGGATTAAGGAATTCAAGAGCCTCATGTCGCAACGTCGCACCTTGAGTGCCGAGTTCCTTACCAGCCGCATCGATGCCATCAATCAGGAACTTCGTCACAAGGTGCTGGAAAAGGTGATGGTGCGCCGTACCCGCAGCAACATCCAGCATGAGCCTCGCTATGCCGATGAGATACACTTCCCTCAGTTGCTTGACCCTACCGACCGCACTTACCAGATGTCGCCCGAATTGCAGCTGCTTTTCTGGGATACATACAAGAAACTTGTGGACACGCCTTCGGCCAACTTGAAAGAGGCGAATTCCGACATGTTCGACGGCAGCGGTCTGAATTATGCCCGCTACCGTGCCATTGAGTATTGCCCTTCCTACAAAGTTCCTTCTGGGAAAATGGCAAAGCACATGGCCGATTCGTTGGCCTCCATCTATCAGACACACATGGTCAAACGCTTGGAAAGTAGTTTCGATGCTTTCAAGAAATCGCTTCACACCCTACTTGATGCCACTAAAGGAATGATTAAGATGTTCGAGGAAGACAAGGTCATCATCGCTCCTGATTTGAATGTGAAAAAGCTGCAAGCTGACGGCATAGAGTTGGACGAAATCATTGAACTGGCCATCGGCAAGGGACTTGACCAAAAAGAGATTCTCTTCCACGCTGCTGACTTCCTGCCTGATTTCCTGCCCATGTTGGAATATGATGCCGAGGTATTGGACAAGTTGTGCAAGCGATGGGAGAAAGTGAAATCCGACCCCAAACTGGAACTCTTCATCACCATGTTGCAAGGCGAATTGTTCGACAAGAAAAAGAACCCTGGCGGCAAGCTCGTGGTGTTCAGCGAAAGCGTGGATACCGTCAATTATTTGGAAAAGGAGTTGAAACAACGCTTGAATCGCAACGACATTCTTGCCGTTTGTGCCAAAAGTCGCAACCGTCTGCGCGACACCATCAAAGCCAACTTTGACGCAAAGTATAAGAAAGAATGGCGCAACGACTATAACATCATCATCACTTCCGATGTGTTGGCCGAGGGCGTCAACCTGCATCGGGCCAATGTGATTGTCAACTACGACAGCCCGTGGAACGCCACCCGATTGATGCAACGCATCGGCCGTGTGAACCGTATCGGCTCCACCGCCAACGCGATTCACAACTATATGTTCTATCCTTCCGACCCAGGTGATGCCATCATCAGCCTGAAGAAAAACTCCCTCATCAAGTTGCAGAGCTTCCATTCCGCCCTTGGCGAAGACACAAGAATCTATTCACATGATGAAATGGTGCATGAGTTCAAGCTCTTTAATGCCGATGTCCGCGACGAAACCGACCGCAGCCTGGAACTGCTTAGCGAAGTACGTGCACTTCACGACACCAATTCCGCACTATACCGTAAAATCAAGCAGTTGCCTCCAAAGAGCCGTTGCGCCCGTCTCGCTACACAAACGGCTCCTTCTTCACACACGATTTCCTATTTGTCATCGCCTTATAAAAAGGCTTACTACCTCGTCAGCGACACCACCCGAGAACTCTCTTTCCTCGAAGCCGCCGACCTCTTCCATGCAGAACCAGATGAAAAAGCTGTACCCTTTGGAGATGGCTTGCAACTCCACTATGAGCAGGTTCAGAAAGCTTTGGCGCAATACACCATCGACCAGCAGAGCGAGGCTCAAGACGAAAAGCTCAGAATCGGCAGCAAGGACAATGATGCCAAGAAAGCCGCCGCTTTCTTGCGCGAAATACGCCCATTGTTCGATGATGAAGGTCGCCATACCGTTGACCGCTTGAAACAGATTGTGGAACGCGGAACCTATAACCAACTGGCCGATGCCTTGAACCGCATTTCAAAAAAGCAGAAGAAAGAGCCTTCGCCATCCATAAAAATCCTGGAGCAACTTGAGGAGTTGGACAAACGCTACAGCCAACCAGAAACGCCAACTGCCACCAAACAAGTGGCACTCACTACCGCTGACATCATTCTTTCAGAAACATTCATTTAAGTAACTGTTCAAAATTAAACTACATGTTTTTTGACGCGGGACACGGGACTTCGGGACACGGGACAACCCTTCGACAAGTTCAGGGACCCGTCTCGCGTCTCGTGTCTCGTAGTCTCGCGTCCAATATGTAAACTAAATCTACTTATCTACTTAATAACCAATATCATGAACACCTCCATCATACGACAAATCTTCCAGTCGAAATTCGATTACCCAACCTACTGTAACGAAGTAGTCCACAACGTTTTCGGTTGCAACGATATTTCCACCCGTCCCGAATTGCTTGATACCACAGCAGATGGCGACAACAGTTATTACATAG
>CAMJHP010000062.1 GCA_946405575.1 uncultured Bacteroidales bacterium | reverse complement strand
TGAAATCGTTGTTGCGTGCATTGATCATCTCCATGTCAGGTTTTTCCAAGAGTTCCCAAGGGAAACGTTCCAGCAAGTTGTGTTCGCAGTCAAAGTCTTTCAGCGATTTCATTTTCGACACATCGGGAAGATCCAACAGATGATTGAAACCGATCCCGAAACGCTCTATCGAGTCCATTTCCGTAATCCATTCAGGCAGGAAATGCAATTCGTTGTGATGGATATAGAAATACTTCAGCCGTTTCAAGTTGCGCAAGGTGTCGGGAATCTCCTCGATTTGGTTGAACGAAAGGAACAATTGTTCCAAATTCTCCATATTGCCCACAAAATCAGGGATTTTCTTGATATGGTTCTTGTAGAAATCGAGGTGTTTAAGATTATTGAAACCTTTCAGGACTTCGGGAATATCTTTGAATCCATTCTCATAGAAAATGAGGTTTTTGATTTGAGTCAGATTGGCGAAAGAAGTAGGCAAGGAATGAAGCTTGTTTTTGGACAAATTGAGGTTGTTGCAGTGCAGTTGCCCGACATTTTTTGGAAGCGTCTCAATGCCATTGCCCGCCAAAAGGATACTTTTAAACTTCGATAAACGGCGAATATCGCGTTTGCTCAGTTTCAATTGATTAAAATTCAAGCTGATTTCCTCCAAACTGTCAAGTTCCATAATCCATCTTGGGATATGGCGAATTTGGTTACCCTCCAAATTGAGATCTTTCAAGTGTTTGCAGCGGCGGACGCAGGCTGGAATACGTGTCAACTGGCAGTTCATCAGATTCAGACGTTCGATGTGGTTGCCCTCAGGAAAGTCTATTTTGCGAAAACTGCAATTGTTGAGCGTGACTGTACTCAAACTTTCAGACGTGAACAATGATTTATCCACTTTTTCTTTTTCGACACCGGAATAAGTCGCCAACCACACTTTTTTATATTTGGAAAGATTGGGAATAGAATCCAAATAAGTGAAATCAAGATGGAGCATCGTAACAGAATCGGGATGGCTGTTTTCCAGTTTCTGAAGATATGCCATTTCTTCCTCACGGGCTCTTTCCTGCATTTCGCGCAATTCCTCCGCGCTGAAATAACCTTGATAAGAAGGTTTTGCAATAGGTTTCATCGAGCAGGACCATAACATACATCCCACTGCAAGACAAATCAATAATAATGTTTTCTGTTTCATGTTCGTATTCTTTTTATGTTGCAAATGTATAGAACTTTTTGAATATAAAACTAAAATTTTAGTTTAAATATTGTGTCTTTGATGAACTTTTTTTATTTTATTGATTTTCAAATAATTTTATTGTATGGCTTTTGAAAGATTTCTTGCGAAGTAATCACAAAATCAGTTTTTTTCAAAAAAAAGCGTCTGTTTTCCCAAAATGTTGTATTTTTGCAGCCGCAATTGAGAGGCCACTTTAGCTCAGTTGGTAGAGCAACGCATTCGTAATGCGTAGGTCGTTGGTTCGAGTCCGACATGTGGCTCAGCAAAAGAGTTTCGGAAACGGAACTCTTTTTTTGTTGCCCAAAACCGACATAATCCTCTTCGATTCGTGGATTTTCTCTATCTTTGCAGGTTATTTAATATGGCTATGTCTGCACCAAACAAATTGATAGAGAAAATTGAAGGCTTCACGAGGAAGTACTACCTCAACCGTTTGATACAAGGTGTGTTGGTGGGTGCCGTGCTGTGGATTGTCTTCTACCTGCTCATCAATGGGTTGGAATATTTCTCTTGGTTCCCGCCCAAAGGCCGTTTTGTGCTGTTTTTGTTTTTGCTTGCTGGTAGCGGTTTTGTTTTGGTGTATCATTTTTTCATTCCGTTTTTCAATCTCATCCGATTCCGAAAGAAGATGTCAGTGGAACAGGCCTCAGTGCTGATTGGTAAGTTTTTCCCTGAAATCAAAGATAAGCTTCTGAATACTATTCAGTTAAGTAGGCAAATGGAGAATGTGGTCGGCCCTTCGACGGGCTCAGGGACCTTAGCTTCGACTAGTTCAGGGGCCTCTGCTGATAGTGCTCTCTTGGCAGCTACCATCGAGCAGCGTAGTGCCCGCCTCTCCCCTATCCGCTTTTCTGATGCTGTCGACTTACGCGGCAATTTGAAGTATCTTGGTATCTTTTTCGGGTTACTCCTTCTATTAATAGCGCTGATGGTCTTCCTCCCGTCGTTTGCAGTACAACCCACTCAACGCATCGTCAACTACGAGCAGCATTTTGAGAAACCCCTCCCCTATCAGGTCGAAATCGAACAGGACGAGATAGAGACCACACAAGGCAAGGAAGTGAAGTTCAATATCCGCGTCACGGGCGACCGCATCCCTGATGCCTTTTATGTGAAAAGCGAACTTGGACAGCAGCTGATGGCCAAAGGCTCGGCCAACGATTTCAGTTACACTTTCAAGAACCTATACAACAATTTGACCTTTAACGTCATTGGCGGCGAATACACCAGTCGTCCCCTGCATATCACAGTACACCCTAACCCTACCCTACTCTCCTACCGCTGCGAGTTGCACTATCCACCTTATATCCATCGCACTAATGAAACCTTGGATGCCAAGACCAGGCTCATCGTCCCACAAGGCACCCAACTCACCTTCAGCTTTACCACCCGCGACACGGAACAGATGATCGTCAGCCGCGATTCACTGACCACCACCTTGACAGCAACCGATGATGTTTTTGAATATCAATTCGTCGCGGCACAATCCACCAAGTTTGAGGTGCAGGTTGAAAACACTTGGAACAATAGTATAGAGCCCCTCCCCTTCTCTATCGATGTGCTGCCCGATGCCTACCCAGACATCCGCGTGGAGTCGTTCGACGAGCAACTTTCCACCGATGTATATTATTCGGGCCTCGTCACCGATGACTACGGTTTCAGCAAGTTGACGTTCAATTGCATTGTCAAGGAACCTATTGAAAAGAAAATTGTCAAGTCCGTCGCTTTGGACCTCAAACAGACCCGCACCTCGTTCTTCTACAGCTTCAACATGGACAGCTTAGGCATCATGCCCGGCCAGAACATGGAGGTTTATTTTGAAATATGGGACAATGATGGTTTTCATGGGCCCAAGTCGAAACGTTCAGAGACCTTCACCTATTATAAACCTTCCGAAAGCGCTTTAGACAGCATTGCCGACCAGCAATCGGAAGACATCATGGAACGCCTTCAGGAGAAGTCACAAGAGGCTGACAAGCTGCAAGACGAAATCGAAAAGATGCTGCAAGACTTGATTCAAAAGAAGGATTTGGATTGGTCAGACAAAGAAAAGATGAAGGATTTGTTGGAAAAGCAGCAACAAATTCAAGAAGAATGGAACAAGTTGCAGGAAGAACAAAATAAGCTTGAGGACTTCATGAAAGAGCATGATTTGGGCAACGAAGACCTCATCAAGAAGCAAGAGCAAATCAACAAGCTTTTCGATGAAGTGATTCCCGAAGAGTTGAAAAAGATGATGGAGCAGATTGACAAATTGTTGGAAGAGATGCCGCGTGAACAGATGCAACAAATGATGCAGGACATCAAGAAAAACAACCAGTCGATGCAGGAACTCCTTGATCGTAATTTAGCGCTTTTGGAACAACTTAAGATGGAGAAAGACCTCAACGACTTGGCCAACAAATTGGATAAACTAGGGGAGGAGTTGCAAAATCAAGAGTCTGAAAATCAGAATAAAGCAGGGGAGGAGAACGACCAAAAATCAGCCGAGGAAGCAAAAGAGGAATTCGACAAGATGATGGACGAACTCGATCAACTCTTGGAGAAGAACCAAGACCTGCAGCAACCTTTCGACATGCAAAAGGACGAGGAGATGCAACAAAGCATCGACCAAGACCTCGACAATGCGATGCAGAACGAACAGTCGGGGGAGCAGCAACAATCGCAACAGCAGAAGCAAAATGCAGGACAGAAAATGCAGCAAATGGCCAACCAGATGATGATGCAAATGCAGATGCAAGGCATGCAACAGATGGCTGAAGATGCTCATTTGTTGCGTATCTTACTTGAAAACGTTGTCCACGCCTCACACGAACAGGAAGACCTGATGAAAGAAATTGGAAGTATGCGTTCAGATGACCCATCATTGGTTGAAAAGATCATCCATCAAAAAGACGTGGCCGATAACTTCAACATGGTCCGCGATTCTTTGCGTAGCATGGCCATGCGTCAACCTATGATTCAAAATTTCGTGTTTGACGAATTGCATACCATAGAAAATCAGACTGAAAACGCGATGAAACACCTCAACGACCTAAAACTGTCTCAGGCCGTGCGTCACCAGCAGACCGCCATGATGTCGATGAACAACTTAGCATTGATGTTAGCCGAGTCGTTGGAGAATATGGAAAACAGCATGGAAGCCATGGGCATGCCGATGTCATGCTCCATGCCCAAGCCTGGTCAAGGCCAACAGAGCATGCAAAAGATGCAGCAGCTACAGCAACAATTGAGCGAGCAACTGAAACAGATGCAACAGCAGATGGAGAAATCGGGGCAGCAGATGCCCAATTCCATGAGTGAGGAATTTGCCCGCATGGCTGCCGAACAAGAGATGCTACGGCAAGGTATGCAGCAGATGCTTAATGATATGAAGGAAAACGGCCAGCTTGGAGACGATGGCTTGAACGAAATCATCAAGGACATGGAGAAGCTAGAAGAAGAGTTGGTGAACAAAAAAATCAATCGTCAGATGATTGAGCGCAGCCAAAGGATTGAATCCAGAATGTTGGAGTCGCAGAAGGCGCAGGAGAAGCGCGAACAGGAAGAGAAGCGCAAATCGAATGAGTACAAAGGCTCGCATTTCGAACGCAAGATTGACGAGTATCTGTATGAGCAGTCGCTTAAGAAAAACCAAGAATTCTTGCGCAGCAACCCCATCGAATACGCACCATATTACAAGGATAAAATCAACGAGTATTACCTGAAAAAAAACACGCATTGAGATGATCAGATTCAGCACATTGGATGTGGAGATGCCGCCCATCGAACCGCAGCGCGTCAAGGCTTGGATTGGTGAAGTGGTCGAGAAATACAGTAAGACGATAGGGGAGTTGTATTACTATTTTTGCAGCGATGAAAAGTTGCTGGAAATAAACAGAGAGAGCCTCGGCCATGATTTCTACACCGACATTGTGACCTTTCCGCTGACGGATTGTGAGACGGTACTTTCGAGTGAGTTTTGCATCAGTATCGACCGAATTAAGGAAAATGCAGAGACTTTTGGACGTAGCTTTAAGAGTGAATTGCATCGGGTCATCATCCATGGTGTGTTGCACCTTATTGGTTTTGATGACCATACCGAGGAAGATGAAAAAGAGATGCGTGAAAAAGAGGAAGAAGCATTGAAATTATTATTTAGTTAATTGAATGTCATAAAGTTATATATATTGTTTCCCGTGAAACACTGATAAATAATGTATTTTGAACCGTATGATATCATCGTTGTAGGCGCAGGTCACGCAGGCTGTGAAGCAGCAGCGGCAGCGGCCAATATGGGTAGTAAAGTCCTACTCATCACTATGGACCTGCGGTTGTTTGCTTCCATGTCGTGTAACCCCGCCATGGGCGGTATTGCCAAGGGTCAAATCGTCCGCGAAATCGATGCGATGGGTGGCTATTCGGGCACCGTTTCCGACCGCACCATGATCCAATTCAGGATGCTCAACAAATCGAAAGGTCCTGCCATGTGGAGCCCAAGATGTCAAAGTGACAAGATGATGTTTTCGGCAGAATGGCGCAGTATGTTGGAAAAAACACCCAATGTCGATTTCTGGCAAGATACCGTACTGAGCTTGCTCGTTGATGGCGACCAAGTGAAAGGGGTCAAAACCATGATGGGTGGCGACATCGAAAGCAAGGCAGTCATTCTCACTAATGGCACTTTCTTGAACGGTTTGATACACATCGGTGAGCAGCATTTCTCGGGAGGCAGAATGGGCGAGGTGGCCAGTCACGGCATCAGTGAACAACTCAAAGAACTCGGCTTTGAGGTCAAGCGACTGAAAACAGGAACGCCCATCAGAATTGATGGTCGAACGATAGATTTCAACAAACTCGTTGAGCAAAAAGGTGATGATGAAGTAGTCGGTTTCTCCTACACAGAACCCTTCAAAATCTCGAAACAAAAGAGCTGCTGGATTGCACATACCTCATTAAAAGTACACGAAACACTACGAAAAGGGTTCAAATACTCGCCTATGTTCAACGGCCGAATCCAAGGGGTAGGACCCAGGTATTGTCCAAGCATTGAGGACAAAATTGAACGCTTTTCAGGAAAGGACAGTCACCAACTTTTCGTGGAACCCGAAGGCTGGAACACCCAGGAATATTATCTCAATGGCTTTAGTTCGTCGCTTCCAGATTATATCCAATACGAAGCATTGAGACAAATCGAAGGCTTCGAAAATGCCAAAATATATCGGCCAGGCTACGCCATTGAGTATGATTATTTCCCGCCCGAGCAATTGCACCATTCTCTGGAAACAAGGCTTATTCATGGTTTATATTTCGCTGGCCAAATCAATGGAACGACGGGTTATGAAGAAGCCGCTTGCCAAGGCTTGATGGCGGGCATCAATGCAAATTTGACATTGCGTGATGAACAACCATTGGTCTTAACCAGAACACAGGCATACATAGGCGTCCTCATCGATGACCTCATCACAAAAGGCGTGGATGAACCTTATAGAATGTTTACCAGTAGGGCAGAATACCGTATCTTGTTGAGACAAGACAATGCCGACGCCCGACTGACAGACCTATCCTACAAACTTGGTTTAGCCAAAGAAGACCGATACCAAAAATACATATATAAGCAGACAAAAGTTGAAGAAATCAAGAATTTCTTGAACGATAATTATGCCTATCCTGACGAAATTAACGGTCTATTAGAGCAAAACGAAAGCTCAAAAATTGAGCAAAAAACAAAGCTGTCTTATCTGCTGCTACGCCCTCAAATTGAACTTTCTGACATGATCAATACCTTACCATCACTTGAACAGTACAAGGGTGGTGACCGATTCGTCAAAGAATGTTTGGAAGAGGCCGAGATACAAATCAAGTATGACAGTTATATCCAAAAGGAAAAGGAACTGGCTGAAAAACTCGATAGGCTGGAGTATATCAAGCTTCCAAGAGATTTCGATTACCATACCATCCAATCCTTGTCATACGAATGCCGCGAAAAACTGAATCGCTACAAACCAGAAACCTTGGGACAAGCGTCAAGAATCAGCGGGATTTCACCAGCTGACATCAATGTGTTGGCCATATTTTTAGGAAGATAACGAGATTGTTTCACATGAAACACTGAAAATAAATGAACAATAAATGTCCATGGTGCGGCTCCGACAAGGCACAAATCAATCTTTGGCTAAAGGATGAATTTCTTACCAAAGAAGACTTTCATATTTGCGAATGCCTGAGTTGTGGCTTGCTCTATACCATGCCCAGACCGAACAAGGACAAAATCGGCGAATATTACAAATCGGAGGAGTATTACAGCCATCAAGAAAACAAAAAAGGCTTCATTCCGAAAGTCTATGAAGCAGTAAAAAAGGTAAACCTGAAACACAAATACAAGCTCGCCACGAAAGGAATAAAAGAAGGAAGGCTATTGGATATTGGTTGTGGCGTAGGTGACTTCTTACACACAGCGGAAGAACACGGTTGGAGTTGTACCGGCGTTGAACCCTCAGAAGAGGCTAAAAACATTGCAAGGAAAAGAATCAAAGCCGACATCATCGCAAGTGAGGATTTGGAAAAGCTTCCTGATGCAAGCTTTGACTTGATTACAATGTGGCATGTACTGGAACACGTGGACGATTTGAAATGGCAGGTCGAACAGTTGCAACGACTCGTCAAGCCTCAAGGAAGGATTGTTATTGCTGTGCCCAACTACAAATCATATGATGCACAGTTTTACAAGGAACTTTGGGCAGCTTACGACGTTCCAAGACATTTGAGCCATTTCAACAAGACTACGCTAACAAAGATTTTCAAATCAAAGGGAATGGTGTTGAAAAAGACAGAAAAGCTGATTTGGGACGCCTATTACATTTCATACATGAGTGAACAATACAAACACCATTCTCTACCATTGATAAAAGGCGCATTCAGAGGATTTGTTTCAAACTTGAAGGCGAGAAGGTCTGGCGAGTGGTCAAGCATGGTGTACGTTTTTTGAGAAAAAATAAAAAAATCCAAAATTTGGCCGTTTTTAGGCGATTTAAGGCGTTTTGATGGGTTTTTGAAATACAGGTCAAATTAGCCGAAGAAAAGCAAAAATATTAAAGGTTTTATAACTAACACAATATCAACAAAAAACTATAGTTATAAGAAAAAAGTGCGCATGAAAAGCAAAAGAACAAGAAAAATAGGAATCAACCTATGTTGGATCAGCATAGCCTTGTGGCTTTTGCTTGCTGCGTTCTTTTATCTCATCTTGAACGAAAACTTCGTACAGCGCAAAGTGCAAAGATCCGTACTCAAGATGGATAACGAAATGCGCATGTTGATAGACAAGGGCCTCAACCACGAAGAGCTTGAAAAAAGCCAGACGGGGTTGACCGTTTTCATGAACGATACATTGGTCTTTTGGAATCGCAACGACGTCAACCCAAAATTGATGAAGCGAAAAGTCAAAATCGGAAATGATACGATTTGCTCAATGCTTTCAGGCGACTATTATGTAAAGTCTTACGAAAGAGGAAGCATGACCTACTTTGTCTATCAATTGGTCAACACAAGTTACCAAATCGAAAACCATTATTTCGAAAACCGGTTTCAGATCCTCCCGAAGTTCATTCTCTCCAAGATTTCTTTTTCCAACACTGATAACGGAACGGAGTTAGTAAACAAGGAAGACAAAGTTTTGGCATATTACCAATTCACAGACCAACCGAAGCTAAAAGAACCATACAGATACATATGGCATTTGCCTTTTGTCGTGTTACTTATCATAGGCTTATGCTTAGCATTCGGAAAACGTCGCGAGGCAACTCCTGATGAAAAAACCAAATCACGAGCCATCGAAATAGGCATGGCTATCATCATATTGGTATCCATCATTGGTACATACATTTACTATAGAATCAGTGAAAGTCGGGAAAATGAGCAGATGGAAAGACAGGCGCAAAACCTATTAGAGAAACGCGACGAGGCATTCGAAAGTAGTTATGCGCGATTTTCAGAACAAATTAAAGCCGATACAAACATTCGCGAAATGTTATTTGCGGAGAGTAATGTTTTAGCAGAAGTAATCCTTGGCTACTCGAAAGATCTGCTTTACGATGAAACCATGCAAGCCTACATAACCACACTTACACTGTGTGCACCAGAAGAAGAAATCACCATACAACCAGAAGGTTATGACACCAATTGTGACGACTACTTCCTTGAAAAATTAGCCAACAACAAACAAAAAAGGGTAGGGGATGGCTTATATTTTATGGACTATTACACATTGGATCCCAATTACTTAGGTAAAATCAAGATAGTTTCGAAAGACTCTTTGCAACAAAAGAACCTCTATTTCGAATTCTATAAACCCATTGCACCTGAAGGCTTTGGTTTTCCACAACTCTTGAAAGAATCCAACAGTCAGAAGCCATACGATTACTCGGTGGCCAATTATCGCGATAACCTTCTCGTCTACAAATATGGTCGCTATGTGTATCCTAATTTCATGAATAGTCTGAAACTCAAAGACCAAGACTTTACATTAAGCCGACATTTTAAACATTATGCCATCATCGATAACAATTACAACGCTATTGTTATCAGCACACCAACAAAGGCATTTTCAGAAATCACAGCACCTTTTGCCATATTCTTTTTGGGATTAACAATACCTTTTTTGCTGATTATCTGGTTGATAAGACCCAAAGAACATACAAAATGGAGAGATAGAAGTCTTCGTAGAAGGCTACAGACGGTTATATTCTCAACGCTTGGCATTTCATTTCTTATCGTGGGTCCCGTATCAGTCTTCTACATGCAAACCCTATACAACCAAAAAACCACGGCTTCACAATTTGAAACCACACGAACCTTATCCGTTGAGATGCGTAATGACCTTGATTTCACCACTTTGATGAGAACAGCATCGAAAGATGGTTGGACAGAAATCTTACGACATTATGCCACGACTTTTTTCACCGACTTGAACCTTTACCAACTCAACGGTCAATTATTAGCCACCACACGTCCAGAAATTTTCGAATTAAATCTTCAAGCACCACTGATGGATGCCGAAGCCTATCAACAAATGCACCGCAATAAGGCGCTTTTCTTCACCCATGAAGAACATCTTGGCAAAGGGAAATACGAATCCTCTTATATCCCTATCGCTGACGAAAATGGCAATACATTGGCCTATCTGAACACACCGTATTTTTCTAGTGCCACCGACCTACAGAAAGAAATCAAGGATTTTGTGCTTACCTATATTAATATCATTCTTGTCCTATTGGGTATCGCACTAATATTCATCCTTAGGCTTTCTAAACGACTGACAGAACCTTTATCATTGATTCAGAATAAATTAGGCGACATCAAGATCGACCAAAAGAATGAACCTATAGAATGGACAAGAGACGATGAAATTGGTGCGTTGGTTAAGCAATACAACAAACTCATCGTGGAATTGGAGAAGAGTGCAGCCGAATTGAAACGTACGACCACCGAATCAGCTTGGCGGGGGGTAGCAAGACAAGTGGCGCACGAAATCAAAAACTCACTCACACCAATGAGGCTCAGCGTGCAACTGTTGCAGCGCAATATCGACAACGGAAAAGCAACACCGGAACATATCCAAAAAACCACCAACACGCTCATTGAACAGATTGACGCCTTGTCGGACATCGCTTCATCCTTCTCCCGCTATGCAAAACTGCCCGAGAACCATCCGCAACCCTTGGATTTGGCGGAATTGATCGGCAATGTGGTGCACCTTTATGATAATGCCGAGAACATCGAATTTCACTACGATTTCGACAAGGCGAAAGACCACACCTACAACGGTGACAAGACCAACCTCAACAGTGCCGTCGGCAACCTGGTTAAAAACGCAGTGCAAGCCATTGGTACCAAGCCTAACGGCAAGATCAAGGTCACACTGCAATCTACCGAAAAATCGTTCACTATCAGCGTGAAAGATAATGGAAAAGGCATCAAAGAGGAAGACAAAGACCGCATTTTCCTGCCTAATTTCACCACCAAATCAGGTGGCTCGGGAGTAGGACTTTCGCTGACCTACAATATCGTGCAAGCTGCAGGCGGAACAATTTCGTTTGAGAGCCAAGAAAACGTGGGCACGGAATTCCTAATTGAATTGCCAAAGCAAAACAAAACAAACCAAAACCCATGACAGGACCCCAGCAGCTCATCTTAGCCATTATTATCGCGTTCGTGATTGCTTTCATCATCACGATGGTCGTGCTCAACAGCCACGTTAAAAAGATGCTTTCGTCCAATTCAAGATTGGTGGACAACCAAAACGCCTTATTGGAGCAAAACAAGCGGCAGGAAAGAGACAAAACTGAATTGAAAAAACGCATCAATGCGTTGGAGGAAGCGCTGAAGTGCCAAGCTGGTGGCGAAGTGGCGCAACTGAGGGAGCAAACGCGTGAGTACCGCGAAAACATTGAACTGACTGCCGATATGAGCGACGATGATCTGATGACCTGGATAGACCAAAAGATGGACGAAACGCGCCTTTATACCGACAACAACCTCACCTTGAAAACCATGGCGAACGCGTTGGGGCTGACGCAGCGACGGTTAGGGTCTTTGTTCAAAAACAATCCAAAATACGGCAGTTTAGGCGACTATCTCAACGAGAAACGGGTTTTATTGGCCTGTAAACTCCTGCGCGAAAAACCCAACTGGACCATCGAAGCTATTGGAACAGAGGCGGGGTTCGGCAGTAGGCGCACCTTCCAAATGGAAATGAAACATCGCTTTGGCATCACGCCATTGCAGTATCGTCAGGGGATGGAAACCTCCGCCTATCAAGAAACGCCGCAAACTTCAGATTAATACCCGCCGCTGCACCCAAGCATAAATGACGATGACAGCGATGGTTGGAATCTCCAAGGGCAGGTTGGCCAAACCCGATTCGGGGCCGACAAGCAGGAACGAGACAACGGGGATGATGCTGGAAATCAAGATGTAGAGAGCCATCCAAATGCCCACCTGACGGAGTCGGCCACGGTAACTAATGGCAATGGCACAACCCAAAGGCAGATAGACCAACATCAGCGAAACGGCAACAGGCAGACCAATACGATACATGATGGCTGGAACCAACTCCGTCACAAACCCGGCAAGATTCAGCACAATGACCACCCACCACCAAGCCGTGAACGGACGATAAAGCGATTTCATGCCTCGCAGCAGTCCAAAATACATCACCAAGGCCCCAAAGGTCTGGACGATGCCTCGTACCCATGAAAGATGGGCTTCATCCATCCAGTGCATCAGCGGGGCATAGTTGACGACAGCCTGCAAAAGGTAGCACACAAAAGCCGCCTCGATGAGCCAACGCGGCAAGCCGCTATCTACATGGTTCACAAGACATAGGCTTTCCATGCTTTCTGCCTTTTCGACAGGGGTTTGTTCTTTCGTTTCCATGACTGCAAAAGTACGGTTTTTGCAGCAATGTTCAGAAAAAATGCGATGTTTGTCCACAAAAAACAATTTGCCCGGCCTCCATCACTTGAAGGTCGGGCAAATTACATGGACACTCCTTATTGGATTTATTGGATAGTCTTGCTATTGCTAAATTCCAATCTGTCAGGACGAGCAGCAATATATTGAAGGAATACTTCTTTGGAGCCCGTGAAGCCAGTGTTTAACCCATCGTTATTGATTAAGGCAGCCCTTCCAAAATACACAGTATCGGGAAGTTCGGCTTCATTGTAAGTAACTTTGCCTTCTATCTTGGCCTCAAAAGGAACATTTACGGTAATCTCCTTGGTCCAAGGCAAAGTGGGATCATTCACTTCAACCATAGTCCCATCGGCATCCTTATAGGAAAAGTTGTAATGGAAGCAAGGCGAAATCTGGTAGCTGATCATGGCAATATAAACAGTGTTATCCAACTTGTAAACCACTTTCCTCGTCGTTGGAGTCGATGGTGTGTCAGGAGTTGAAGGTGTCGGGGTTGGGGTCGTGTCTTTCTTGCAGCCCGTGAGTAACATGCCACCGACAAGCAGGGTGGCGAGCAAAAACATTACTTTTTTCATTTTTGTATAATAATTTATGGTTGATGAAATGCGATACAAAAAAACAAACTTGATACTCTATATACCTTTTGGGAATTAATTGTTTTCGCTATTCCAGGTATGTTCACCAACGGTCTCTACTATAACAAAAGCACCATCTTTCGCTTCCTTACGGACAAATTTTACAGTGAAGTAATGATCAGGTTTAGTAATGCTTACATTAACATTTTGAGCAGATTGCATGAACGAATTCCATTCAGCACGAGCTTCCTCTTTGGTAAGTTCGTAAAACCCATGATGCAACTTCGGCCTAAGAAGATCATTCAATGCCGAAACATCATCGAAAGAAGCTTGGACATGTGAGTCGGTGGTGTACTCATAAAGACCTTTGGTGTTGGTGTTGGTTTTGGTACACGAGGTGCACACTAAGGCTACCAATGCGATAGCGAGAAACATTACTTTTTTCATCTCTTGAAATTTGATTTGTTATTTGTTAAACATAGGTTGGATTAAAACTTGCGCAAAGGTAACCAAATCGGCGGTGCGAAAGTTGTCATCTATGCTATCGAACGGCTAAAAAACAAAATTTCTGCGCAAAATCGGGTTTTCTGCGCAACAAAACCAACAATCATTACAAAACAATGGAGGATAAAAGAAGCCATAAAAAGCGGAGATTGTCACCGAATTACCCAAAACTGATTGGTGTTATTACAACAAAAACACCTATTTTTGCGTTTTGGAAAAACAAACGCAAGTTATGGCAGAAAACAAATTAGGCTCCCTGGCGAAACAGACCGCTATCTACGGCCTGAGCAGCATCATCGGCAGGTTCTTGAACTACCTGCTTGTGCCGCTATATACATACAAAATCGCTGCAGAATCAGGCGGCTATGGCATCGTCACGAATCTGTATGCCTACACCGCCCTGCTCCTCGTCATCTTGACTTTCGGCATGGAGACCACTTTCTTCCGCTTCTCCAACAAGGAAGGCGTGAATCCTGACAAGGCCTTCTCCACATCGGGTTTGACGGTCGGTTTGGTGAGTTTGGTTTTCGTCGTTTTGGTCAGCATTTTCCTGATACCGATTTCCAATGCCTTGCATTATGCCAACCACCCCGAGTTTGTGGAAATCATGGCCATTATTGTTGCTTTGGACGCTTTCCAAGCCATTCTGTTTGCCCGTTTGCGTTACGAAAACAAGGCCATCAAATTTGCAACGCTGAAACTATTGTTCATCTTCCTCAACATCGGGTTGAACCTGTTTGTTTTCTTGCTCGCGCCGGGTCTGAAAGAGAGCCATCCCGCCTTGATGGGCTGGTATGAAAACAGCTACCAAGTCGGCTACATCTTCATCGTGAACCTGATCTGCACAGGATTGATTACCCTCGGTTTCATCCCCGAAATCAGGAAGTTGCGTTTTGGTATCGACCGCGACATGCTCAAACAAATGCTGCGCTACACCTGGCCTTTGCTGCTGTTGGGTTTGGCCGGCATCCTCAACCAAGTGGCCGACAAGATTTGCTACCGTTTTATCGTGCCCGGCAAGGAAGGCGAAGTGCAACTCGGCATTTATGGCGCCTGCGTGAAAATCGCGATGATCATGGCGATGATTACGCAAGCCTTCCGCTATGCCTACGAGCCTTTTGTCTTCGGCGGCAAGCGCGACAAAGAAGACAGGCAAACCCAAGCCAAGGTGATGAAATACTTCATCATCTTCACTTTGCTGGCGTTCCTCGCCGTGGTGATGTACATGCCCATCCTGAAGCACATCATCAAGAGCGACTATTGGGAAGGCCTGCGTGTGGTGCCCATTGTGATGATGGCCGAAATCTTCATGGGCATCTATTTCAACCTTTCGTTTTGGTACAAGCTCATCGACGAGACCTGGTGGGGCGCCATTTTCAGTGCCATTGGCTGCGTGGTGTTGCTTGCCATCAATTTCATTTTCGTGCCCAAATATGGCTACATGGCCTGCGCCTGGGGCGGCTTTGCGGGCTATGGCGTTTGTATGGTGCTGTCCTATTTCGTCGGGCAAAAGAAAGCCCCAATACCCTACGACTTGAAGTCGGCATTCCTCTATTTTGCCGTGGCTGTCGCCCTGTTTTTTGTTCAAAAGAACATTCGTGTTGAGAGTACAGTTTGGACCTTGGTCGTCAACACGGGTTTATTGTTGGTCTTCTTCGCCTTCATCTGCTGGAGGGAGAAAGACCTGGTCAATGGCATCGTCTCTTTCGCCAAAAGAAAAATCTCCAAATCTTGAATCTTAAATCTTGAATTTTGAATCTTGAATATGAAACTCAACATCGTCAACACCTCAAATAACCCTTTGCCCGCCTACGAGACCAAAAACTCAGCCGGCATGGACCTCCGTGCCTACCTGCCTGATGGTCCCATCACCCTCGAACCCATGCAACGCGGCCTTGTGCCGACGGGTCTTTATATGGAAATCTCTGAAGGGTATGAAGGACAGGTGCGTCCCCGGAGCGGCCTGGCACTCAAGAGCGGCATCACCGTCTTGAACTCGCCCGGCACCATCGACGCCGACTATCGCGGACAAATCTGCGTCATCCTTATTAATCTCTCCGACAAGCCTTTTGTCATCAACAATGGCGACCGCATCGCACAGATGATTATCGCCAAATGCGAGCAAGCCGAAGTCGTGCAAGTGGAGGTACTTTCGGAAACCGAACGGGGCACTGGTGGATTTGGGCATACGGGAAAAAATTGAGAGTGTAGTGTTTAGAGTTTAGAGTAAGTTGTAAAGTTTAGAGTTGATAGTTATGAAGTATAGAGTCGTTTTATTGTTTATTGTGTTGGGGTGCTCAACATGGAGTTTTGCGCAACAAGTGGAGTCGGAATACAACGGAAAAACCGACAAGAAAAAAAACGCCACTTATTTCTCGAACGGCCTTCAAAGCAAGTACCGTGAAGATACCGAAGGTGCCATCCGCAATTTCGAGCAAGCCTTGCGCTATATGCCCAACGATGATGCCTCAATGTTTGAACTGAGCGAACAATACTACAACGCAGGACGCATCGAAGAGGCTTTTAATATGATCAAACAAGCCGCCAACCTTGACCCCGAAAACAAATGGTATCAGATACGTTTGGGTATGTTTTACAGAAACTTAGACCAATATGAGGATTTTATCAGCCTCTATGAAAACCTGACCAAAAAGTATCCTGATGACCCAGAAATGCTCACCGACCTGATTGATGCTTATCTCATCACCGAGAAATACGACAAAGCCTTGGCCAAAATGGACTTGTTGGAAGAGCAAATCGGACAGAATGAGTTGATTACTGAGCAACGCCTCAACATACTTAAGCATCAAGGCAACGACAAGAAACTCATGGCCGAGTTGGAACGACTCACAAAAGAGAATCCAGAGAACCCAAGATATTACAGTATGTTGGCCCAGCTCTATTCCGACAACGGCAAGGAAAAAGAAGCTTTAAAAACATACGAGAAAATCAAGGAGCTCAATCCGAACGACCCTTATATCAACGTCTCATTGCTTGAATTTTATGAAAAAAAGGGCGACAAAGACAAGGCTTTCAACGAGTTAATTGCCGCCATTCGAAACAAAAACCTCGACCTCTCTACAAAATCCAACATCTACGATTATTGGATGCAGAAAAACCAAAGTGCAGCCAATATTAATGAGCAGGCGCGACAATGCGGCGAGGCCTTCATCGAGACCCACCCTGACATCAAATTGGGCTATCTCATTCTTGGTTCCTATTACATCGTCACTGAAAACGCGGTAAAGTCGAAAGAACTGTATCAGAAAGCATTGGCCATCGACAGCACCGACTTTTATGGTTGGCAGAACCTCATCATAAGCGAGTCGAGGCTCAGCGAAAATGAGCCCGTTCGCGATCATGCCGTGGCTGCCTTGAAATACTATCCTATGCAGCCCGTGTTTTATTGGTACGCAGGCGTGGCGAGTGCCGTTTTGAAAGATAACGAAAATGCCATCAACTATTTGGAAAAGGGGAGGAGATACACCTCTGACAAAGTGCAAATGGCTAATTTTGATGCCTTTTTGGGCGACCTCTACCACGAGCAAGGCGATGAAGAAAAGGCATTTGAGGCCTACGACCGCACCCTGCGCAATGACCCTGACAATGTGTTGGTTCTCAACAACTACGCCTATTATCTCGCCGTGAAAGGCCAAGACTTGGACAAAGCCTTGGAAATGTC
>CAMJHP010000061.1 GCA_946405575.1 uncultured Bacteroidales bacterium | reverse complement strand
GACCAGTCCCTTTTTTTACGCGCCAACGCTCAGACACACTTTTTGGGACAGTATCAAATCTTCTTTGGATGTGGATATGTGTGCCCCTTCGTCTCGAGGTCTTGTGCCCATATAACTATGACGTAATCTGTTCTCGCACTTTTCAATAAAGTCGCCCTTTTACAAAAAAAAGCATATTTTTTTTCTCAAAGTACTTGTATGTTCCAAATTTTTTGTACTTTTGCACCCCGAAACGGAGAACAAATATTGTCCCGTTTTGGTGATCAAAACATCGAATAGTCAAATTGAATAATCAAAATAAAATTGAAAGAAAGATGAAGAAATTAGCATTGACAATCGCAATCGTCCTTGGACTGAGTATGGCTTCATTTGCACAGGGTGGCTTGTTCCAGCGTGGTGCTTCCGATGAAAACACTGGCAATCGTGAAGATGGCATCGCTATGCCTGGTATTCCTGACCACAACCTTTCAGGCAACCAGGATGGCAATGACACTACTCCTCTGGGTAGCGGTATTGTTGTTCTTATGGGCCTTGGTGCTGCTTACCTCGTCGGTAAGAAGCGTAATGAGGACTAAACGTATTTTCCCCCTTTTCATACAATCTAACACCAAAGTTGGTAGCTTATGCTGCCAACTTTGTGCTTTTTTTCGGAAAAATTATGTTGAATGTAAGTTGCCGTACAGCATAAAAAATGGTCGCCAGCACTTGCGTACTGGCGACCTGCCATTATGAAGATAAAAAAACAACTGTTTTCATTATTCGTTTAACCACACTTGGAATACCCACAATTGCGGCAATGCTTGCAGCCGTCCTCGAAGACGAGCTTTTCACCACAAGTCGGGCATTTCTCTTTCTCATCTACTATACCGTCTGGGATGTACTTCTTCAACGCTCTTGCTATACCATTTTTCCACGTGTTGATGCTGTCTTCGTCTACGTTAAGGTTCTGCACCAATTCAATTACGTACTGAATCGGCATGCCGTGGCGTAAGATGCCCGAAATAAGCTTGGCATAGTTCCAGTATTCTTTGTTGAACGAACGCGACAAGCCTTGCATCATTACTTCATAACCATCCTTGTCGGTGTAACGGAAGTCGTAGCGTGTGGACTCGCCCTTGATCTTTTCACGGATAATGATTCCCTTCTCCACATAAGGTGGTAGGAAGAAGTCTTCTGCCTTGCCTAAGAAAATCTCGTAGGGTTTACCGTGTAGTTTGCCTACGAAAGCAATCCATTTCTCGTAATTGTTCTGGAAACGTACCACGTCACACTCTAGTTCTTTTGGGCGTGGTGGAGCAGAATTCTCATGGATGTCATTGGGGCGAATACCGTTTTGACAGGCTTCCTTTTTCGCTTCCTTCTTCTCGTCTTTGGCCACTAGCACACCGTCACGTGAGCCATCGCGGTAAATGGTCATACCCTTGCAGCCACTCTCCCATGCTGTCATATAAATCTGGCTGACAAGTTCTTCTGTGGTTTCTTTAGGCACGTTGACGGTAACACTGATTGAATGGTCGACCCATTTTTGCATCGATCCCTGCATCCTTACCTTGTTTACCCAGTCGATATCGTTTGCTGTGGCTTTGTAATAGGGCGACTTGGCAATGACGGCGTTAAGCTTTTCATCGTCATAGCGTAGCACTTCGTCCACGTTGTAGCCGTTTACTTCAAGCCATGTGATGAATTTGGGGTGGAATACGTTGTATTCCTCGAATGAGTTGCCCGACACATCAGTGAAAGTCACGTGGACATCTTTGTCGTTGGGATTCACTTTGCGGCGACGCCTATAGCTAACCATAAACACAGGCTCTATGCCAGAGGTAGTCTGTGTGCAGATGCTGACAGTACCCGTTGGGGCAATGGTCAGCATAGCAATGTTGCGTCGGCCTACGCGGCGCATTTTTTGGTATAGGTTCTCATCCAAGGCACGAAGACGTTGGATGAAGGGGTTGTTTTCTTCACGTTTGGCATCGTAGATGGCAAACTTGCCACGTTCTTCGGCGAGGTTGACTGAAGAACGGTAGGCATTGTAAGCCAACAGCTTTTGGATTTCAGTGGAAAAGGCAATAGCCTCGTCGGAAGCATATCGTTTGCCCAATGCGGCAAGCATGTCGCCCTCAGCTGTGATGCCGATGCCAGTGCGGCGTCCTTGCAGGCATTTTTCGCGAATGTTCTTCCACAAGTTGACCTCAGTACGCTTGATTTCATCGTCCTCAGGATCGGAAGCGATTTTTGCCAAAATGCCGTCAACTTTTTCAATTTCAAGGTCGACGATGTCATCCATCATTCGTTGTGCGATGGCCACATGTTTCGAGAACAGTTGATAGTTGAAGCGTGCCTCCGGCGTGAACGGATGGTCGACATAGCTGTAGAGGTTGATGGCCAATAAGCGGCAGCTGTCGTAAGCGCACAGTGGAATTTCGCCGCATGGGTTGGTGCTCAAGGTCTTGAAGCCAAGGTCGGCATAGCAGTCGGGGATGGATTCGCGAATGATGGTGTCCCAAAACATCACACCAGGCTCGGCCGATTTCCATGCATTGTGGATAATCTTGTTCCAAAGTGCGCGGGCATCAATCTCTTTGGTGAATTTTGGGTTGGGTGAATCGATGGGATATTGTTGGCGGAAAGGCTTGCCTTCCTTGACGCATTGCATAAATTCATCAGTGATGCGCACCGAAACGTTGGCATTGGTGATGCGGCCTTCTTTCATCTTGGCATCGATGAAAGCCTCTGCATCGGGGTGTTTGATGCTGATGGTCATCATCAGGGCACCACGACGGCCGTCTTGTGCCACTTCCTTGGTGGAATTGGAAAAACGTTCCATAAAAGGCACTACACCAGTGGAGGTAAGGGCGCAGTTTTTGACGGGGCTACCTGCAGGACGAAGATGTGACAGGTCGTGACCCACCCCTCCGCGACGTTTCATCAGCTGCACCTGTTCCTGGTCGGTCTTCATAATGCCGCCGTACGAATCGGAGTCACCGTTGTTGCCGATGACGAAGCAGTTCGAAAGCGATGAAATTTGGAAAGTGTTTCCAATGCCCGTCATAGGGCTGCCTTGGGGCACGATGTAACGGAATTCCTTCAACACCTCGTAAATCTCCTCTTCCTTCATCGGGTTGGGATAACGGCGCTCAATGCGGGCAATCTCGCGGGCGATGCGGTGGTGCATGTCGTCGGGCGTGAGTTCGTAGATGTTGCCATCGCTATCTTTCAACGCGTATTTGTTGGCCCATACATCACCAGCTAGTGCGTCGCCATGGAAATATTCTTTTGCGGCAACCTTAACCTCTTCAAGAGGGTAGGTGTGGTACTCGATCTTTGCCTTTTCTTCCACAAATGGCGCCACATTTGCTTGTTCTTTCTCGACCACTTGTACCTCATCCTGTTTTTCAATCTGCTCGGCGGCAAAAGTGGTGTTTTTTCGCGTTTCTATAATCTTGTCGTATGGTGTGGCTTCCGGCTGCAAGGCTTCTGGCTCCTCAAGTCCACTAAATAAGTCACCCTCAAATTCCATTTGAGTATGATTTGGCTTCATCTTGTTGATATTTAATAAATTATAAACAAAAACAATACAAGTTCACTCGCTCTTTTTCAATTCGCGAAATTAAGAAAGAAGGGCAAATGATGCCATCATCAAAACCACTTTTTGTGGCTATTTTTATCAACAATGCGTGTTGATAAATTTTTCCTTTTTGATTGTCAAAAGGATAGGAAAAAATGAGAAAAAATGGTTGAATTTGGCACGCTGTAGAGACGCGTCATGGCACGTCTCTACAACGTTGTTTAATTATTCAATTGTTCCATCGCAAAAGCATACGCGCCAATGGCCACTGCTGATGATGTGCCGAGCTTGGTGATGCCCACACCGACGCACTTGGTGGGGTCGTACCAAACTTTTTGGTTGCTGAACGGCACCTTGATCATCTTGCCCGACTTTTCGGTGAAGCGAATCATGTCTTGTGCATCCATTAGGTTATAAGCTTCGGTTTCCATTCGGCTGAATGAGTGACCGTCCTTGAGGCCGGTAAAGGGCTCGTTCATCTTTTTGATTAGCATAGGCATGAAGACAGGCCAAGCTCCTGACAAACCACCGCCGATGACGATGATGCCATCGATGAGCGAAATGGCGTTGGCCAACACATCGGCCAAGGCTGTGGCCATTTCATTCCACGACTTCAAGGCTGCTTCCTTGTCGCCAGGCAGCTGTCCCATAGCTATCTTGTAGATGTCGTAGGGATGCGGTGTTTTGTCGAACTCGATGCCAGCCTCGCGGCCATACACGCGGCGCACGGCTCGGATGCTGATGCTGTCTTCGGCACTGGTGGTGGGGTAGAGCGGGTTGCGGTGACGGTTGATTTCACCGCCTGCCGAGTTGTCGCCATTGAGCAACACCTTATTAATGACTATACCGCCGCCAAAACCTGTGCCGATAGTGACACCTAACAGGTTCTTGTATCGTTTTGGGTTGCGTTGCTGCTCAAGCAGTTTGTTCACTTCGGGCAGCAAGCCGTTTAGGGCTTCGCCGTAAGCAAATAGGTCGCCGTCGTTGTTGATGTAGACGGGCACATGGAATTCGTTCTCAAGCATGGCTTTCAGCGGTACTCCGCCATGGAATGCGGGCAGGTTCTCCAAGTCGCCGATGATGCCGTTGGGATAATCGGCTGGACCAGGGAAGCAGAAGCTGATGGCTGCCGCCTTGGCACCACAGCGAGTCTCACATTCATGGAAGCCCGTGCTGAGTTTTTGAAGCACTTCTTCCAGCGTGGGAGCTGCCGAAGGAATGGTGAAAGGTTCGATGATTTCGTGCCAGTCTTGCACGGCCGAGAACTTGAATCCTGTGCCGCCGGCATCAAGGATGAAAATGATAGGAGAGTTATTCATGTTGTTTGGCTTTTATTGACGGATTGTAAAATTTTTCTACCCATAGCACCCACATAAGGAAGATGATAAAGTAGAAAAAGAACTTAAATATATAATCGTGGGCGAGGTGGAATGTATCGATGTCGTTGCCTAAAAAGTGGATGTTGATATTGGGCCAAGCGATCTGCATAAACAGTATGCCACAAATTCTGACTACATTAATCCATTCGATGATGACCAGCCCCGTAGGGATGTACCACAATTTGTGTTTCCATGGACCTGGAAAGAGAATCATAAGGAAAAGCCAGTGCATCCATTGCTTCAGGCTGGCACATTCAGGAGCGATGATGACGCGGGCCCAACCGCCATCTCTATTGATGGCAGAGATAGCCCTTATACGACTGATGGTAGTGATGTCAATGCGAAAAATGTGGTCAAGTACCCAACAAGATTGGCTGTAAGCCATCTTGACAGACCAAACCATCAGTCTGTAAACCAACTTGCCTACGGGCCAATAACCTAAGGCTTGCCAGCCAAGATAAATAAAATGGAAACTGATTATCAATAAGATAAATAACCCGACATTAACGGTACTGCGGTTTTTCGGGTTCTCACAATATGACTTGATGCTCTTGATGTCCATAAAAAGATTTTGCGCTGCTAAAATACTAATAATCGAAATATCCTTACCTTTGCACTCAAATTTTTTCGGAAAAATGTTGGATAAATCTACGATCTATGGAAAACGATACTCTTGTTGAACAAGTTTCGGAGACCATCCAGGACACTTCAGCTGTCAATGATATGATGGATGGTGTGAGGAACTTGGCCACTACGCCCGTTTCTGAGTGGCTTCCTGATTTAGTGAAAGAATACGTGGTTCCCTTTGGCATCAAACTCGTGGCTGCCATCGTGGTGCTGTTGCTTGGTCGCTGGGTCATAAAACTGGTGAAGAAGGGTATGACAAAGATGATTCTTCGCCGTGATCCCGACCCTTCTTTGGCTTCATTCGTGATGAGTTTGGTCTCGGCTTTGCTAACTTTCTTCCTCATTATGGCCATTGTAGGTATCTTGGGCATCAACACCAGCTCTTTGGTGGCATTGTTGGCTTCGGCAGGATTGGCTGTCGGTATGGCTTTGAGTGGCACTTTGCAGAATTTTGCAGGAGGCGTGATGATTATGCTGTTCAAGCCTTTCAAAGTAGACGACTTCATTGCAGCTCAAGGTTATGAAGGCAAAGTCAGCGGTATCCAGATTTTCAATACGACCATTCTAACGCCCGACAACAAAACGGTAATCCTGCCTAATGGTGCTCTTTCCACAGGTCCTGTCACCAATTTCAATAAGGAGGCCGACCGTCGCGTTGACTGGTCGTTTTCCATCGCTTACGGTGACGACTACGACAAGGCCAAAGCTGTCTTGTTGCGCCTATGCGATGCTGATGATCGTATCAAGAAAGAATCTAAACCTATCGTGGAACTCCTTAAGATGACCGACAGCTCAATAGATATTACTGTTCGTGTGAGGGTAAAACCTGAAGATTATTGGGGAGTGTATTTCAAGATGAATGAATTGGTTTACAAGACTTTTCCACAAGAAGGACTACATTTCCCCTTCCCGCAATTGGATGTGCATATGATGAATAGTTAAGAGCAGAAAGATGCTGGTTGTTGGTTGTCTGGACGTGAGGTTTGCATTTTTTTTGACACATTTTTTGCAGAATGGCTTGGCGAAACGAAAAAATGTGTACTTTTGCAGTCCGTTAGAAAATAGACAAGTGTAAATAATAAAGGATAAGAGTCATGTCAAAAGTTTGTCAAATTACAGGAAAAAAGGTCATGCACGGCAACAATGTTTCTCACTCCAATAAGAGGACCAAGAGAACGTTTGAACCGAATTTGAAAATCAAGAAGTTCTATGTTCCGGAATGGGAAGAATGGGTTGTGCTGAAGGTTTCGGCTGCTGGTTTGCGTACCATCAACAAGAAGGGTGTTTACCAAGCCATCTTGGATGCTTCTGCTACGGGTAACCTTGAACGTTGGTAATTCGTTGTCGAAGTGAACGATATCAGAGCTGCTGTGCCTTGCGCGGCAGCTTTTTTTGTTTGGATAGGCTCCAATTTAGCCAATCTAGATACTATTTTTCGACAAAATCAGTTATGCATTTATGCGAGCAAAGTTCATTCTCATAGTATTGTTGTTTTTCTCCTTGTTTGCTGCTGCCCAACAGCTTCCAACGGCTACGGTCTATGGTAAAGTGGTTGACGAGCAGGGACATCCTATAGAGATGGTCAACGTGGTTGTCCCCGAGCTATTGGTGGGCTACACAACCAACTCGCGTGGCTATTACGAGTTGTCGCTGTTGTCTGATTCCACTTGGACTGTGCATTTTTCGTTTGTTGGCTATGAGCAAAAGCAAACCATTGTGCGTCTGAAGAAAGGCGAGAAGAAGAAGTTGGACATTGTGCTACATTCCACCGCAACGGTGTTGCCCGATGCTGTCATCAGCGACCGTGCCACTGATGCCTCAAGCCTAACGCGTCTTGATGCCAAGAAGGCTACATTGCTACCGACTATGGGAAATGGTGTGGAGACACTCATCAAGACCTTGCCAGGTGTGGTGTCGAACAACGAACTGAGTTCTCAGTATCGAGTTCGTGGAGGCAATTTTGACGAGAACTTGATTTATGTGAACGGTATCGAAATATACCGTCCTTTCCTCATCGGGTCGGGACAACAGGAGGGCTTGAGTTTTGTCAACTCACAATTGGTCAACAATATCGAGTTTTCGGCTGGTGGTTTCGCGGCTGAGTATGGCGACAAAATGTCGTCTGTTCTCGACGTGACTTATAAAACTCCACGGGAGACAGCAGCTTCCCTGAGTTTAAGCCTCTTAGGTGCTGAAGCCCATATGGAAGGCGCGACTAAAAATGAGAAATTCAGTTATTTGATAGGGGTGCGTTATAAAAATACAGCATTGGCACTAGGTATGATGGACACCAAAGGCGACTATCGGCCGAATTTCACTGATGCTCAGGCTTTGTTTGGCTATAAATTCAATGAAAAATGGGATTTGTCTTTTTTGGGTTATTATTCCAAGAACCGTTATATGCTTATTCCCCAAAATGCAAAGATCAATACAGGAACCATAGACATTCCCATTCAAATCAACGTTTTTTTCGATGGTCAGGAAATCGATGACTATACTACGGGCCTTGGTGCCTTAACCTTGTCGTACAAACCTAATAAAGACCTGAATCTGAAATGGATAGCATCGGCCTATTCTGCTTACGAGACCGAAACCTTCGACCTGAAGGAGCAATATTTTTTCGGGATTCGCAACACTTCTTTCGGTTCTGAGGATTTTGGTGAAGTGATTGAAAACCATGAGGTAGGTACCTTGTTTAGGCATGCCCGTAATGGCTTTTATGCCCAAGTTTATAATTTCGATCATAAGGGACTGTATGCTAAGGACAACCGGCTGATGAAATGGGGCATTCGCTTCCAACATCAGGACATAGACGATGTAGTGGACGAGTGGCAACTTTTCGACTCGGCTGGTTATGCGCTTCCCCATACACCCGATGTGATTGGTGGCTATCCAGATGTGTTGCCCGAAATCGCAATGGACTTTGTGCATAAGTCGCACAACCTGCTTTCTGTCAACAATGTCGATGGTTTTGTGCAGAATTCTTGGACGATACCATACAAGGACATAGGTGAATTTGTCATCACTGGTGGTTTGAGGGCGAATTATTGGGGCTATAATAATAAGGTGCACATTAGCCCTAGGGTGGGGATTGCGTATAAGCCTGAGAATGAAAAGAATGAGACAGTTTATCGATTATCGGGAGGTGTTTATAGCCAAACTCCGTTTTATCGTGAAATTCGCAACCGCGATGGTAGTCTCTTTAAGGATGCCAAGGCACAACAGTCGTATCAGATTGTGGCGGGCAACGACTTCAAGTTCCGCGCCTTTAATAGGCCTTTCATTCTTACTTCAGAGGCATATTTCAAGTATTTCACCCATGTCATCCCATACGACATTGACAATGTGCGCATTCGCTATTATGCTGACCAGTCGGCACGTGCTTATGCTACTGGTCTCGATTTTAAGGTGAATGGCGAATTCGTGAAAGGCATCGATAGTTGGGCGAGTCTTTCCATTATGCAGACTAAAGAGGACATTCGGGGTGACTATTGCTTGGTAGATGCTGAAGGCAACCGGCTACCTTTCTATAACCATAGCGACAGTCAAGTAGCTGACACTATTGCTTTGGGTTGGCATTACCGACCGTCCAACCAGTTGGTCAATTTCTCTCTGTTTTTCCAGGATTATATCCCTAATGCACCTACTTGGCGCGTCAATATGACGTTGACTTTCGGTATGGGCTTGCCCATCAGTGATAACAACTCGGATTTCTATTCCACTTCGAGTCGTTATCCTGCCTATCGCCGTGTCGACATTGGTTTCAGCAAACAACTCATCAGCGAGGCCAGCAGCTTCAGTAAAGGCAATCCGTTGCGTTATGTGCGGAATATGTTCCTCAGTGTGGATGTTTTCAATCTTTTGGATATCCCAAATGTGGTTTCCTACAACTGGGTGAAATACATTGACAACAATTACTATGGCGCACCTAGTTATTTGACGCCAAGGTATGTCAACGTTAAACTGGTGATGGAATTCTGATTTTATTACACGCAAAATCCGCAGAATCCTGTGAATTTTCATATGGTTCTGCGGATTTTGCGTGAAGCAATTCATCAATACATCGCTGTCATTTTTATCCACTCACGGCCTTGGGCGCACATGTCTTCGACCTCTGTGACAGTCTTTGGAATTGGCCGTCCGAGAATGCGGTTGCCGTCTTCGGTGATGAACAAATCGTCTTCGATACGAATGCCACCGAAGTCTTTGTAGCTTTCCAACTTTTCGTAGCAGATGAAATCCTTTAGCTTGCCTTCAGCTTTCCATATGTCGATGAGGGTGGGAATGAAGTAGATGCCAGGTTCGTCTGTGACTACAAAGCCAGGCTTTAAAGTCTTGCCACAGCGCAAACCACTGAAGCCTAACTTGGTGGAGCGTGGTGTGATGTCGTCGTATCCCACGTAAGTTTCACCGAGGCCTTCCATATCGTGTACATCCATACCGAGCATATGGCCGAGGCCATGAGGCATAAAGAGCCAATGGGCACCATTCATTAGAGCTTCATCTATGTCGCCTTTCATCAGGCCAATGCCTTTCAAACCTTCAATCAAGGTGCGGCATGCCAAAGTGTGCATTTCGATGTAAGGTATGTTAGGACGCGTGTTAGCGGCAACGGCTTGGTTGGCAGCAAGCACGATTTCATAGATTTCGCGCTGACGTGTATTGAATTTGCCCCCCACAGGTGTGGTGCGAGTGAAATCGGAGGCATAATAGTTTTCTGTCTCGGCACCGGCATCACAAACCATCATGCGGCCTTCCTTCAGTACATTGTGGTGACCATGGTTATGCAAGGTCTGACCATCAACGCTCAAAATGACGGGGAACGACACAGGACCGCCACCCGACAGAGACAGACCTTCCACCACTCCGGCAATTTCTTGTTCAATCATACCCGGCTTGCACATCTTCATAGCAGTGGTGTGCATATAATAAGCTGTGTTGGCAGCGCGTTCCATCTCGGCGATTTCGAGTTCGCTCTTCACCTCACGCATAGCGATGACAGCTTTGATGAGTTCGAGGCTGGTATATTCAGCTACCTTATTAATAGGGCAGCCGAGCCATTCGGCGCATTGGATTTTGGTGTCGCCACGATAGGTGGGCAGCATGTGAATCTTGCGTCCTTTGGCGATGGCTTGTTGAAGATATTCGCCAAACTTGTTAAAGTCGCGGCAGTCAGTGATGCCGATGCTGTCGCCTTGTTCCTTAAGTGAAGGCAGGGGACCGCACCAAATCACGTCATCAATGGTGACTTCAACACCAAACAGAATCTCTTCGCCTGTCTCAAAGTCGATGACGCCGACCAAATCGGGATGGTTGAGACCAAAGAAATAGGAGAAGTTACTGTCCTGGCGATAGATATAAGTGTTGTCAGGGTAATTGAAAGGAGCCTCGTTGTTGGCAGGGAAGAAGGCAATGCCCTTCGAAATCATTTTTTTCAATGTAGCGCGACGGCCACTGTAAACGTCTTTTGTGAACATATTGTTGTTGATTTGTTGATTGTTTAATCGTTGAAATAAAAATTCGACGTAGTCAATTGTTGTTAGTAGAGACACAATGATTGTGTATCGTTTATTGCATTTGTTCTATCTGAGACGCAATTAAATGCGTCTCTACATAATTCTGCAAAAATAATCATTTTTTCATCGCCGCCTCAATTTCTTCGATTTCGGTAGGTAATCCCTCGAACAGATTAATGGGATCACCCTCGGTGATGAGCAGGTCATTCTCAATTCGGATGCCAATGCCTTCCTCTCGAATGTAGATACCTGGTTCGCAGGTGAGAATCATTCCAGGTTCAAAAGGCTTGAATTTGTCGATGCTGTCGTGAACATCGAGACCGATATGGTGCGACATTCCATGCATCAGGTACTTGCGTTCCAAAGGCTTGTCGGGGTTTTGATTCTTCACGTCTTCGGCAGAGAAAAGCCTAAGCTTTATCATTTCTTGTTCCATCAATCGATGTGTGGTCTCATTAATTTCGTTGATGGTGCCGCCAGGACGGTAAAGCTTGGTGATTTCCTTCATCACGCGGAGCACGGCATTGTAGCAATCAGCTTGTCGCGGAGTGAACTTACCATTGATTGGAATGGTGCGGCTTAGGTCGGAAGAGTAGTTCTTCAACTCGCATCCAATATCGAAGAGCAAAAGCTCTCCATCGTTTAGGAGGCTTTGATTCTTCGAATAATGCAAGCAACATCCGTTCTTGCCTCCTGCGATGATGGGCGCGTAGGCATGGCCTGTAGCATTGTTCTGTTTGAAGATGTATTCGATTTCTGCCTGCACTTCAAATTCATACATGCCAGGTTTTACGGTATCCAAGCAGCGGCGGAAGGCTTTCGCAGTGATGTTGCAGGCTTGCTGCGTAATGGCGATTTCATCCTCCGACTTTTTCATGCGCAAGGCATTTAGAATCGGGGCGGTGCGACCATAGTTGTGCATCGGATACAACTCTTTGACTCTTTTGATGAAGCGTTTTTGGATGGTCTCCACAGCACATTCGTATTTCGGATATTCGTAGCTGTTCATGAAAATCGTGTTGCCATAGCCTGAGAAGACGATGTCGTTCAACGTCATCCAGAAAGCATCGGTGCCTTTGACAGTATTGATGCCAGAGAGTTCGGTGGCCTGTTTTGCATCGAGCATTTCGCCTTGCCAGGTGGCTTTCACCTCGTCGTAAGGCTCGATGAAAAGCACTTCACGCATTGCTTCGTCTGGATAGTCAGGGGCAATGATAAGATAGGAATTTTCCTCGTTGATTCCCGTAAGATAAAAGAAATCAGACTGTTGACGAAATGGGTAAAACTCGTCTCCATTGCGTGGTAAAGCTTCGTTAGCAGTAAAGACAGCCACTGATTTGGGGGACAAATGTGCCGCGAGGTTGGCTCTATTTCGAATGAAAAGACGATTGGATATTTGGGTATACATAATAATTGTTTGTTGTATTACAATCCTACAAAATTAGAAAATTTCCCTGATTTATTCACCTTAACAAAAAAAAGACTACTTTTGTGCCAAAATACTAACCTAAATCTATTATCAAATGAAGAAAAGTTTACTTATCGTTGGCCTTTTGATGGCCATGTCGCTGACCGCATCAGCGCAGTACAAAGGCTTTGCCTTTGGTTTCAGATTGGGTCCAAACTGGGGTTGGACGGGTTCAACAACAGGTGCTGCCGTTAATGAAGGTGCCAGAACAGGCTTCGACGTGGGTGTTGTGGCTGAGTATTATTTCGCTAACAACTATGCCCTTGTTTCTGGTGTCAATGTGGATTTCCTAGGTGGTCATTATAGCTTTGATAATGCCATCAAATTGGATTCTACTACCTCAAATCCTGATGTTTTTAAAGTTGACAGAGTTTACAAGTCTACCCTTTACGAAATTCCGTTGATGCTGAAAATGGTTACTAACGACCTTGGTAGTCTTCCAATCCGTGCTTATGCACAAGTGGGTGGCGGCATTGGCTACGCCCAGAAAGTTAAGGTTAAGGATGCTGTTAATGGTGCTGCTGCTCCGGAAGTTTGGGGTGTAACCAACAAGGAATTCAGCAACATCCGTGTGTCTCTGAAGATTGGTGCTGGTGCCCAGTATTCTCTTGATGAGTCAACACGTATTTTTGCAGGTGTCTATTTCTCGCACGACATTCTCAACAACATCAATTCCATCAGTCCTAACTATTATAAGTTCTATAATGGCGACAAGGAACTTGGTGAGCGCACTACAAAACTCAATATGCTTCAAAACCGTATTGGCGTCGAGGTAGGTGTTTTGTTCTAATTCATATTCTGAATAAATGAAGAGAGCGGCTCGGTTGAGTCGCTCTCTTTTGTTATTAGCAATACGGCTTTTAGAGCAGTTTGAAGCCTAAAGAAACCATAAACATTTTTGTATGGACGTCTGAAATGTTAGAGGTATTGATGTACTGCCCCCATTCTGTGTTGTTTATGTAATTGGCACCAAATACTTTAGTGATACCAAAGTTATAGTTGATATCGAGAGTGAGGCGTCTCAGTATGTCAAAACCAATACCGCCTTGTAGACCAAAGGCAATTGATTTGGTGTCGAAAGCCTCATTCCCGATTTCAGTTGGTTCGGAAGTACCTATTGCACGGTTGGCAAGTGTCTGTTGAGGGATGATGAAGTTAAATGTCGGTCCAACTTGGGCGCGTAAAGCAAGTATGTTGTCGACGAGGTTCAGTTTGTAGCCGATGAATACTGGCACTTGGATGTTCATTGCGTTCAAGGTGAAGGTCATATCGGCACCGCTCGGGATGGTGATGTTGCCGATAATGGTGTCCTGAGCAACGTTGGTGGCAAGGTTGAAGGCGTTTGAACTCTTGAACCATAACACTTCAGGCTGTACATAGACATTGCCGATTTCAACGCGACCAAACAGCCCAACAGTGAAATGGTTCTTAAAGCCTGCTTTGATGTCGTCTCTTTGATAAGATAGTTTTGCTGTCTGATAACCGATTTTTGGACCAATGGCGATATCGAAGCCACCGCCAGCGAATGCTGCACTACCCATCATAAGCAGGGCTGCAATCAGTAAAAATGTCTTTTTCATTTTTAATGTGTTTTGGTGATTAATTAAGATGATTTGGCGACAAAATTAAGAATCATTTTTGGATTATTTGGAATTCTCGGCAAAATAAATTATCTTTGTAGGTCTAAAATTCATAATTATGAGAAAAACATTGTTGATTATCAGTTTGGTAACTTTTGTTGCCCTAAATGTCAATGCTCAGCCAAATGGAGCTAGCATTGGTGTCAAAGCTGGGCCTACAATTGATTGGGCTAGTTCTGGATCAGCTGCTGTAAAAAGCGAAGGTCTTAGAATTGGTTATGGCGTAGGATTGGTGTATGACTATTATTTGTCAGATCATTTTGCTGTTTCTTCTGGCGTGAACCTCAATTTTCTCCGTATGAAGTATAGTTTCATCGACAGACGCCGATCTGACGATTTTTTGGAAGAAGCCAATATTTGGGTAAACCGTAGGATGAAGGCCACCAACATTGAGATTCCGCTTAAGGGCAAGGTCAAAGTGGAAGTGTTTGACTCGTTTGCGGCCTATGTTGAAGCTGGTGGAGGTTTGAGTTTCAATTGCAAGGACTTTGTCAAGGACGAGTATAGTTTCTATTGGGTTTCTGCGGAAAGCCAGAACTTTGTTGATTGCTCAAACCAATATCGTGTAATGCAGCTTTCGATGATTTTTGGTTTGGGTGCTGAATATGAAATCAACCAGAAATTGACCGCTTTTGCCCAGTTGACTTTTGATCACGCCTTTTCCAATACTTTCATCAATTCTATAGAAAAGCAAACGGGTAGCATTTTGCGTAACAATTTCATCGGTATTGAAGTAGGCGTTCTTTATTAACGAGCTGAATAAGGGAAACAAAAAAGCCTGATGGGAACTCCGTCAGGCTTTTTATTCTTGGGCTCAGATTATTTTATTGAGCTTCCTTGACCAGTTGGATGAGCACGCGGCGGTCATATTCCGTCGGGTCAAGTTGTTTTACACCGCCGATGGGTTCGAGAATGATTTGGTCTTCAGGAATACCCAGTTCCATCAATTCATACTTTATCTTGTTGCAACGGTTTTCCGAAAGGGTTTGGTTGTAAGCTGGAGTAGCTGTGGCACTATCGCATGAACCAGTCAGACGAAGTTTGTAACCATTTTCCTTGGCCACATTGGCAATTTCCCTCAGGTTGACGATGTCTCTTCTCGACATCAATTGGTAAGAATCGCGGTGGAAGAAGATGGAGAAAGGATAGCTCAGAATGTCTTCGGTCTGCATATTGACGAACTTCACAATGGTATCGCAAGGTGCGTCGACGTTAATAGTCGTATCGGGAGCCAAGAACACAGTGTCTTGTTCGCACAAATCATACACTCTGCTGAAATAATAGGTAACTCCTAAGGCAGCGGTGTACATGTTATCGAATCTCTTAGGTCTAACTTCTTCAAGGCTGGTGCAGAAAGCGTTACCACCAAATTCATAGGTCCAAGTGTCGATGGTCCATCTATGGAACGTCCAATTCACATCAAGGAAAATGTCGAAATGTTCACTGATTCTAAAGTTATTAAGCAAACCGGCACCCAAGGCTAATTCAAAATTGGTGCCATTATACTTAGTGACATCTTTGTCTTTTTTATAGTTGATATAGTGAATGAGGGATTGGGTAACGAGCAAGTCGTTTGAATTTAAAGCAGCACCCATACTTGCATACAGAATAGGAGTCCAAATTCTGTCAGGATTATAGTATCCTTGGAAAAAGTCAATGGGGCTTACCATATATTGAGCTTCCAAATTGTGGTAGCGCATAGAGGTCTTGTAGATTGACTGGCCGCCCACAGTTTCCGCTATCTCAGGATTTTCACCATACAAATACTGGATATGAGAAAGGTTGGTGTGTCTGCCCAACATATAACTATGGATTCTTGTGTTGTTGTATGACAATCTAACCGCAGTTTTGTGATTGATCCATTTGCCGAAATTAACCGTAAAGCCAATGTTCGGATGGCTCCATTCTACTTTGTTGTAGCTGTTTGTGAAAGTTTCTGGAACATTCATACTACCTTGCCACCAATTTGCAGTAGCTCCTGCAGACACATACCAGTTTTTGCCCCATCTGGTTGTCAGATATCGGACTGAATCGATGTGACCATCAGCCATAATTGATGAAGAAATGGCAAGGAGCGCGATAAACGTAACGAATACTTTTTTCATTGTTTTAATTTTATTGCTTCTAATTAGCTGTTTTGTCGTTATTTATAATTCTATAGTTAAGTGTTCTAATCGGACGGCAAAATTAGATATTTTTTTCATACCAAAAACAAAAATTTGAAAAAAAATCATTTTTTTTTCGTTTTTGTGTATATTATTGTGCAGAAAGTCTTTCTAATGTGTTCAAAACAAGCTTTTTAACATATGGATGGTAGTCGGTTGAGAACTTTTCAGTTACACGGTTAGCCACAACAACACAAACGGTTAGACAATTGTGCCCCATCATCTTACCGAGGCCATAGAGTGCAGATGATTCCATCTCAAAGTTGCACACACGCCAGCCTTGGTAGTTGAAGGATTCGATTTTGCGGTTGTTCTCAGGATAGGATAGATGCATTCTCAAAGTCCGACCTTGAGGACCGTAAAAGCCGGGTGCCGTGGCAGTGACGCCTTGATAATAACCTTGTGCCAGTCGGTCGAAGAGTTCCTTTGAGCCTTCAACAACATAAGGGAGAGGCAGGTCTTTCGGATAGTCCATCTGCTCAATGAAAGCGTCACGCATAGCAATTTTATTCACTTCCTTGTGTTTCTCGTAGAAGTAAATCAGACCGTCTAATCCAATAGCGTAGCGTGTGGCCACATAGCTGTCACCAACTTCGATATCGGGTTGCAAGGCACCGCATGTGCCGATTCGGATGAGGTTTAGTGACCGGAGTTCTTTTTTGGGCATACGTGTTTTCAGGTCGACGTTGGCTAGGGTGTCCAGCTCGTTCATCACAATGTCGAGATTGTCGGTGCCCATACCGGTCGAGAGCACGGTGATACGCTTGCCGTTGAAGTAGCCAGTACGTGTGATAAGCTCGCGGTTTTGACGTTTTACCTCAATCTTGTCGAAGAACGATGCAATCATATCGACACGGCCGGGGTCGCCAACCATAATGACATTGTCGGCCAATTGGTCAGGATGCAGATTCAGATGATAGATTGCGCCCTCGCTGTTGAGGACAAGCTGTGAAGCAGGAATGGGTTGGTTCATTATTTGTTGATTTTGAGGGCGCAAAAGTACGAAAAAAAATGAAATGGTCGTATATTCATAATAATGGTCAAAAATACTCTATCTATTCTTATGAATTAGCAATGGCTTTTTGAAAGTTTTTTTATGTAGGAG
>CAMJHP010000060.1 GCA_946405575.1 uncultured Bacteroidales bacterium | reverse complement strand
GCAACAGCCGCGCCGAAATCATCGAGGTGCTGAAAGAAAAGTTCACGGAGAAAAACCCTGATGTTAAAGTTTAGAGTTGAGTGTTTAGAGTTTAGAGTTGTAGGGCTGTCACACCGTGGCAGCCGCAAAAGATGACAATATGGAAATCACAAAAGACACAAAACTAGCCGACCTCATCGCCCAATATCCTTGGCTGAAGACGGAAATGGCAAAAGTGAACGAGAAGTTCAAGATGCTCAACACGCCCGTTGGCAAAATCATGTTGGGCAAGGCTACCATCGCCGAAATGAGCAAGAAATCGGGGATGGAAGCGGAGGCCATCATCGAGAAAATCAAAGGATTGATTAACCAACACATAAACCAATAACAGAAAGGAACATCATGAAGTACAAAGTGAATGACAGTTGCATCGGCTGCGGCCTTTGCGAGTCCACCTGCCCCGAAGTGTTCAGCATCCAAGGTGACGTGGCTGTCGCCATTGAGGGCGAAGTGCCAGGGTCGGCAATGGCTGCCGCTTCCGAAGCCAAAGAAGGCTGCCCTGTGGGAGCCATTGAAGAAGCGTAACACCAGGTTCTAACAACCCAACCGCCGCAAGGGTTTTGCGCCTTTGCGGCGGTGTTCGTTTTAAGGGCCTGGCTTTTTTGATTACCTGTACCTCTGCCTAAACTCCGACGGCGACATCCCTTCCTGCCGCTTGAAGAATTGCCCGAAGGCCGACTGGTCGGGGAAACCAAAACGGTCGGCAATCTGTTGGTGGGTCATCTCGGTAGTCAACAGGGCATTCTTGATTTGGCCAACCAGGAACTCATTGATGAGGTCTTTGGGCGTTTTGCCCGTTTCCTTCTTGCAGACTTTGAAAAGATAACGCTCTGAAATGCAAAGTTTCTCGGCATAAAACGGGATATTGCGCTGTCCCGAAAGGATGTTTTCGCCTACCAACTCGAAGAAATGGTTCAAGAGTTGACGGGAACGTTTGCTGTTGTCTTTTTGCGTGGTATTTTCGGGTCTGTCGGAAGCGTTATAGAGCGTCAGCAAAAGATGCACCAGCGAGGCTGTAATCATTTTGTTGCGGGCAACGAGCTTAGGCTGCTCAACGGCGACACGAAGCAAATCATAGTCAGCAGCAAGCATTCGGTTGGAAGGCTCGTCTATCGTTTTGTCAGACCAAAACGCCATCTCCAAAGAGCCAAAATCAGTCTCCGCGCCGAGCAGGGCATACACCACATTCATCAATGGCTCATCGAAAACAAGGACTTCCATCCTCATATTGCGAGAAGAAGAAACCACTTTGAACTGGATCCCTTCCGGGACTACGAAAACCGTGTCAGCTAACATTTTGTGCTTCTCTTGCTCAAAAGAAACCGTGATGGTGCCAAGTTGCACGTGGCACAGCCAAAACTCCGATAGCTCAGTTTTGACGATAGCCGTTGCATGGTCGTATTGTTGGAGGATGTAATTCATGCGGCAAAAATACAAATAGTTCCGAAAACATACAATATCGGTTCATTTTTATAAACCATGCCTGCTTGCGTAAAGACTATTTTTGCAACTTCAAATTTGAAGTGTATGAAACTTAGATATTTGATAGTACTATCGGCGTTATTGTTCCTACTCTTTTCGTGCGGCAACAATTCACCAGAGGAACAAAACGAGCCCGAAACACACGAACTGCTCACGGTGGCCATGCAGGACTACACAATGAGCACAGAGTACCCTGCCTCGATTCGAGGCAACCAGGACATCAAGATCATTCCTCGTGTTGAGGGATATCTGCAAGGTGTGTATGTGAAGGAAGGCGATGCGGTAAAGGCGGGTCAGCTGTTGTTCCGCATCGATGATGCCACCTATCGTGCGGCGGTGGAGTCGGCCAACGCCAATGTGCAGATGATGACCGCCGCCTTGAACAGGGCGCAACTGGAATACGACGGCAAGAAAACGCTTCGCCAGCAAGAGATTATCTCTGACTTTGAACTTTCACTTGCCGAGAGCGACCTTAATGTGGCGAAAGCCAACCTCGCAGCGGCAAAAGCGGCGCTCACCGCTGCCCGCAACGACCTCAGCTATACCGAAATCCGCAGTCCTTCCGACGGCGTGGTGGGTCGTATCCCTTATCGCAAGGGAGACCTCGTAGGGCCAACCATCCAAGACGGCCTCACTGTGGTGGCCGACAACGGTCAGATGCGTGTCTTTTTCTCGATGACGGAAAACACCGTGATGCAGTACCTGGCCGAATACCCAAGCCTCACGGATGCGATAAGCCATTTCCCTGAACTGCAATTGCAACTGTCTAACGGCTTGGTGTACGAACAAACTGGCCATGTGGAGAGCATCAGCGGCGTGGTGGACGAGCGCACAGGTGCCGTCTCGGTCTGCGCCCGCTTCGACAACCCCAACGGAATGTTGCTCAGTGGCGGCACGGGCAAGGTCATTTTACCGACCTCGCTTCATAACGCCATTGTCATTCCACAAGAGGCCACCTACGACATTCAGGATAAAGTCTATGTGGTGAAAGTAGTCGATGGCAAAGCGGTTGCCAGCATGATTCAGGTGGAATCCGCCACCGACGGGAAATCATACGTGGTGACTGATGGGCTGAAAGCCGGTGAGGTCATCATCGCCAAAGGCGCGGGGTTTGTCAGAGAAGGAACAGAAATCAATTCCGTAAACTAAACCATGAACGAGCAAGCCTACGGATCGGCACCTATCTTGAAGTTGTTTTTCAAATGTACCCTGCCTGCAATGGTCGGCATGGGCTTCTCTGCCGTGTACTCCGTCATCGACGGCTAAAACTCACCAAAGGCCGTATCTCGGTCAAGCAGATGCTGACCATCATCGCCAACGGCTCATCGGAGTTTTTTGTGAGTATGGCTGGTTCCTTGTTTGCCATCATCATCAACATCGTGTTGCTGAAGCTGGGCGGTTCCACGGCGGTGGCGGCAGTGTCTATCGTGGAATACATCGCGAGCCTCACGGACATGGTGATTTACAGCATGTCGGATGCCTTACAGCCCGCCATCAGTTATTGCTTCGGTGCGGGACTTCTGCCAAGGATGCGCAAGATGCAGCGTGTCGTCATGTCGGCTGCCGCCATCCTGTCCTTGTTTGCTATGCTGTTTCTACTCTTCGGCGGAAAGCTGCTGTTGCCGCTGTTCGTTAAGGACGGTGACGTGGCATTACATGACATGAGTCTGCGCGCCATGCGGTTTTATGCGCTCAGCTATCTCGTGAGTTGGGTGCAGATGACGCTGGCTGGCTACCTGACCGCCTTGGAGAAGCCTTGGCATTCCTTGGTCATCTCCCTGTTGGGCACTTTCGTTTTCCCCTTGGTGTTTTTGGCCATCCTTGTCCCGCTTTGGCAACTCGACGGTGTCTGGGTGCTCAATTTCGTTTCCAGCGTTTTCAGTGCAGTTGTGGCGGTGGTGATTGCCAAGAAAGCATTGAAAACCATTCGAAGTTAAATGGCAAAAACTAATAACAGCGAAACAAAATAAACTAATGTTTTTTTTACGGCTGGAGTATATGGCGGCATTGGAGCAGGCCAGCGTGGTGGGAAAATATTGAAGGGTTGGGGTGGTTTATTGAGAGGGTGATGGGATAGTGCTTTTTTTTCCGTAAAAGAGTATTGATGGACGATGAAAGATTTGTATTTTTGCAAATAAAGAAAAACAGATACAAGAAATAAAGAGAATGGCTTTTGTTGTAAAACAAATTGGCTGTAATTAAAAAGATAGAAACACAACTATTTATATGATTGACAGAGTATACATAGAGAATTGGGCTAAAACCATACCTTCTAAAGCCGATTTTCCGGAACTAATATTAAGGTTGGTTCATGCAACCATTCCAAACTGCCAAAACAAAATCGACATTCCAATAGGCAGCTCGACTTTTATGGGTGGTTGGGATGGCCGGGTGAGCTCAGAGGAAGGAACAACCTATATTCCCCAAGGTGAAAGTGGCTGGGAATTTGGAACAGAAGCCAAATTTCAAGATAAGGCAAATAAAGATTTCCGCAAAAGGACAGATGCTGTTAATCCCGATTATAACATTTCCGAAATGACATTTGTTTTTGCTACTCCTCGGATTTGGGCAAAAAAAAGACGAGTGGGTAGAAGAGAAGAAGAAAGAAGGGAAATGGAAGGATATTATCGTTTATGATTCCGACAGTCTCTCACAATGGCTTTTGACAGCACCTGTTGTTGAGAAGTGGCTTGCCTTGAAAATTGGTGCAGCTCCTGCTTTTGGCTATTATACTGTTGAAGAAAAATGGAATTGCTTTATTAATGGTTCCAAACCTTTCCAGTTAACGCCAGAGTTTTATACTTGTGGACGTGAAAGTGTTGTAAGAAAGCTTGAAAAGCAGTTCCAAAGCAAACTACCTTTCATTATAGGTGTGGAGGCCTCTTCTCGTGAAGAAGCTATGGCATTTATTTTGGCATCCGGCAAACTATTATCATCAAGTGAACATGATTTATTCATGTCAAAAGGTGTAGTAGTAGATGAAAAAAGTGCATTTCAGCATCTGATGAATCAACGAGTAAAGATGTGTTTTATTCCAGAAATAACAGATTATGGAATGGCATATAGTGCAAGAGGATTGGGTCATTCAGTTATAGTGCCACTCTCGCAAGACGATGAGTTTACTTCTGACAAGATAAAACTGCCCATTTCGAATAAAAACAGATTGGTTGATATACTGGTTTCTTACGGCATTAGCAAACCTGACTCAGAAAGGATGGTTAGGGACAATTCATGTAATCTTGCACTTATCAGAAAGGAACTTGATTTTCCCCCTTTTCGGGCTGACTGGCAAAAAAACGAGGATCTAAAGGAGCTCATCCCAGCACTGTTGTTGGGCAAATGGAGTGATGGCTCCAAAGGAGATGAGGCTATGCTTTCTTTATTGTCGAACATGGACTTTAAAGAATATCATTCGCGTCTTGTTTATTGGTCCAAATTGCCGATTTCGCCAGTCATAAACATAGGCAATACATGGAGACTGACTTCGCCTTTGTCACTTTGGAGTGCTTTGTCTGATTCAATTAAAGCGGAACACCTGGAACTCATGTCAAAGATATTCGAAATAGTTTTTATTGAGTCTAATGATGAATACTCATGTCAACTTAAAAAAGGCATTTTGGAAAATCTGATTATTGTTTCTTTGTATGGTAAAGGAATTGGTATGGTTGAAAATGGTCAGAGTTGGACGGATGCGTTGGTGGAAAAACTATTGAAAAATAAAGACCCGAAGAAATGGATTGAGTTTTCAGACTTCATGCCATTACTTGCTGAAGCTTCTCCGTCAGTTTTTGTTAAGTATATCCAATCAATAATTGCCAATAACAAAGAGATTGTATTAGCGTTGTTTGGTGAAAAGAAGGGGCTTTTATATACAGAAAGCCATCATACAAACCTGTTGTGGGCTTTAGAGGCACTGGCCTGGTTGCCCGATTATTTGCAGCCAGTTACTGAAATCTTGCTCCAATTGTCGGAAATAGATCCAGGTGGCAGTTTGGCAAACCGTCCTTTTAACAGTTTGACGACCATCTATCTGTTTTGGTATCCGCAAACATCGGCAAGCCTCGACCAAAGATTAGCCATTCTTGAAAACTGCATAAAGAAAGATTATTCTCAAATGTGGAATCTGTTGCTTGCGCTTTTGCCTCAGCCGCATGCCGTTTCTATGCAAACTAATCAGTTGAAATGGCGTGACTTTGAGTTTGAAGAAAGGAAAGCAATAAACACAAATGAAATAAACAAAACAACTGAGTGGGTAGTAGAACACTTAATGGCGATGTATGATGGGAACGATGCTGATTTGAGCCAATTGATAGAGAAGATGGAACCTATCTTCCCTTCAACTAGAGGCAAATTGATAGCTTGGCTACCTTTAGCGATAGAAAAAATTAAGGATAATGATGGGGCTTCGACTCGTAAAGCATTAAGAGAGACTATTTGGTATCAGTACTTAGACAGAAATAAAAATTATTATTCGCTCAGGGACGAAGAATTGCAGATCATTGAAGACGCATACCAAAAACTTACGCCATCCGATTTGATAAAGAAACACCAGTGGTTATTTGACGAGGATTTTCCACATCTTGCTCAAAAAATCGAAAAAGACCCTGATGACGGATATGCAAATATCCAACAACTTAATCGATTAAGAAAAGAAGCCTGTGAAGAGTTGATCAAGGAATTTGGCGTGGAAGATGTTGTCACCATGAAAGACATAGTGGCTGAACCGCGAATTCTTGGCACTACTTTGGCTCAGTTTCATTCAATAGACGGATTGACCGACATGATTTGTTCCTTATTGGTCAACGAAAATGATTCTCGGTTTATAATGGGGTATATTAGCTCTTTGGAATCGTTAGCTGGCATGGAGACATTTCAAGAAGTCTATAAGTCATGCGAATCCAATGGATATACGGATGAAGCATTGACGGTGTTATTATTGTCAATATACCCCAAAAAAGATTTATGGTCATTTGTTAATGGTTTAAAAGGAAGTGTTCAAAACCTATATTGGCAGAAAACACAAGGTTGTTTCTTTGGTCCGTATCGTGATGATATCGTTTATCAGATTGGAAAGTTTGTTGATGCAGGAAGATCTGTTGATGCCTTGAACCATTCTTGGATATATGCTAAGGAACTATCCACCGATGTGATTCAACAATTGCTAAAAGGTGTTTTGACTGCGGAAAAAGTATTGAATGGTTCGTTGGACCAATTGGCTCTAGGCAGGTATATGGAAGAGTTGCATAATAGGGATGATGTTGATCAAGACTTGCTGTTACGGTTGGAATGGGCATTTTTGCCTGCATTGGTTCATCAATCGGATGAAGTCTGCTTGAATTCTATTTATAGTCAATTGTCAAAAGACCCTTCGTTTTTTGTGGAATTATTAACTTATTTGTATAAACCAGATGACGAAACAGTTGAAGAAGATAATGAAACTGATGAAAAGGCTAAACAAGCCAATTCAAGCAGAGCATTTCACCTGTTTTACCGCTGGGATAAGATTCCATATGTCTCGCAAGAAGGGGAGGTTGATATTCAGGCTTTGACAGACTGGGTTAAAGCAGCTTTGCGTATTGCTGGAGAGAAAAACAGAATAGCAGCTGCATACATTCAATTAGGAGGATTGTTTGCACATTATGAAGAAGGCGGAGAACATGCTTCGGATTTGTTCTCTGTAATGGAAACTATTGATAGCACTTCGTTCTTTAACAATTATCGTGTAGGATTGTTCAACAAACGTGGTTCTACAGTTAGAAGTCCATACGAAGGTGGAGAAATAGAAAGGGGAAACGAGTTCTTCTTCAAAGATTTATACGAGCGATATCATGTCCGATTTCCTAAAACAGCCAAAGTGTTTAAAGATTTGGCTGTTGAATATGCTGGGATGGCAAAGCAAATGGACGAAGAAGCTGACTTAACCAAATTAGATTACTGATTGTGATGGGTATTCAAAGAAGAAAACTAAAAAGAAATTTGATTGTTGTTATGCCTTCATATAATAAATTTGAAACGAATGGTTTTTTCGAATTTCAGAAAGGTATAGTTCAAATTCATTGGAGGGTTCTGAAGGACCTACTATAGTCATTTTTCGAATCTTGTCTGGGCCGCTTAGATGGGCATATACAAATAACTGTCCCAAAGCTTGCTGGTAACAGTCTAGCGGATCATCGGCAGTTTTTATTTCATATATGTCGTAGTACTTTTTGCCGTTGACAACTACATCGACTCTCTTGGCTCCTATATAGCATTCTGTGCCTACATTATCTGCTCCATTTTCAATACAAAGTTTGTCGTACAGTTTTTTCATTAGTTCTTTGTGAAGGTTCTGAGTAGCGATAGTTTCTTTTTGGCCTGTACGGGTTTCTGAACTTTTGGGTAATCGTAGGCCTGGCCTGAATTCTAGTTTTAATCGTTTTGGAGTTTGTTCGAGTATTATGTTCAATTTATTAAGCCATTTGCCCAAATCATCATGGTCAATGAAAGTATAACTCTCTGCTTTGAACTTTTCTGGAGGATTGATGTTTTTTGCGTGTAAGGATGAGCGTTTTAATAAAAAAGTGTCATCAGTGAAATAGTCAAATACGAAATCAACACATTGTTCGTAGTTTTCTGATTTTGTAACAAAAACCCAAGTTGCTGTTGATGCATCATTTGATGCGTTTTCAAAGATAATCGCACGTCTGTTATTAGACATGTTGATTGTAAAAATGAAAGCCTCATCTATTTTTTCGTGGTTAACCTCATAAGCAATAAACAGCTTTTCTTCGCTTTGCATACTTACTAAGTTGTCAAGATATGGGTTTTTGAGTAAGATTTTTTTGGGAATAACATTAGTCGGAGTATTCCGGCTCTGTGATGGTTTATTGTTCTTTTTGGTTTTTTCCCACCATTCGCCTTTTTCAATCAAATTTCGTTTTAGGATTTTTATGTATCTACTTAGTTGTAATTGATCTGGTTTTGATAGCTCAATTGTTTTTTTATCGTCAAGTTTCACGATGATATGCATTTCCTCTAATCTTTTCTCGAAATAATTGTGGACTAGATTGAGGATTTCTTTTGAATTAGGGTCGTTAACTCTGTATGGAGCTATAGATTTATCAATTTCACCATTAATAGTTTGAAATATCAAGTAATAACCGTCAAAAAAACGAATATTGGCAGTTTCAATAGACATCGTTTTTATTGGTGTTGGTTGCCTCTGAGACACATTGTCCTTCACCGTTTTTAGATTGTTAGATAAATCTACGAGTAATTCATACATTTTATCAGTGATTATAGTTCTGGGTGAAGGGTCAATTAGGAATCCTTTTTTTTCAAGGAAATCTACAATGGCGGTTTTGCTCATGTTGAATTCCCTTGCTACTTGATTTAATCTTCTTTTTTTATTCTTTTGATATTCTTTTAAAAGTAGTCCATACATTTCAACTGTGAGCATAGTGTTCGGCAATGGAGTTATTATAAAACCTTTCTTAGAAAGGAATGACACAATAGTTTCTGGCTTCAAATCGAACTCTTTTGCTGCTTTCGACAATCGAATTAGATGCTGATCCTTTGTTGTTAAAAGACTCCCTTTAAGTTTGTCAATGTATTCGTGTATGTCTAAGCCTTTGAATATGAAGGTTTTTGTTTTAGTGTTGATTTCAACCTTTATAATGGTATTTTTGATAGTGCGTTTTTGGGCTTTGGAGGATGTGGCATATGTGCGTAATATGATTTTATCATAATCCTTTATTCTATTATCTTCATAAACATAATGCTCTTTTTTGTATAATATCGACACGTTCCCTTGACGAAATTTTAGCTCTGAGAACTTAACAGTATGATTAACTATTGGGTTGATTGCGGTTTTCTCTTTTTTTCTTTCTTTTTTTGCTTCCGCGGCTTCTCTTTTTTCTTTCTTATTCGCTTCCGTAGCTTCCTTTTTTCGTTTCTTTTCTGCTTCTGAAAGTGGTACTGTATTTGTGCTTTTTTCTATGGTAGTTTCAATGGAAACGCTGCCGCCTCTATAAGAAAGGTTGCGCATTTTCTTGGCTTTTATGACTACGGCTTTTTCTCCCTGATATTCTTTAGAGAGTATAGCATACATGTCTGCTGTAAGCTTTGTGTTAGGAGATTTATCAATTTGATATCCTTTTTTGGCGAGGAATTGTACGATGGTGTCGGTTCCTACATTAAATTCTTTAGCTGCTTTCGACAAACGAATTGAATTATTGTTGTTTTGTGGCATATATAGATCATGTTTGTATTTGTTCTGTCAGATTGGTATTATTCACAGACTGAAACCAAGCCTGTTACAATTCATAAAAACTGTTCCGAAAGCCTACAATATCAATTCGCTTTTATTCAACATTTCCCTTGCCAAGGCATTCACGGCATCAATGTCAAGAGGCTCCAGAACGATTTCTTCCGGCTTCAAATCCAAAAGGAACTGCATATAATTGGGGAGTGTCAGCAGGGAACCTTCGCGGCCAATGTTGAAATCTCCAAACTTAATCGCATGATACACATGATACTTGTCGGGATGCTTCAGCGCTGTGGAAAGGCTCTTCGCTTTGGTTGTTTTGGCTTTGACCTCAATGGGAACACATTCTCCTTTGTAGTTCACCAAAAAGTCCAGTTCCATGCCAGATTCCTTGCGATAGTAGTACAAACGCTGCTCTTTCTTATGAAGCGTATCGGCCATCAGATTCTCGTAGATAGCACCTTTGAAGCCGCCCAAGTTCCCTTGCATGATGTCGTTTCGGGTGGAGCCACCAAGCATGGTGACAAGCAGGCCGATGTCAGTGATATACACTTTGAAGGTTGATTCGATGGCGTTGCCTTCCATAGGCAAGCCTGTCGCCTCTGTGTTATAACAGCGATGGATCATCCCAGCGTCTTCCAGCCACTGAAGCGACCCAGCATAATCCTCGGCACGGCCATCTTTCTTGATGAGGTTGTATTGGAACTTTTTGTAGTCCTTGGCCAATTGCTTGGTTATGGAGTCAAAACAGCCACGAATATAAGGCTTGTCGTCGTCACTGGCGTATTTCACCATGTCGTCTTTATACTCTTTCAGTATCCTACGGAGTACGGCATCAACTTTGCTCAAATTGCCCGTCTCTATCAATTTGTTCACAGCCGCAGGCAAACCGCCAACGGCGACATAGCGGTTCAAGAGACTTTTCAAAGTGAGATGCATTCCGAGGGGAACAGGTTTTTCATTGGCCAGACAATCCTTCAAGAAGTCTATCACTTGTTCCGAGACCCCGTTGGCCCAAAGAAACTCCTCGAAATCAAGCGGATACATCTGAACAATTTCTTCGGACCCCACCGGAATGGAGTTCTTGCCCAATTGTATATCATCCACACGTTTCCGTTTCAGTTTCTTTTTCTTTTCGCCATAACCTTGTACGCCCAAAAGAGAACCAGTAGCGATGACATCGAAGCGTCCGTCTTCCTTGAAAAACTTCAAAGATGTACGAGCATCAGGACAATCTTGGATTTCATCAAAGATAAAGCAAGTCTGCCCTGGAACAAAACTGGCTCCTTTAATCTGCGCTGACAACTCCATGAGAATGGCATCGACCTCTTTAGAACCCAGAAAAGCGCCAATGCGCTGGGGTTGCTTGGTGAAGTTCATGTAATAGACATACTTGTAGTTGTCCTCTGCGAATTTTTGGACAATAAACGTCTTGCCGCACTGACGGAGTCCCATAATCACAAGCGGCAGATGTCTAGGATTGTCTTTCCATTCCCTTAACGTGTCTTCTATTTTGCGTCTCAACATTTTACACACTGATTTGAATGCGCAAAAATACACTTTTTTGAACGAAAAAACAACTTTTTCCCATTTTTCTGAACGAAAAAATCAAAAATTTCCCATTTTTCTGAACGAATAATCACCCATACGACCCATTTTTCTGAACGAATCATTAGTTCCGAAAACATACAACATCGGTTCACTTTTATACACCTTAAGCACGGTCACAAGGTCTATTTTTGTCTTTTCTTAAAGACAAGATGTTATGACCGTCAAAACATTTATAGACAGACCCTTACTCTCTATCGTCATCAGTGTGTTCATAGTGGCGTTGGGGGTGATTGCGCTCACTTCGCTGCCGGTGGAGAAATATCCCGACATCGCGCCGCCAGCCATCAATGTGTGGGCATCGTATCCGGGTGCAAGTGCGGAAACGGTGCAGAAGAGCGTGGTGACGCCCTTGGAGGAGGCCATCAACGGCGTGGAGGGCATGACTTACATGAAGTCGTCGGCGAGCAATGGTTCGGCGAGCGTCACGGTTTTTTTCGAGCAAGGTGCCAATGCCGACATGGCGGCGGTGAATGTGCAAAACCGCGTCATCCAAGCACAAGGGCAATTGCCTGCCGAGGTGCTGCAAATCGGTGTTTCCACCGAAAAACAGCAACCCGGACAGCTCCGTATCATCGCATTTGAAAGCCCTAACGGCACCTACGACGAGAACTTCCTGAGCAATTACTTCTACAACAACCTGCGACCCGCCATCCTGCGCATTAACGGTGTGGGCAAGATGGAGGTATGGGGCGCACCATACGCCCTGCGCATCTGGCTCAAACCCGATGTGATGGCACGTCATGGTCTCATGCCGAGCGACATCAGCGCGGTGCTGGCCGAGCAAAACATCGAGGCCTCAGTGGGTGCCTTGGGCGAGAATTCAGACAATGTGTTCCAATATGCGCTAAGGTACACGGGACGCAAAACCGAGATTTCCGAGTTTGAGGATCTGGTCATCACCTCACTCCCCACTGGCGAGGAGCTACGACTGAAAGATGTGGCCGACATTGAGTTAGGGCAGTCAGACTATGCCTTCACCAACCGCATCAACGGGCATCCGGGCGTGATGGGCGCGGTGCATCAGGTGGCGGGTTCCAATGCCACCAAGATCAACCTCGAAATCGACAAACTCATCAGCGAGGTGGAACAGTCGCTGCCCAAGGACATCAAAATCGTCACCTTCGACAATACTAACGACTTCCTCTTTGCCTCCATCCGCGAAGTGGTGGTGACACTCATCATCGCCATTTTGTTGGTATTGGTGGTGGTCTTTTTCTTCCTTCAGGACTTCCGCGCCACGCTAATTCCCGCCATCGGCATCGTGGTGTCGCTCATCGGCACTTTTGCCTTTATGAAGGTAGCAGGTTTTTCCGTCAATTTGCTGACGCTGTTTGCGTTGGTTCTGGTCATTGGAACCGTGGTGGACGATTCCATTGTGGTAGTAGAGGCCGTGAAGGCAAAGTTTGATTCAGGCTATAAATCGGCCTATAAAGCCTCTGTCGATGCCATGAAGGGGTTGGCTGTCACACTGTTCACCACGACCCTGGTGTTTATGGTGATCTTCATCCCTGTGTCGTTCATGGGCGGCACCACGGGCATTTTTTTCAAGCAATTCGGCCTGACGATGGCGGTGGCTGTGGGCATATCGTTCATCAACGCATTGACCTTGGCACCGGCGTTGTGTGCGTTGTTTTTAAAACCGTCTGCTGTAGAGACGTGCCATGGCGCGTCTCTACAATCGTGGATTCGTACCGCATACACAACAACCTTCAACGCATTGTTAAAACATTACGCAGATATGGTGCATTGGCTGCTCGGTCGCAAATGGGTGGTGGCAGTCAGCGTTGCTGTCGCTGCTGTGCTGATGGTGGTGTTGTTCAAGATGGTTCCCACGGGCTTTGTTCCCAACGAGGACATGGGCAACCTGTTTGTGGAAATCAGCACGCCTTCAGGCTATACAATGGAAAAGACCCGGGAGGTGATGAACCGCGTGAGCGACCAGATACAGGAATTGCCAGCCGTCGAAGCTGTGGGCGGCGTGGTTGGTGTCAGCGCAGGCAGCAACGGTGCTTTCATTTATGTGCAGCTGAAGCCTTGGAAGCAGCGCAAGGGCTACGAGAACTCATCAACGTGTGTGATGGAGCAAATCAACGAGATATTAGCCGAGGAGCATGAAGCGCAATCGTTTGCGATGGAGCCAGGCATGATTGAAGGTTATGGCGGAGGCGGCGGTTTCGAGTTTTCGGTGCAGGACCGCAACGGCATGGATGTCCGCACCTTGAAAGAGATTACTGACCGTTTCTTGGAGAAGTTGCAGGAACACCCTGAAATCGGCGAAATCTATTCCAACTACGATGTCAACTACCCGCAATACCGTGTGGATGTGGACGTGTCGCGCTGCAAAAAGGTAGGCGTTTCGCCTTCAACGGTGCTCAACGAACTGGGTGCCTATCTTGGTGGCGACTACATCTCTAACTTCAACAAATACGGCAAGGTGTATCAGGTCACCACGCAACTGCGACCTTCCGACCGCATCCGTCCCGAGTCGCTTGACCAGCTCTTTGTCCGCTCGGAATCGGGCGCGATGCTGCCCATCAGCCAGTTTGTGACACTCACCAAGGAATATATGCCACAGACTTTGAACAGCCATAATATGTTCAGCTGCATCGATGTGTCGGGCAACGTGGCGCAAGGCGGCAGTACGGGCAGCGCCATCAAGGCCATCCAAGAGGTGGCGGCGAAGGAGTTGCCTGTAGGCTACAGTGTGGAGTTCAGCGGCATTACCCGCGAGGAGAGCCGCACTTCGGGCCGCGTGGTTTTTATCTTCATCATCAGCGCATTGTTCGTCTATCTGGTGATGGTCGCGCTCTATGAGAGCCTCTTCATCCCGTTGGCGGTGATGCTGTCGGTGCCTTTCGGCTTGGCGGGCAGTCTGTTGTTTGCACAACTCTTTGGCGTGGAGAACAACATCTATATGCAGATTGGCCTTATCATGTTGGTCGGCCTATTGGCGAAGACCTCTATTTTGATTACGGAATATGCCTCGCAAGGTCGCTTGAAAGGGCTATCCATCGGGCAAGCCGCTCTTCAAAGTGCGAAGGAGCGTCTGCGTCCCATCTTGATGACCTCACTGACGATGATTTTCGGTATGTTACCTTTGATGTTCGCTACGGGTGCAGGAGCCAACGGCAGCCGTACCATCGGCGTTTGCGTGGTAGGTGGCATATTGTTCGGCACTTTGGGACTGCTTGTCACCGTGCCGGCGTTGTTTGCGGTGTTCCAGAAGGTGCAGGAGCGATTTAAACCCATGGAAAGAAAGGAGGAAAAGCGATGAAAAGAATGGTATTGATATTGGTATTAGCCCTCTGTTCGGAAATGTTGGCCGCACAAAGTTGGCCGCAAATCTTCCCCGACCCGTTATTGCAAACCTACATCAACGAGGCCTTGGAAAACAACAGTGACTTACGGACGGCGCAACTGTCGCTGGAGCAGTCGGAGGCGATGCTGAGACAGGCACGGCTGAGTTATCTGCCGAACGTGGCCTTGTCGCCCTCTGGCACGGTGACGAAAGCGCAAAACACATCGGCGACCTATACCTACGAACTTCCGCTGACGATGAACTGGGAACTGGATTTTGGAGGCAAACGTCACCATCAGAAGGAGATGGCAGGAGCAGAACAGCAAAAGGACTCGGCACAGCTACGCTATGCGCAGATTCAACTGGCTGCGGAGGTGGCCAATGCCTATTATACCTTGGTTATGCTTGACCAACAATATGCTGTCACGCTAGAAGGCATCCGCGTTCAAGAGGAGAACTTGCGGGTGCTTCGGGCGATGAAGGAAGTCGGGCAGCAAACGGCAGCCGCCGTCAACCAAGCGGAAGCGAACTATCAAAGTTTGATGGCTACTTTGCCTATGCTGGAAGCGCAGATTCGAAAAGCGGAGAGTGCGCTTTGCCTGTTGCTCAACCGCCAACCCGATACGATTGCACGAGCCTCTTGGTCAGCAGTGAGAGGCGCGGTAATGGACACGGAACGAGCCATTCCCTTGGAAGCATTGTCAGCCCGCCCCGATGTGTTGGCGGCAGAATACCAGTTAAGGGTTTCTTTCAGCAATGTAAAGGTGGCTCGGTCGGAGTTTTATCCTACTTTGAGCATCAGCGGGAGTGTCGGCTGGACCAACAACAGCGGCGTGACCATCAATCCTGCCCAGATACTGCTCAACGCCATCAGTTCGTTGGTGCAACCCTTGTTTGCCCAAGGGCGGCTGAAAGCCAACCTGAAAGTGGCACAGGCACAGCAAGAGCAGGCACAAATTGCTTTCGAGAAGGCTTTGCTTGTGGCCGGCGGCGAGGTGCGTGATGCCTTGGCCGACTGCCAGGCTTGCAGCACCCGCGAAAAAGCTCGTGCCTTACAGGTGGAAGCCAGCCGAAAAGCCTACGAGAACAGCCGAGAACAGATGCGCTATGCCGGTGCAACTTACTTGGAGGTGCTCATCGCCCAAAGCACTTGGCTCGATGCGCAGTTGCAGCAGACGACCGACTGGCTCGAAAAGCAACAGAGTTTTATCAATCTATATAAAGCAACATGTCTAGAATAACCATGAAAGCAAATCACCCCAACGTCATTCTTGTACCTTTGCAGCCCGACGACCGCGAGCAGTTCATCCTCGACAACCAACGTGCATTCAAGTATGGTGCCACGCAAGAGTTCGGGATGAGAGACGACCATTTCGAAAAGGACGGCGAAATTATCTCACGCGCCACGATTGAGCAATCCATTGACGGTGAGAACGCCGAAGCCTACCGCATCCTCCTTGACGGAGAAAAAGTCGGCGGTGCGATTATTTCTGTCGACAAGGCTTTTCTTCGTGGAGAACTGGAGTTGCTCTTCGTCAACCCAGAAGTCCATAGCAAAGGCATAGGTTACGCTGCCTGGTGCCTCATCGAGAAGCTGCATCCTGAAATCATCGTTTGGGAAACCTGCACGCCTTATTTCGAAAAGCGCAACATCCATTTTTATGTGAACCGCTGCGGGTTCCACATCGTGGAGTTCTGGAACAAACATTTTCGTGGTCCAGCCATACCTGAAGAAGAGGTAGGGAACTGGCATGAAGATGATGAAATGTTTTTGTTTATGAAGGTGATGCGATAGGATTTCAAAATAAGAAACACCGCCGCAAGGGTTTCGGGCCTTTGCGACGGTTTTGTTTTCTCGGATTACCGAAAAAAGCCTACCTTTGCCGTCTAAACTGTTATTACTATCATTATGGGCACTGCCATCGGTTTGTTGATTCCTTTGTTGGGCACCATGCTCGGTGCGGCCTTTGTCTTTTTCATGAAGAAAGACATGTCGCCGAGGTTACAGAAGTCGCTGTTGGGCTTTGCATCTGGCGTGATGATAGCCGCTTCGGTTTGGTCATTGCTCATCCCTGCCATTGAGATGCGGGCGGGAAGCGGCCATTGGGCGGTGTTGCCCGCTGCAATAGGTTTCCTTGCGGGTGTCGGTTTCTTGCTGCTTTTGGATGAACTCACACCACACCTGCACCTTGGCTCTGCAAAGCCCGAGGGACCGCGGTCCAAACTCTCCCGAACGGCGATGCTGGCTTTGGCCGTTACCCTCCACAACCTGCCCGAGGGCATGGCGGTGGGCGTGGTGTTTGCCGCTGCGTCGCAAGGTGCCGAAAGTGTTAGTTTGGCCAGTGCCGTGGCTGTTTCGCTTGGCATCGCCATCCAAAACATCCCCGAAGGAGCCATCATCTCTATGCCGATGTGTGCCGAGGGCAACAGCAAGGCAAAGTCTTTCCTTATCGGCAGCCTGAGTGGGGTAGTGGAGCCACTTGGTGGTTTATTAGTTGTGTTGTTGGCTGCTTGGCTGACACCCATTCTTCCTTATATGCTCGCTTTCGCCGCTGGTGCCATGTGCTATGTGGTCGTCGAGGAGCTGATTCCCGAAGCTTCATCGGGCGAACATTCCAACCTCAGCACCATTGGTTTTGCCATGGGATTTGTACTAATGATGGTTTTGGATGTGGTGATGGGGTAATCGGCTTTTGTGCTTATTTCTCCGCTGTCACCATCAGCCAGTGTTTGGCTTCGTCTTTCCGAATGTTGATGCCCTTGAAGCCTGCATTTGATAGATGCAGCTTAATTTCCTCGGGTTTGTAGGTATGCATTCCTTCGATGAGGCTTTCCCATTTGGCATCCATTGGGCCAGAGCCGTCCGACTCGTTGATGATGACAAATCGTCCACCGGGTTTGAGCACCCTTTTCACCTCACCAAAGCAATGCTCAATGTGTGGCCAGAAATAGATGGTCTCGAAGGCTGTGACGAGGTCGAAGGTGTTCTCTCCGAAAGGCAGTTTGACCACACTGGCCTCCTGCACCTTGCAACGCC
>CAMJHP010000059.1 GCA_946405575.1 uncultured Bacteroidales bacterium | reverse complement strand
ATCGCTGCACCAAGGAAGACGCTCCGCAACAATTTGAGAAGCAAGCTGTTAAAGTTGGCCTTTCCGATGGCGTGAACATCGTTGTCAAGGATGGACTGCAGGTGGGCGACAAAATCCGTGGAAACGAAAAAACCGAAGAAAAATGAAACGCACACTTCTAATGACGCTCTTGATAGCGACCATACTCAGTGTCCAAGCCCAAAAGGTGTGGACGCTTGACCAGTGCATCGACTATGCCCTTGAGCATAACCTTGACATTCGCAAAAGCCAATTGGCGCAGCAACAGGCTGAATACCAATACCAAGCCAGCAAAAACGCTTGGTTGCCTACCTTGAATGCAAATGCAGGCGAATACTTTGGCTTCGGCCAATCCCCTTCTTATACAGGTGTTTACGTGTCCGACAATTCGTCTTCGGCTTCGTTTGGTGCCAATCTTTCCCTGCCGCTGTTTCAGGGTTTGAACCTCTACAACACCATCCAAGCCAATGCCTTGAACCTGCAAGCCTCGGAGAAAGACTATGATGCGGCCAAACTCAACCTGAAAGTCAGCGTGATGGGCTTTTATATGCAGGTGCTTTACGGCAAGGAACAGGTCGAAATTGCCCGTCGACAAACAGAATTCTCTGCCGAGCAGTTGCAAAAGACCCAACAACTCTATGAAAACGGTCGCATAGCCGAAGCCGATGTCTACGAAAGTCAAGCCCAGCTTGCCTTAGACCAAGCTGCACTCACCCAAGCCGAAACCGATTTGTCGCTGCGTCTGCTCACCTTGATGCAAGCCCTTGAGATTGAAGACAGTGTAGCTTTTGAGGTGAGCTCACCTGAAGACTTTTTTGCGAATCAGGAGCAAGAAATCGGGACACCACAAGCCACCATTGCTACCGCGTTGATGAACCAACCCATTATGGAAGCCGCCCGTTTGCGTCTTCAAAAGAGCCATTACGACCTGAAAGCCAGCAAGTCAGCGTGGTTTCCCTCGTTAGATTTTTATGCCGGCTATTCCAACGGACTTTACCATTATTTCGGCGAAAACTACCCCAACACGCCTATCGACGAACAGTTGAAACGCAATAGCAGGGCGCAACTCGGTTTATCGCTCAACATCCCGATTTTCAGTGGAATGAAAACCAAATATCGGGTGAAAATGACTGAATTGTCCATTGACGACCAACAACTTAACCTTGAAAACACGGAGAAATCCTTGCGCAAGGAAATTCGGCAAGCCTATGGTAACGTCCAAGCCGCAAAGCAAAAAATGGAAGCTATGGAAAACAGTTTGGAGGCTTCGCGCGTTGCCTACGAATACGCCAATGCAGGTTTCGAGATGGGGAAAAAGACCCTCTTGGAGCTGAATGAGAGCAAAATCAGATACTACAAAGCACAATCCGATTTGCTGCAAGCGCGTTATGAGTATATGTATCGATGCAAAATTATCGAGTTTTATAGAAACATATGGCAATAAACTGACTTTGTTGCCGTTATTCGACAAGTTAATGGAAGTTTTTTTGAAAAACAACGAATTATGAATAAACACATTTTTATCCTTTTTGCACTTATGGGGTGCTTCATTATGCCAGTTATAGCACAGAGTAAGGTGACAGGCACCATCGTCGAGGAAGCCAACAACAAGGCGATTCCTTTCGTCAATGTTGGTTTGTCCCGTCAGGCCGACAGCGTCTTTGTGAGCGGTGCCGCTTCTGACGACAAAGGCCGTTTCGAGCTTTTGGCTCCCAACGGCGACTACCGCCTGCAAGTGTCGGCTATTGGTTTCCAAACCTTCGAGCAAGAGCTGGTTGTTAAAGGCAACCAAGACCTTGGTAAGTTGCAACTCAAGGAAGGCTCCACCAAACTTAGTGAGGTGACCATCACCGAGAAGCGTCCGCTCTTTGCAGTGGAAGGGGAGAAGACCATGTACAATGTTGCCGAAGACAACAGCATTCAGACAGGTACACTTTCGGATGCCTTGCAAAACGCACCTGGTGTGAGCGTCGATGTGGAGGGCAACATCAGCCTTCGCGGCACATCAAGCGTGGAGGTGTGGATCAACGACAAACCCTCGCATATGACTGCCGAGAACCTCAAGACCTATATTCAGACGCTGCCAGCCAACAGCATCGACCATGTGGAGGTCATCACCAACCCATCGGCGCGCTATGGCTCGAAAGCCGACGGCATCATCAACATCGTGACCAACGCTAAAATCCAGAAAAACGAGTTCTTTAGCTTCGGCTTGAACGTCTCAACTCATCCTTATATAGACCCTTGGGCTTCCTACGTTTGGTCGAACGAAAAGCTGACGGTCAATGCCTACATCAACGGCAGCTATTCCAATTGGAAAGGCAATTCCTCCATAGACCAGTCGCTGTTCGACGCGAACGGTGTCCTCGCCAATCATGAAATCGATAGTACGCTTTTTAAAAACAAGATGTATGGCGCGGGCGGTTTCTTCAGCTTGGATTATGAGATTGATACATCGAATAGTTTGAATGTATGGTTGAGCGGATGGCCCAATTGGGGTGACAATGTCAACAACACCTCTTTCTTTAGGGAGGAGTATTTGCCTAATGTGCTGACCACCGATATGCACGAAAGCACTAATGGCAGAAGCAGTCAATATTTCGCTAATTATGGCCTGTATTACCAGCACAAGTTCAACAATGAGGGCCATAATCTCTCCGTCAGCGTCAATGGGATGAGCTTCGGTGGACGCGAAGATGGCGAAGCAACAAGGAAATTCACCTTGCCTATGGACTACACCCGTGTGCTGCGTCAAAACAGCTTCTACCATTCCACGGGTGTCGAGGGCGAGATTATCTACAACCGTCCGTATTCTGAGAACGGAGAGATTTCGGTGGGTTACACTATTGGCTATGATCCTGAGCATCAAAGTCTTGTTACCGACTCCGTAATCAATCCTAATTTGGATAAAGAGGCTTGGGAGTGGGACAAAGATGTCTACCGGACCTACAATGCCAAGTTCACCGACTTGAACAACGAAGCCTTTATCACCTTACAGCACAAGTTTGGCGGCTTCACCGTGAAGCCGGGCATCCGCTTCGTCAGCGAGTTGGTCAAAGGCGAGTATTTTACGTCATTCCCTGGCGACACCACCGATTATGACTTCAGCAAGCCTTTCTTCAGTCTACGTCCATCGCTGCATCTTTCGTATCGCACCAAGTCGATGCACAACTTCAGCTTGAGCTACACGCGCCGAATTGCTGCGCCTGGAGCCGAGCAGTTGAGTCGTTTCCCTATGTACAACGAGGACAGCTACAGCAGTGGCAACCCAGATTTGGATCGCATTTTCACCAACTCCATTGAGGCAGGCTGGACCAAGTATTGGGACAACTTCGGCTCTGTGGGTCTGTCCGCCTATTATCGCGGCAAGACCAACAACGTCGATAAGATTGAAGTCTCTCGTTACCATTGGCTGTATGGTCGCGTGGTTCCTTACAGCTATCCTGTCAATGTCGGCAAAAGCCATAACGCGGGCTTCGAATACAATATGATGTACCGTCCGAACGGCTTCTTCAACCTGCGTTTCTATGCCAATCTGTATGATTCCTATATTAAGACGGAATATGAAGGCCATGAATATGAAAATGATATGTGGTCTTACAGCTTCCGCCTCAATATGTGGGCCAAGCTGTGGAACAAACTGGAAGTGACGGCTTCGGGCTACTACAGTTCACCAACGCAATCCTTGTTTAGAGAGCGTCAAGGCTATTTTGGCGTTAATGCGGGTTTGCGTGCCGATTTCTTCGACCGTAAGTTATCGGTTTTCGTCAACGCGAACGACATCTTTAACACCAACCGTTATGGGCATTCGAGCAGCAGCCCATATGTGCAGTCGAACTCCTCCTACAAGTACAACAGTCGTAGTGTTGCGGTTGGCGTGACCTTCCGTTTCGGCAAGATGGAACTGGAACAGGTGGCCCGTCAAGGCGGTGAAGGCCCACAAGGTGCTCCTCAAGGTATGGGTGGGATGTAAAGGTTAGTGACTCTGAGTCTGGAGTTCCTGAGTCCACACGATGGGCAGACTTAAATTATTGAATTACGATCTTTTGCATCTGAATGCCATCAGCGGTATTGAGACGTAGCACATAAACGCCCTTTGCCAATCCGTTAGTTGAGACGCGATTTATCGCGTCTCCAATATGTGTCACAACCACATGACCCATCATATCAATGATTTGTAGAGAGGTGCTATGGCTCGTCTCTACATCATTGATAATGATTTCCCCATTTGCATAATAAGCAAAGGTCTCTGAGATTGTCGAAGTGCCATCCTCCTCAATGCCATAATGTGGGTCGAAAACCAATTTGAAGCGCGAAGCGTAGTCGTTGGAAGTAGCATTGAAAGTGTAATTGGGCGTGGATAGCAGGTCTACGTTGATGCCAGTAATATTATCAATAAGGTGTAGATAGCTGAGGCTTACATCTTTTGGCTCAAAATGAAGAGTGTAGGAACCATCTTCAACAGCTTTAAATTTCAGAGGTAGCATACCCGTGCTGTCAATGCTGAGGATGGCCAAGTCACGGTTTTCTTTGGTGAAATAGATAGATGGTGCGTCCTCGTAAAGAGCGAGTTTGCTTAAGTCATCACCTGCGTTGAAACTGAGTAGGGCTTGGTCAAGAATCAAATTCTGTGCATTTGATTTGGCTGCTGTTATTTCAATATATCCTTGATGTTCAGAAGTCTGAGGCGATTCATGACACAAAGTGACGGTCTCGTTCGCTTCTTCAGCCTTGACAATAATACCCAAACAAGGTGAAATAGGTGTGTGCGATGATAGTGCAACCGCTATGAGTGAATTGCTGTTTTCGCTCAAAATGTAATAGCTCTTATCGACGAAAGCATTGCAAGGAAAGGGATTACCTACCAGATTGCAGCCAGCTAAATTGCTGTTGTTGGTATGGTAGGAAAGCGGAATTTCTGCTGGGGCGGTACAACTTCTTACATTACCGAAAAAAGCTATTGTGGTGTCTAATGAATTGGCATATAGGTAGCCATAGCCGTTGCTAATCGAAAAAGGTGTTTCTTTATAGTTGGTCCATAAGTGGCTTTCCTCATTATAGGTATACAACGCAAAGCCACTTTCTGGTTCAGTCAGTAAACCATTTTCTATTGAGGGTACGACATCTTCAACGATGGGAGAGGCGATGAGGTCCCAACGATGGGTGTCAGTGTCGTATGCCTTGACATTTTTCTGCACTTTGGCTGCCAAATAGTATTCTTGATGCAGCAGTTGGGCACCATCCTCAAGGATGATAATGCCGCCGAGACTCCACGAAATGGACTCCCTGACGGTCAATTTTTTCCCCGATTGGATGGTCAAGTTACAATTCGTGAAATCCCAAATCCTTAGGATGTCGACATCTTCATCGATGATGACATCGGTATGGATACCCACTTCGGCAGTCGCGTCGCTGGGCTTGAGTCGTTCAAACCAGTTTTCTGGATTTGACCAGAGATGGTCACCCGAATAGTCATGGAAATAAAAGAGGTTTTGGGCGAAGGATCCTGGTGTCGCAAAAAGTAGAAGAGCTATCGCAATGAATAGGTATCTTACGCAAAGAAGGGTGTTTTTTGTATTCATTTGTGTTGTTGTTTATTCGGATTTGAGGCTCCAAAATTAGGGAAAAACGCCCACAAAAACCTTGTTTTTCGTTTTTTTCGCCACAAAAATCGTTGAATTTCGCCACAAATGGCCGAATTTCGCCACAAAAGTCCCTTTTTGGGCACATTTTCCACACGGCATTGTACGATACTGTAGTTTTGCAGTGTTTTTAATCAAAACCGAAAACGACATTTTAATTTTAATCGAAAACGAAATGAAAATTATTGGAACAGGAAGCGCAGTGCCGTCTCTCACCGTGACCAACGATGACTTGGCTGCTTTTTTGGACACTAATGATGCGTGGATTTCTTCCCGTACTGGAATCCAAGCTCGTCACCTATTATCTACTGAATCTTTATATGACTTGGCCGTTGATGCTGCTGACAAGGCTATCAAGGCCTCGGGGCTTCGCACTGACCAGATAGATTTCCTTTTGGTCTCGAATGTGGCTAATCAACATGTCACCCCTGGATTGAGCTGTATCATCCAAAAACGTATTGGTGTCACCTGTGCTGGCCTCGACATCAACGTGGCTTGTGCAGGTTTTGTCAATGCGTTGATGCTAGCCGACAGTATGATTAAGGCAGGTCACGCCAAGAATATTTTGATTGTGTGTGCCGAGGAGCCCACAAAATACTGCGACTGGCATGAGCGTGACTGTAGTGTGCTCTTTGGCGATGGTGCTGGTGCCGTGGTGTTGACCGAGGGTACTGCCTTTAAGGATGTGAAACTTACTATGATTTCTGACCGTGATGTGTTGTATTATGAACGTGGTATGGAAACTACGCCGTTTGAGCAACATTATGTCAAAGGTCAGCCTCTGGTGATGAAAGGCAAAGAGTTGTTCAAAACAGCTGTCACAGAGTCAGCTAAAGACATTCAGAATGTATTGGACTATAATCATCTGACTCATGAGGACATCACATGGTTTATGCTTCATCAGGCCAACAAGCGCATCATTGAAAGCATCCGACACATTATCGGAGGTCCAGAAGAAAAATACCCAACAGTTATTGAGAAATACGGCAATACTTCTTCGGCCAGCATCCCGATTATGTTGGATGAAATGTTGAGAGCTGGCAAGATTAAAGCTGGCGACAAGATTATAATGAGTGCATTTGGTGCAGGATTTGTGTCTGCAGCATGCCTTTGGGATTGGGAGTTTTAAGAGTTTAGGTTTCAAGTTTAGAGTTTATAGAAAATGGAAAACAATAATAATAGAAGAGTAGTTATTACAGGCATGGGTGCCGTTTCGCCGATTGGCAACGACCTGCCGACTATTTGGGAGAACCTGATGAAGGGCTATTGTGGCATCGACTTCATCAAATCGTTCGACACTACCGACCTTCCCGTGAAGATCGCTGCCGAGCTGAAGGATTTCAATCCTGAAGCTTGTGGGGTTGACAAAGGATTTGTCAAACGTAATGACCGTTTCGCGGTCTACACTTTGGCCGCTGCCTATCAGGCTATGAAAGACAACGAGGATATGCAGATGAGCCCTGACCGTTTGGGCGTGTACGTTGGTTCTGGCATTGGTGGCTTCGATACCATTATGCGTGGCGTCAAAACTTACTATGACGAAGGTGCACGTTGGATTTCGCCCCTTATGATTCCAACCATGATTGGAAACCAAGCTTCGGGTAGCGTGGCTATCCGATACAACGCTCAGGGTCCGTGCGTGCCCATCGTGACGGCTTGCGCCACAGGAACACACAGCATCGGTGAGGCCTATCGCGCCATTAAGCACGGCTATGCCGATGCCGTTATCGCTGGTGGTTCTGAGGCTGGTATCAATCCCGTCTCCATCGGTGGTTTTGCCAACTGCAAGGCTTTGACGAAGTCGGAAGACCCCAAATATGCTTCTCTGCCGTTCAACAAGAACCGTGCTGGTTTCGTCATTGCCGAGGGGTCGGGTATTGTGCTCCTTGAGGAATATGAGCATGCCAAGCAACGTGGCGCAAAGATTTACGCCGAGCTTTGCGGTTACGGCAACTCTTGTGATGCCTATCACAGCACGGCACCGCGTCCTGATGGCACTACACAGTCGTTGGCCATCAAGCAAGCCCTCGAAGAAGCCCAATTCAAGGCTGGTGAGAGCATCTATATCAATGCCCATGGTACGGGAACTCCGATGAATGATAGTGGAGAAACCCGTGCCATCAAGATTGCGATGGGCGAGGAGGAAGCCCATAAGGCACATATCAGCTCCACTAAGTCGGAAATGGGTCACGCCCTTGGTGCTGCCGGCGCCATCGAGCTCATCATCAGTGTGATGGCTTTGAACAACAATATTGTGCCTCCGACCATTGGCCTGGATGAGCCCGACCCTGAGTGCGACCTCGATTATACACCCAACAATCCGCTCAAAGTGGATTTGGACATTGCCATTTCCAACTCCTTGGGCTTCGGCGGACACAATGCCTGCCTAGCGATCCGTAAAGTGAAATAATAACCTTGAAACATTCAAAACTTGCAAAACAATGAATAATAAATCCAAAGAAAAGAGTATGGCGACTGCACAACCATGCATCGCCGAAAAGCAGTCGGTTGGCTTGCTTTTCCCAACCAGTAAAGTAGGTTTTGAGGGTTTTGTAGGTTCTGTGGCAAACAATTCAACGATTCAACAAACAACGATTCAACAATATGAACAGAGACGAAATCAAACAGTATCTTCCGCATCGTGAGCCTATGCTCTTGGTCGACGAGATGACTCTAGATGAGAACCATGTGGCCCATTCCAAGTACTATGTGACGGGCGAGGAATTCTTCCTGCAAGGCCATTTTCCTGGCGAACCTGTCGTGCCGGGTGTTATCCTTTGCGAAATTATGGCACAGTCATGTGCCCTGCTAATGAAGGACGACCTCATCGGCAAGTTGACATTCTACACGGGTATCGATAAGGTGCGCTTCAAGAATAGTGTCAAGCCTGGCGACACCGTCGAGGTGGAAGCCACGTTGACCTATCATCTGCGCAACATCTACATTTGCTCGGCAGTGCTCAGTGTCGGCGGCAAGATGTGCGTCAAGGGTGAACTCTCCTTTGCCCTGCTCCCTGACACTCGCAATAAGCAATGAAACTTGAATCTTAAGTTTTAAATCTTAAATCTTAAATTGGAAATGTCAAAGATTCAAGACAAGGCACGTGCGTTGATTGCTTCCAAGATGAAACTTGACGAGAGTGAGATTACTCCGGAAAAACATTTGTTCAATGACTTGGGTGCCGACTCACTTGACTTCGTGGAATTATCTGTGCTTTTGGAACGCGAATTCAACGTGAAATTTACTGAAACTGAAACGGCGAATGCCAAGACCGTCGGCGACTTATATGAACTGATTGAGAAATATACAAAGAAACCATAGGACTATGACTAATGACAATGACTATGACCGCTTCAACTTGGGTGAAAGCAGTCATTGTCATAGTCACAAGTCATGGTCAAAAAACTGAAAACAATCTCAAATTTTGAATTTTAAATCTTTAAATCTTGAATATTATGGGACTATTAGACAATAAAGTGGCTCTGATTACGGGAGCTGGTCGAGGCATTGGTAAGGCTATCGCCCTGCGTTTTGCCCAGGAAGGATGCAACATTGCCTTCACCGATATCGCCCTGAACGATGTCGTCATGGAAACGGAAAAGGAACTGCAAACTTTGGGCATCAAGGCTAAGGCTTATGCTTCCAACGCCGCCAATTTTGAGGAGACGCATCAGGTCGTCGATGAAATTGTCAAGGACTTTGGCCGTATTGACGTTCTCGTGAACAATGCCGGTATCACCAAGGACACTGCGCTGAAGCGTATGACAGAGGAACAATGGGATGCCGTCATCAACGTGAACCTCAAGTCGGTGTTCAACTTTACCAAGGCCGTGCAGCCTGTGATGTGGAAGCAGGCAGGTGGTAGCGTCATCAATATGAGTTCGGTGGTGGGTGTTTCGGGTAATGCCAACCAATGCAACTACAGTGCCTCGAAGGCTGGTATCATCGGCTTCACCAAGAGCGCAGCCAAGGAGATGGGTGTACGCAACATCCGCCACAACGCTATTGCTCCTGGCTTCATCATCACCGCTATGACCAATGCCCTGCCAGAGGATGTCCGCAAGCAATGGGAAAGCCTCATCCCGCTGCGTCGCGGCGGCACGCCCGAGGATGTGGCCAACGTGGCGCTCTTCCTCGCCAGCGACCTCAGCTCGTATGTCACAGGTCAAGTCATCCACTGCTGTGGCGGCATGAATTGCTAGGAAACGAATTTTGAAAACGATTGCAGAAGAAAAGCCTCGCCAATGAGCGGGGCTTTTCATTTATTTCTTGTTGAACGCCTCCAACACCTTCGCCGAATAGGTCTTTGAAACTGGCACCGAATCTAGACCTTCGCGCTCGAAGTCGATGACGAAGCCATCTGCTTCGTTATGGAGAACGCTTACCTTTTTGATGTTGATGATATAAGAGCGGTGGCAGCGCATCAACGAGCTGGAGTCCACGCAGTTGTCAGCGATGGTTTGCATCTTGCAGCGAAGCAGATAACTGGCGATGGCTCCACTTCGCTGATAAAACACATTGATATAGTTGTCCTCTGCCTTAATATAATAGAGGTTATCAAGCTTGACGGATAGTTTCAAGTTGCCGTTGTTGTCCATCAGGTTGATGATTTCGGTGTGTTCGGGCATCACCTCGTCGTCAGATTCCACCGTGTCGCTCTTGGTAAGCATAAGGCGCTGTCGCGTGTCTTTGAGCAAGATGGCCAGTATGGTGACAGTGTAGGGCACCGCCAGGGCGACAAAAGTGATGAGGACACTTTTGGCATAAAGATAACCGAAGCTGTGGTCTGTAGACCGAATTTCAAAATAGGAGATTAAGGTGTGGCACACGGCGATAATCATCATTTCTAAGAAAAGCCACAGAAGGTATAGCCAAAAAGGGAAATGCCTGCTTTTTCTAATTACCCAGTTCATCAATATGCGGCTCAGAGTAAGGAACAACATACCGGATCCCACGAACGCTGCTGTGATGAAGAAATAGTTGCTTTTGCCCACTTGGAACCACGCTGTTTCAGAGAATGGGACGTAAGCGGTCAAAAATACTAATGCGAACAAAGACGAGATGACGACATTAAGCAACTGGCCGACGGGTTCTGTCAAGCACTCTGGTGTTTGCGTTATCAGGCGTTTTGGAAATCTCATAGCGTTGCTCACAAAATTTCGGCAAAGATACAAAAACTTGTCAAATTGCCAAATCCTTTATTATCTCCCAAACCAAAGAGCTTTCAAATCCTTTCTGCAAGGCATAAGCAGCCAATTTGCGTTTTTTCTCGAAGTCGGAATCGGCTTTTATGGTTTTGGCTTTTGTTTTCAAGATTTCAGTAAGTCGTTGGCGGTAGACTTCTTCGTCGGTCTGTCCTAAAGCTTCTTCGATGATCTCTTTATCGATGCCTTTCTGTATGAGGTGGAAACGGATTTTGTTCACACCCCAGCCGCTTTGGTTGACCTTGCCTCGCACGAAACTCTTGGCAAATCTTTCATCGTTGACGAAACGATTGTTCAAAAGATAATCAAGTGTTTTTGTCTTTTCCTCTTCGGAGATGTCGAAGGTTTTCAGCTTGTCGCGGACATCCTTCACACAACGTTCCTGATAGGCACAATATTTGGCCATCTTGTCCAAAACTTGGTCGGGTGAAAGGGGCTTTGAAAGAGCTTTCGGCATCAGCAGTCGATTTTGAGGTCGCCTTCTCGAATCCAGCCGATTTTTCTGAAAACCAAGCCAAAGAGCCAAGAGAGTAGGGCGGGAATGACGAAACACACGAGCAGCATTCCAATCCACATATTCGCGCCGCCTTCGGGCATTGCGGTGTAGATGCCGATGGGTCCGACGAGGCCGCAGGTTCCCATACCGGAGCCGATGGGTATATTCTCAAGGTGGAAAATGCAGGTGGAGATAGGTCCAGTGATGGCGGCAGTGAGTAGCACAGGAATCCAGATTTTGGGGTTCTTCACGATGTTGCCCATTTGCAGCATGGAGGTGCCGAGACCTTGTGCCACCAGTCCGCCCCAACGGTTTTCCTTGAAACTCAACACGGCGAAACCAATCATCTGGGCACAACAGCCGGCTGTGGCCGCGCCTCCAGCGATGCCGCCTAGGCCGATAGCGAGACAGATGGCTGCCGAACTAATTGGCAGTGTAAGCACCATCCCGATGACCACAGAGACAACGACACCCATAAGGAAGGGTTGCATCAGGGTGGCATTCTCGATAAAAGTACCGAGTGCGGTCATCACCTTCTGGATGGGTGCACCGACGAGATAGGCCATCAACACTCCACTTATGATGACCACGGCGGGGGTGACGAGGATGTCGACTTGAGTCTCTTTGTAGACCATCTTGCCCAGCTCAATCGCAACGATGACTGCGACATACGCACCCATAGGACCTCCCAATTCGTTGCCCGCGATGCCGACGGCGATGGCACTGAACAGCACTAACCCTTCGCATTTAAGTTTGTAGGCAATGGCTACGGCAATGGCGGCTCCCGTAGCGGCTTTTGCATATTTGGCAATGGTTTCGAAGGCCTCGATGCCTGTCTTGTCGCCTAGAGTCTGGAAGATGGTGCCAATGAGCAACGAAGCGAACAGGCCCAAAGCCATAACACCAAGAGCGTCGACAAAATAGGCCTTCCAGGTCATGTCGACGCCCTTGCGCTGTAGGAAAGATTTGAATTTGCTCATAGTTGTGACACGGGACTTCGGGACTTCGAGACTTCGGGACTTTGCTTGTCTCGTAGTCCCGTGGTCTCGCAGTCTCGCGTCAAATATTAAAACTTAATGCCTTTGATGCCATTTTCCTTCATCAGGTCGGCGAGCTTGGTGTCGTTTTCGTCGACGGCGGCAAGGCAGTTAGTGACGATGCGAATTTGTTTGGCAGGATAGAAAGCCATCAGGTCTTTCGTGGTTTCGTAAACGCAATAGTCCGTGGCAATGCCGCAGATGTCAATGCCTTCAAAATTGATGTCTTTGATGACGGTGCGGAGCTTTTCTCCACTGTGTTCGTTTTGGAAAATGCTGAATTCTTCTCTTTCATCGAGGTCACCCTTTTGCATATAATGGATGTCTGAGATGTTTTGTGTAAGTGAATTCAGGACTTCCTGAAGGGCAGGATAGACATTCATACCTTCCGTACCTTGCACACAATGAGGCGGGAATATGCCACCTTTATCCACAAAAGAGCAGTGGTTAGACGGGTGAGCGTCTTGGGTGACAATAATCCAGCTGTAGTTTTTCCAAGCACCTTCTTTCAAGGCTTTGGCGAGATAGTCCATAGAAGCGGGACCTTTTTTGGTGGCAAGACTGCCCGTGGTGAAGTCGATTTGCGGGTCAACGATGATGAGCAAGCGGTTGGGGCGTTCGGTTCCCTCAGTAACGGTTTCGATGGCTTTTTCTTTGGCCTCTTCTTCTTTTTGTTTTTTGTTGTTGCAACCTGCAAAGGCAAGGGCTGCGATGAGCACGATGGCTCCAATGAGATGTCTCTTCATAATTGAATGTTATTTGTTTAGAAATTTGCGGCAAAGGTAGTGATTATTGTTGAAGTGTTGAATGTTTAATTGTTTATTTGTTGACTTTGGGTCTGCTATACTTCGGGACGTAGGACAGAGGACAACTGACAACCGCAAGCAGAACAACTGGATAACTCTCAACTCTTATATAGCTTTTTGATCCAATCCGCACGGCCAATGCGCCGCAAGGCGTTTTTCACCCATTCGCGATTTTCAGGCTTGTACCAGAAGAAAAAGCGTTGTTGGGCAAGCTTTTCTTCTTTGGTTTTGGCACAAAAGACAGGCTCCAAAGTGTAGGGGTTGTAACCGGAATAATAGATTTCGGTAGCCAAAGTCATCGGGGTGGGCGTGAAGTCTTGCACTTGTTCCAAATGATATCCCAACTCTTTGGTTCTCAATGCTAAATCGGCCATATCTTCAAGATAACAATCGGGGTGTGAAGAGATGAAATAAGGGATAAGCTGTTGGTTCAGATGCTCCTTTTCGTTGATAGCGTCGAATTTCTTCTTCAGTTTGACGAACATGTCGAACTTGGGTTTGCGCATGAGCTTGAGGACGGCATCGCTGGTGTGTTCGGGAGCGACTTTCAGTCTGCCGCTGACATGCCTCGTGACCAGTTGGCGGAAGTATTCGTCGTAGCCCATTGCTTTGTTTTCCTCAGGCGTGCAGTCGTGCAGAAACAGATCGTAGCGGATGCCTGAACCGATGGTGGCTTTTTTCACTTTTGGGTTTTTATCGACTTCTTGATAAATCTCGATAAGTGGATGGTGGTCGGTGCTAAGGTTTTTGCAAACGCTTGGTTGTAGGCAAGTTGGGCGTGCGCATTTCTCGCAGAGGCGTTCGTCCTTACCCTTCATGCGGTACATATTGGCCGATGGACCTCCAAGGTCACTGATATAGCCCTTGAAGTCTTCCATTTCAGTGACTTTTTCCACCTCGCGCATGATAGACTCTTTGCTGCGTGAAGCCACGAACTTGCCTTGGTGCGCCGAAATGGTGCAAAACGCACAACCTCCAAAACAGCCTCTATGCAGGTTCACCGAGTGGCGAATCATCTCGTAGGCGGGGATGACACCGCGCTTGGCATATTTTGGATGCGGCATACGTGTGTAGGGCAAGTCGAACGAAGCATCAATCTGTTCTGTTGTGAAAGTAGGTAAAGGTGGGTTGATGATAAGCCGTTGGTTTCCAGTATCTTGTATCAGCCTTGCTGCGTGTTTCTTATTCGATTCTTCCTCAATATGACGGAAGTTGGAGGCGTATTTCTTCTTGTCTTTTAAACAGACTTCATGTGACACAAGTTCGATGGTCTCGCCCTCGAAGTCGGGAAGTGGAGTCTTTTTGTCTTGCAAAAAGAAGGTCTGCTGGATGTTGGTCAGTTCACTGACTTTTTTTCCTTTTTGGATGGCCTTCGCGATTTCCACCATAGTGATTTCGCCCATGCCGTATACACCAAGGTCGGCCTTCGAGTCGACCAAGATGCTAGGTTTCAGGCAGTCGTCCCAATAGTCGTAGTGGGTCACACGTCTCAGTGAGGCCTCGATGCCGCCGATGACGACGGGCACATCAGGATAGAGTTGCTTGAGGATATTGCAGTAGACAATAGTGGCACGGTCAGGACGGAAGCCTGCCTCGCCGCCAGGAGTGTAAGCATCGTTACTGCGCAATCGTTTGTTGGCGGTGTAGTGGTTCACCATTGAGTCCATGCAGCCCGCCGACACGCCAAAAAAAAGTCTCGGCTTGCCGAATTTCTTGAAGTCGCGCAGGTCATCGCGCCAGTTAGGTTGCGGGATAAGGGCTACACGGAAGCCGTTGTGTTCAAGTACCCTACCAATGACAGCTGCTCCAAACGCAGGGTGATCGACATACGCATCGCCAGTGACGAACACCACGTCCACCTCATCCCAACCACGGAGGTCGGTTTCTTTCTTCGTTATTGGTAGCCAGTCGAGGAGGGTCATGGGAGTTGGGATTTTAAACCATAACAAGTTCACTATGGTTTACAGGTACTTCCAATAGGTTTTCGCCTAACGCAATGGAAATCTTGCACAGGGTAGCCAAGGTCATATTATGCGTTCCTGAAAGCCAACGACTGATTTCCGTTTCGGTCTTTCCCATCAGACGGGCGAAGTCCTTTTGAGACATTCCTTTTTCCTCAAGGATTTCATATATACGGTTGGCAATGGCCACCGAAAGTTCCATCTGCATCTTCATCTCGGGTGAAATCGTTTCGCGGATTTCGTCCATTATTCGGTTCGTTTTCATCTTTCAAGGCTTTTATGGTTCGTCGTCTATAGAAAAAGTAAGAGTGCCCAACAACTTGGTTCCAGTCACCGTGATGACTTTTTGTTTCTCTAATTGTTTCAGCTGAATATCAATTTTTTGAAGTGTTTGCACACATTTGTGTAAATGAGAATCTTCCTCGTAGGTGGCGGTTGTTTTTAATCCGCCGTTGCCAAGTATCAATACTTTGGCAGCAATATTGAGCAGATAAAGACGGAGCGAAGTCGTTTCAAGATGTGAAGGTAAAGCCATCACCCTGTCTTTGCGCGTTCCTTCATAGCGGAAATGCCTATCATCGGCACCATCGCGTTTGATGATGTCGAGACGATACACCAATTGGCGCACATCGTCAGGGTAGGAGTCTTTGTAAGCAAGTAGGAATGTTTCAAATTCAGAATACGCTTCGCCCTCAAAATGAGGTGAATACAGGCTAACTTTGTTGCCGTCTTCAAGCAATTCCAAAAATAGGTTTCTTTCCATATATGATTATTTTGCTGCAAAAATAAACATAAAAGTTGATTTTGAGCATCATTTCAATAATAATTTTTTTTCATTTCCCCTTGCGCAATCCAAAATTTATGTATTTTTGCCCTGTCGCAAAGCCGAAAGGCCGAGCGACAAACATATTGAGAGAAAGGCGTTGTACTAACGCTTTATCTGCGGCGTATCGAATCTAGCAAGTCCGAACCCAATCGCATGATAAAGCAATAGCCAGCGTCCATGTTTGCGTATATACCTTTTTGTATATATGATAGAGCGTGGGCTTTCGGCATTGCTTATCCTCGATTGGAGGCAATGCTAGAGCCTGATACGCGGGATGAGCAATAGTTTAGATACCCGCGCTTCTTTTTTCGGTGTGTTTTGAATGTAACAATCAAATTCAAAATGGATTTGGCGTTTTGGGTATCGATGCCGCAAAAAAGAAAGGAAATATGTCATGAGAAAAACGATGACACTTTTTGGTATGATGCTATTGGCATTATATCTGGCAGGCTGCACAAAGCCTAATGACGATGGAGACACAAACTCAAATGTCAAAGTAACCACCTACACTCCAACCGACATTACCAGCACTTCTGCGTCATGCGGTGGTGATGCCATTGTGGATGGGAATGTTTCACTCACCGAATTAGGAGTGTGTTGGAGCACTTCATCCAATCCGACTCCGGCTGACAACAAAATATCTACAGAAGTTTGTGACCAGCCATACGTATGCACGATCAGCGACCTTACTCCTAACACAAAGTACCATGTTAGGGCTTTTGCCTTTGATGGTACAAAATATTATTATGGTGAAGACAAAGCTTTTACCACAGATTCTTCTGGTGGAGGAAATAGTAATTATGAAACTATGCTTCCAGGTGGTTGGAATATGCTTTCGCCCACATACGATGAACTCAACCTATATCTTATCTTTGATGATAATGGAAAGGGAAATATTTTCTTTGAATATACTAATAGTTTTAGTGGTGTTATCGCTCAAGGTACTTATACTATCTCAGGAAATACCATTACCGCATCTTACACAGATGTTACTTTTGATGATGAACCATATGGTCCTTGGGTTTATGGCCACACATACGGCTTTGTTGACGGGCAAGCTAAAACTGTGACATATACAATCCAATCATGTACTTCAAATCGGCTGGTGCTGAAAGAGAGTGTATATGGTGATACATTGGAATTGGAGAGATATTTCTGAAAACAACAATAAGAAGGAGGAGGGAGACCAAGTCAGTTTGGTCAACCTCCTTGACAATTAAAATTAATTGAAATGAAAAGATTTGTATTGATAGTCATGTTAGCGTTGCTGTTCAGCGGAATGGCTATAGGACAAAGTTCCATTTTAGGAAATAAGGGTGAAAGGCCCATTGCTCCTGTTGTATGCGGTATAATGGGTTTCAATTTTTTTCAACCATCGTATTTTGGGTTTATGATGCAAGTGGAAGGTGGCATTATGAATAAAGAGATTCCTGTTTTCTTCACCCCGGGATTAGGCTTTTCATACGGTCAGTATTCCTCAAAGATTTTATCTACTTCCAGCACAAGCCTTCGTGTTCCAGCCTATTTTGGATATTTGTTTGGCGATGTCAAAAAACTCCATGTCGCTATCAGAGGAGGCGTAGTGATGGACTATCTGGTTGCTGCAAAAGAAGGCAAACAAAAAATAGATCTAACAAGCCTTGATAAAAGAACATTTTGGGGCGGCAGTGCCAGACTCTCAGTTGGATACTGTCCCAAAAAGTGTGTCTGAGCGTTGGCGCGTAAAAAAAGGGACTG
>CAMJHP010000058.1 GCA_946405575.1 uncultured Bacteroidales bacterium | reverse complement strand
GTAGAAATGGCAGGACCGTAAACTATGGAGGAAACGCGAAAGGCAATACGGTAGATACGGAAAAACTGATGGAAAACCTTCCGCCGCGCCAGCCGGTGCCTCAATTGTTGGAGGAAAAACGAAAATAATAGAGACATCGTGCTACGTCTCTACATTATTCTGTTTTACCGTATTTTAGACGTTGCATGCAACGTCTAAACAAGGTTTTATGGCATATAGAATTCATCATATTTCCAATTTGCCACATTGTTTTCAATATATGTCGCAATGCGGTTCATTTCAGGCGTGTCACGAATGATGTGGTCGTGGAAACGGGGTTGCCAGGAAAATGGAATGTCGTTTTTGTTGGCGTAACGGGTGACAGTCTGTTTGAATCCAGCAATAGCGGTTGATAGCCTTCCTTGTCTATTGGCAATGTTTTGCATTGTTTCGTTTTTGCCGGTTGTAGAGACTCGCCATGGCATGTCTCTACCATTTGGTGCCGTGATAATTACGATTAGATGAACATGATTAGGCATAATCACAGATTGCGGTATTTCCGCATAGGGATTGTGTTGTGTGATTTCCTCGATACATTGTTGGGTGTATTTCCCAATGTTAGACAACATCATTTCCCCATTCTCGATTTCGCCGAAAAAATGTTCTCGGTGTTTCGTGCAAATGGTAATGAAATATGAACCACCATTGTAATCGTGCCAATTGGCACGGGCGGATTCTATTCGGTATTTGTTTTGGAATAGGTCGTCTGACATTGTTGATTGTTTTTGGGGTTGGCTTGTAGAGACGCGCCATGGCACGTCTCTACAAACCAGGGGAAACCGTTATTTCAAATATTTATCCAACCAGTTATAGAACCTGCGTTGCCACAAAACGCCATTCTGCGGTTTCAAAACCCAGTGGTTCTCGTCGGGGAAATAGAGGAACTCGGCATCGAGGCCACGAAGGATGGCGGCGTTGTAGGCCTGCATGCCTTGCGTGAAGCAGATGCGGTAGTCGAGGCCACCGTGGATGACGAGGATGGGCGCGGTCCATTTGTCGACGAAGAGGTGGGGTGAGTTGGCGTAGGTCTTGCGCACGGTGGGGTTGTTCCAATCCCAGAAGGGGCCACCGAGGTCCCAGTTGACGAACCACATCTCTTCGGTCTCAAGGTATTGTGCTTCAAGGTTGAACATACCATCGTGGGCGATGAGAGCCTTGAATCGTCCGTCGTGGTGACCGGCCAGCCAGTACACGCTGAAGCCGCCGAAGCTGGCACCCACGGCACCGAGGCGGTTTTCGTCGATGTAAGGCTCTTTCTTCAGTTCGTCGATGGCGCTCAGGTAGTCTTTCATGCACTGTCCACCGTAGTCGCCGCTGATTTCTTCAAGCCATTCCTGACCGAATCCAGGCAAGCCGCGACGGTTGGGTGCAACGATGATATAGTCGTTGGCGGCCATCATCTGGAAGTTCCAACGGTAGCTCCAGAACTGGCTCACGGTGCTCTGCGGTCCGCCTTCGCAGTAGAGCAGGGCAGGGTATTGCTTGTTGGCATCGAAATGGGGCGGGTAGATGACCCACACGAGCATATCCTTGCCGTCGGTGGTCTTCACCCAGCGTTCTTTGACATCGCCCATAGTGAGTTGGGCGAAGATCTTGTCGTTAACGGTGGTAATCTGCGTGGCTTCTCCCGTGGCGGGGTTGACGCTAAAGAGCTCCGTCGGGTGACTCATCGACTGGCGGCCTGCAATCAGCTTGTCGCCGTTGAACTGCACAGAGACATAGTTGTGTTGGCCTTCCGTCAGCTTATTGATTTCGCCGTTTTCAAGGTTGAGGGCGTAGAGCTGGTCGGTGGCGTAGGCGTCGCTGATGAAGTACAAGGTCTTGCTGTCGTCGGCCCAGCTGAAGCCCGTGCAGCACTGGTCGAAGCGGGCCGAGTAGTCGGTCTTTTCGCCCGTTTCGAGGTTCATCACGAAGAGGCGTTGCTTGTCGCTCTCGTAGCCGTCGCGTTCCATGCTCTCCCAGGCCATGTATTTGCCGTCGGGCGAGATGACGGGGTTGAGGTCGTAGCCCATCATGCCTTCGGTGAGGTTCTTGCACTCGCCGCTTTGGATGATGTATTGGTATATGTCGGTGTTGGTGGAGAGGGCGTAGTCCTTGCCGACTTTCTTGCGGCAGCAGTAGACGAAGCTCTTGCCGTCGGGCAGCCACTGCACCTGCTCCATGCCGCCGAAGGGACGCACGGGGGCTTCCCATTGCTCGCCTTGCATCGCGTCAAACGAAGCCTCGATCTTGCCGCTGCTGAAATTACCCACGAAGATATGGCCGTAGGTGTCTACCCAGTGGTCCCAGTGGCGGTACATCAAGTCGTTGTTGATGCGGCCCGACGACTTGTCGAGGTCGGGATAGATGTCAGCCACGGTCTCTTTCAGCTTCACTTCCTTGGTGAAGATGACCTGTTGGCAGTCGGGTGAGTAGAGGAAACCGTTGATGTCGTCGGTTTCGTTGGAGACGCATTGGCGGCCAGTACCGTCGGGGTTGATTTCCCAAAGTTGCATCACTCCATCATCGTTAGGGGCGAGGAAGCCAATCTTCTTTCCGTCGGGGCGCCATTGTGGGCTGTATTCGCTCACGTTGGCATCCGAAAGCACGCGGTTGTTGGTGCCGTCAGCGTTCATAATATACAAGGTGGAACCGCTGCGGTTTTCGGGCACGCTGTAGTAGGTCACGTTGTAGACGATTTGCTGATGGTCGGGCGAGAGGCTGTATTCGCCGATGCGGCCCATACTCCACAGCACTTCGGGCGTCATGATGTCCGATTGCAAGGTGAGCTCTTTCGGTCCGATTTTCTCCTTGACCTCGGTCTTAGTGTCGGTTTTTGTTTCATTTTTGGCTCCGTTTTCACGGGGTTGTGTGTTGCACGATACGATTAGACAGGTAATCATGGCTAACAGGAAAAGTTTGTTTTTTCTCATATTTGATAGGGTTTAAGAATTTGGCGGTAAAATTAGGGAATAATATGATATGAGGGACTAATGGATGGCATTTTTTGTCGGCGAGGGTTTACACCGCCCGCCTATGAGGCTGACACCCCTTCGGGGTTTCTATGTGCCGCGAAGTCCCGAAGGGACGGCAGCACCCAGGCAGATGGTGTGAACCTCTGCCGAAAAAAAACAATCATTTTGCCGTTTTGATTGAAAAATAAATGCTATTTTTTGCAATTAATTTGCACGGTAAGAAAAGCTTCCATATTTTTGTAACCTAATTTTACTCGAATATGAAAAAGCAAATCCTTTTTCTCCTGGTGGTATTGGCCGGATGCCTCGGATTGAAAGCTCAAGACAAGGGCATGTTGACATACTGCAATTTCGTCTTGCCTGACAATTCCTTGGTCAGTTACGAAGTAGCCAACGGCATCGACATCCAGTTCAAAGATTCCTTAATGGTGGTGAACGATCTGAGCTTTTTTATGGATGAAATGGTCAGATATTATTTCTCGGAAGAGGATGTTAGCGAAGTTAATAACAATGAGGGCGGCAATGGCAGTTACGTTATCGGCGACAAGCTGTTTGTGAATGGTTCTGGCATGGGAAACATCATCGTTTTCGATTTGTTGGGGCATGTGGTGTTCAGCAATCCGAACTGTAAGGAATGTGTCATCGACCTGACCGCCCTTGCACCTAACACATTGTATGTCATCAAAGTCAACAACCAAACTATCAAATTCATTCGGAAATGAAAAAGAGTGTTTTGTTCGTATTATGTCTTATGGTGTGTGTGTTCGGCTATGGTCAAAGTCATAGGGGTTATGTCATTATGTTCAATACTCCGAACGGAACCGTTTGCTTCGACACCCAATCTGTCGTCAACATCCACATTGATGCCTCGGGCCAGACCTTGATTCACAGCGAGGGAACGGAATGGACACCGCTGGCTGATATGGACACGGTTAGTGTCGTCAGGGCCATCGACACAGCCGATTGGGTTGACCTCGGCCTGCCGAGCGGCTTGTTGTGGGCCACGCGCAATGTGGGCGCCAACCACCTTGGAGACAATGGCGACTATTTTGCTTGGGCCGAAACGCAACCTAAGAGTGTTTACGATTGGAGCACTTACACGTATAGCTGCAACGGCGATAATCATTCATTTACAAAATATTGTCGCCACCCAAATTACGGATGCGACGGCTTAACCGATACCCTTACCATCCTGCAACACGTCGACGACGCAGCCACGGCCAGTTTGGGCGACGGCGCGCGTATGCCCACGTTAGAGGAATGGCAGGAACTGAACAACAATTGTACGTCAGTTTGGACGACCCAATACGGCGTGAATGGAAGACTTTTCATCGGTAGCAATGGCAACACGCTCTTCCTTCCGGCTGCTGGTTGGTGGTCGGGGAACGACCTTGTCTTCGTTGGCACCGATGGCGAGTATTGGTCGAGCTCGCTCTATGTGTTTTACTCGGATATGGCATGGTATTTCGATTTCAACTCGGCTGGTTCCAACACGAGCCACTTCAATTCCCGCGATTGGGGCCGGCCAATCAGGGCTGTCAAAGCAAATTGAAGGAGTAAATGTTCTGACTTTTGCAAAACTCCCTTGAAAAAGTGTTCAGGATTGCCAAAAACTCCCTTGAAAAAATGTCGGGTTCTCAAAAAGTCCTTTGAAAAAGTGTCAAAATACTTGCAAAAGTCCCTTGAAAAAGTGTATCTTTGCAACTTCATTCCTATAATGTGGAAGGAATTTTGAATCTTAAATCTTTGAATCTTAAATAATTAAATCTGAAATACTATGTTAAGTCAAGATGTAAAGATTGGAAGCGCCGTCCGTTTGGATGGAAAGATTTATTTCTGCATTGACTTCCAACATGTTAAGCCTGGCAAGGGCAACACTATCATGCGTATCAAACTGAAGGACGTGTTGAGCGGCAATGTTTTGGAAAAGCGTTTCGACATTGGCGTGAAGCTCGAGGATGTCCGCGTTGAGCACCGTCCCTATCAGTACCTCTACAAGGAAGGTGAGGACTATATCTTCATGCACACCGAGACCTACGAACAGATCCCGATCGCTGGCGACAACATCACCGGTGTGAAGTTCATGAAGGAAAATGATATCGTTGACGTCGTCGTAGATGCCAGCACCGAGACTATCCTCTTCGCTGAAATGCCGGTGAAGACCGTCCTGCAAGTGACTTACACCGAGCCTGGTGAGAAGGGCAACACTGCCACCAATGCTTTGAAGGAAGCCACCGTTGAGACTGGTGCTATGGTCCGCGTGCCGCTGTTCATCAACACCGACGATATGATTCGCGTCGACACCCGCACAGGCGAGTACTGCGAACGTGTGAAGGCATAATTGCCTCTAACCGAAAGGATCCGAAGAATCCGAAAAAATTTCTGATGGTTTAGGATTTGTTCGGTTTGAGATAAATAAAACTGAAAAGTGCAGAGTTTTGTGACTTTGCACTTTTTTTGTATTTTTGCAGGCGAAGTTTTTGCACGCAGAATGCGCAGAATTATGTGAATCGCAATGTGACGCAATATTTGACACCGGCAGGTTCTGCGAGTTCTGTGGATTAACTTCGTTGAATCTTCCATTTCTGCGTGAGATAAAAAGCGGATTTGTGTGAGATAATAGTTGTTCAAACAATTCATAAGCCGATGAAAATCAAGAAAACTACTCTGAAAACTATTGCGGGACTCATTGATGCAAAATATATTGGTCCCGCCAACTTTCCCATCACAGGCCTGAATGAAATCCACAAGGTGGAGGCAGGCGACATCACCTTCGTCGACCATCCAAAATACTATGCCAAGGCACTTAACTCAGCTGCCACGGTGGTACTTATTAATAAAGAGGTAGTTTGCCCCGAAGGCAAAGCCCTTCTTCTGCATCCCGACCCGTTTGATGCCTTCTTGCGTATCATGCGCCATTTCCGTCCCTTCGAGCCACAGACGCAGCCCATCAGCGACTCGGCCGAGATAGGGGAGGGTACGCTCATTATGCCAGGGTCATTCATTGGACATCACACGGTCATTGGGAAGAACTGCCTCATCCATCCCAATGTGACCATCTACGACCACTGCGTGATCGGCGACAATGTCATCATTCATTCGGGCAGTGTCATTGGTGCCGATGGTTACTATTTCCAGCGCCGTAACGAAGGCTTCAAGAAATTTGAGTCCTTCGGTCGCGTTGTCATTGCCGATGATGTGGAAATCGGGGCATTGTGCAGCATCGACCGTGGCGTCACTTCCGACACCATCATTGAGAGTGGGACCAAGCTCGACAATCACTGTCAGATAGGCCACGACAGTTACATTGGCCACAACTGCCTCATCGGTGCCCATGCCGCCATCGCTGGCGTGACGCGCATCGAGGACGATGTGATTCTTTGGGGCCGTGTGTGTGTCAATAAGGATCTGGTCATCGGCACAGGCGCTGTGGTGCTGGCCACTTCCGCTGTCGACAAGAATATCGAGCCGGGCAAGGCCGTCTTCGGTGTGCCCGCCCAGGAGGTGCGGAAGCAATGGCGCGAACAGGCCGCCTTGCGTCAGTTACCGGAATTTCTGAAAGAATACTATAAAACACATCAATCATGACAATGACTTGTGACAATGACTATGACCGCTTCAACAATGCGTAAATGCGGTCATAGTCATAGTTAGTGGTCATTGTCGAAATACAATATCAATGAAAAAACTAATACTATTATTGACCCTATTCCTTGCGGGCATGACGGCCTTCGCGCAGGATATGAAGACCTACCAGTATGCCGAGCGCGACACGCTTCAGCTCTATCTTGATTTCTACACCCCTGAATATGTCCACGACAGCACGATTTGCATGGTCTATGTCTTCGGTGGCGGCTTCATAGGAGGCCATCGCGATGGCAAGTGGGAAAAAGCTTACTTCAAACAGCTTGTCGATGAAGGCTTTATGGTTGCCGCTATAGACTACCGTTTAGGCTTGAAAGGAGCGAAGAACCTTAATATTTTCAATACTGAACCTTTGGAGAAGGCGGTTTATATGGCAACGGAAGATGCCATCTCGGCCATTGCCTATCTGCTCGAGCACGCCAAGGAACTGAAGGTCAATAAAGATTACATTGTGATGATAGGCTCTAGTGCAGGTGCAATCACTTCTTTGCAGACCGATTATGCCTTGTGCAACGGTTATCTCAATTCCAATAGCCTGCCTGAAGATTTCCGTCTGGCGGGTGTGGTAAGTTATGCCGGAGCCATTTTTTCGCATGAAGGCAAGGTCCAGTATCGCAATCGAGAGCCGGCTCCTACGATGATGTTTCACGGCATGAGGGATAACCTGGTGTCTTACAAGGGAATTAGTTTTATGAATGTTGGCTTTTTTGGTACGGATGCTTTAGTGAAGCGTTTCGTGAAATACCAATATCCCTATTTTGCACGCCGTTTTGAAGATTATGGTCATAGCATCGCCGTTGCAGGTCCGCTGACTGTGGATGATTTGCTTTGGTTCTGCCGTCATTACATCTATAACAAGGAAAAAATCCAAGTGGATGGGACCTACACGAATCTCGACCCTGCCACGATGCCGCCGTATGACTACTATACGCCAGGTGATTTATACAAGTGAATAGACGCGAGACTACGAGACCACGGGACTGCGAGACGGGTTAACCCGAAGTCCCGAAGTCTCGAAGTCTCGAAGTCCCGCAGTCAAAAACATAACTTAATATGAAGAATTACTTAACAGTCTAAAATGAAAAAACTGATGATTTGCGTTGGAATGGCTGCCGCTTTGGTGGGCTGCGCTCCGAAACAACAGGAGGAAGTCGCCGAACAGCCTCAGCCTAAAGAGGAATTCAAGTATCTGGTGGATGAGTTCGCCGACTTGAGGATTATGCGTTACCAAATCCCGGACTGGGAACAGTTGACGCTGCAACAAAAGAGCTACATCTATTATTTGGGTGAAGCCGCCAAATGTGGTCGCGACATCCTCGCCGACCAGAATTTCAAGTACAATTTGGTGGTTCGCAAGACCATCGAGGCTGTGCTGAATTCGTATCAAGGCAATCGAGAAAGTGCTGATTTCCAAAATTTCGTGGTGTATGCCAAGCGTGTGTTTTTCAGCAATGGTATCCATCACCACTATGCCGAGGATAAGTTCTTCCCCGAGGTCAGCGAGGCCTATTTTGCTGACTTGATTAAGGGCAGCGATGCCAACCTGCTTCCGCTTAACGAAGGCGAGACGGTGGACGACTTCATCGCCTTCCTGACACCTGTGGTCTTCGACAAAGAACTCTACAAGATGCGCCGCAGCAGCGAGGACGACATCATCGTCAACTCGGCTGTGAACTTCTATGAAGGCGACATCCGTAAGGGTGATGTGGAAGCCTTCTACAACAAGATGCGCAAGCCCAACGACGAAACGCCGATTAGCTACGGACTCAACTCCAAGCTGGTGAAGAAAGATGGCAAGATTTATGAAGATGTGTACAAAGCAGACGGTCTGTATGGCGAGGCTATCACAGCCATCATCGGCTGGCTGCAGAAGGCCAACGAGGTGGCGGAGAACGACAGCCAACGCAACTACACGCAGAAGCTCATCGACTATTACACCACGGGCGACCTGAAGACTTGGGATGAGTACAATATCGCCTGGGTGCAGGATTCCGTTTCACACATCGACTTTGTGAACGGCTTTATTGAGGACTACAACGACCCGATGGGTATGAAAGCCACTTGGGAGGCTATCGTCGATTACAAAGACCTTGAGGCTACCGTCCGTTCCAACACTATCAGTGAGAACGCCCAGTGGTTTGAGGACCACTCGCCCGTTGACCCACGCTTCAGGAAAGAGGAGTGCAAGGGCGTATCGGCCAAGAGTATCATCGTCACCACCCTGGGTGGCGACTGTTTCCCTTCGCCTCCGATTGGCATCAACCTGCCCAATGCCGACTGGATCCGCAAGGACTATGGCTCCAAGTCGGTGACCATCACCAACCTGATGGAAGCCTATGATAAGGCTGCCGATGAATGCCCGAGGAGTGCCCTCAAGGAGTTTGCTTACTCGCAGGAAGAAGTCGACCTCTGCAAGAAATACGGTTCCGATGCCGATGTGGTGCACACCAACCTGCACGAGTGTTTGGGCCATGGTTCGGGCAAGCTGTTGCCTGGCACACAACCCGGAGCTTTGAAAGAATTCAGCTCCACTTTGGAGGAAGCCCGTGCCGACCTCTTTGGATTGTATTTCTTGGCCGAGCCGAGGATGGTGGAGTTAGGCGTGATGCCCGATGCCGAGGCTTATAAAGCGGAGTATTGCTCTTATATCCGCAACGGTATGATGTCGCAGCTGGCCCGTGTGGAGTTGGGCAAGGATGTCACCGAGGCGCACATGCAGAACCGCAAGCTTGTCTCAGAGTGGTGCTATGAGCATGGCAAGGACGCCAATGTCATCGAGAAGAAAGTAGAGAACGGCAAGACCTACTTCGTTATCAATGACTTCGAGGCTTTGCGTGGTTTGTTTGGCGAACTGTTGGCCGAAATCCAGCGCATCAAGAGTGAAGGTGACTATGCCACAGGCAAGGCCATCGTGGAAAAATATGCTGTAAAGGTCGACCCCGAACTGCACAAGGAAGTCAAGGAGCGTTACAACGCCTTGGGCCTGAAGCCTTACGGTGGCTTCATTAATCCCGAAATTGTCCCCGTCACTGAAAACGGCCAGGTGGTTGACTACAAGGTCGAGTATCCTTCCGATTTCGTGGCGCAGCACCTGAAATATGGTAAGGAATACAGCTTTTTGAAGGCCAAGCATTAAGCTGGAAGGAAGAATGACAATGAGTCCTCGGTATCGATGATGCCGAGGGCTTTTTTTGTGGCATACCCGAAGTTTTTTGCTTACCTTTGCCGCATGAATAACCAGGAAGCTATACGGAGAAACAAACTTTATTACGAGGGTTTGGAGAGAGCCATCACCCAGCCTATTCCGGAAGTGTCGGCAAAGAAATTGGATGCCATCATCAACGACACTGAAAACGACAAGGACTACCGATTGGTGCTCAAGCTGTGGAAGGAGGTGGTCGCCCCGTTGGATGTGGCCATTGCCTTCATCCACGACAACCGCGTGTTGCCGCAAGAAAAGGAGTTGGTCGTCAACGAAGAGACTAACGCTCCCTTCATGCAGCTTGATGAGATTTATGGCACCTTGAAATCGTTGATACTGCCAACTGTTGGCGAGTTTCTTTCCGTGTTGACCATCGGCTCTGGCGATAAGAAAGCATTGTATGACTTTGTTGAAAAAGGCGACAAGGAAGGATTTGTATCGTTGCTTGAAAAGACCCGTTGCGACACCACGCCTTTGGCCCGCCTGTGTTCACATTGTATGGATGATGTGATGGCTGGCTTGACTATGACGGATGAAGAGCGTTCACATGCCTTTGATCATTTGGTGGGTGCTTTAAGCGAAAATGAGGATGACGAGAATTGTCGTGTGGCTGCTGCGGCATTGCAACCCTATATAGAGGCAAAAGACAAAGAAGGGCCCCCTGAATCCCTCGAACAGTTTTGTGAGGATTATTTTGATCTTCTCATAAGCCAGTTGACTGCTGACTTGCATTACTATTGGAACTATTACGATTTGTACACCTTGAAGGAGCGCAACCTTATCGATCCTCTTTTCGATCACCCTCTCGCCGTGGATTTGGTGAACCAGATTTGGGAGGAATATAAGGTTGCACTCGACAAAGAGCCTTTCACCCTTCCCGATGACTTCTTCGACTGGCAGTATAAGTCCAACACGCCGAAAGAGTTCTTCTATATGGACGATGCCATAAAGAAGAAAGGCGTGGACACCTTTGTGGCCTTCATCGATTGGCTTGCCGAAAAAGGCTATATTGCCGACGACAACGAAGTGAAGACTTTGTTTGCCTATCGCCTGACGGGAAGATGTCGCCCCGATGGAGATGAATTGCCCGCAATAGAATGGCGTGGCAAAAACGGCAAGTCCTACGAGTTGATATATCTTGTGCGTTATCTCTCCGACCGTGGCGACTACCACAAGATGCGTCGTTTCTTCACTGGTCCCGAGTGGGTGAAAGACCGTGACAGCAGCTATGCCAACTCAGCCGATTCGGACTTCCGGAAGCAGATGTCGGAGTTCTATCCTGAGGCGTGCAAGTTTGTGGTATGACTCCAAAAATTGCAGACTTTTGGGCCATAAGTCGAAATTTTTATGCGTTAAGGCCCAAAAGTGTGCATTTTTTTTTGCATTTTTTTTCATCCAAATAAGTCTTTTAGGGTGACGACATTTTGGAACAAGTGGCTGTATTTGTTGTGCGTCAAGCCGTATGTGGTAACGAGAACGGGATGGATAGCCTTGCAGATGCTACGGCTTTCCCGAAAGATCCTTACTCTTCGTTCCATATCGTTGTAGTCCTTGGCTTTTATGGTGTATTTGCTCTCATAAAACTTCATTTCACAAATATTGATTACCTTATCGGCGCGTTGGATGATAAGGTCTATTTGTGCTTTCTCATCTGCGTTGGGTGGTGTCGTCCACGAATAGACTTGCGTGATAATTCCTGAAATGCCAAGGGCTTTCTCAATTTGTTGATGGTGGTTGAGACAAAGTTGCTCAAAGGCAAGTCCAGCCCAAGTGTCGTGCTGCCGTGTTCCCATCTGGTGTTGCCAAAATGGCTTGTCGGAATGTCCGTACTTGTTGATGAATTTGTAATAGAACAAGGTAAATGGGTCGACGAGTTGGTAAATGCCCATGCGTGACTTGTTGCCGAATCCTTTGTAGCAGCGAACGAAATCGCAGTCAATGAGGTTTTGCAGTAACTTTGAAAAATGTCCATTCATTTCCAGCTTGGTCGCTTGCAGGATTTCCTCGCGCGTCAAGCCTTTGTTTTTCGTGCTCAAAGCCTCTACAATCTTGATGTAGTTCTCCGATTTTTCGAACAAGGAATTGTATAGCGCGTCAAATTCATCATCCAATCTGCCCCGTTCGGCAAAGAACATCTCGTCTATGTTTTGTGCGAGGCTGGCACCTCGTCTAAGGTTTTTCAAATAATAGGGAATGCCGCCCATAATCATATAGCACTCAGCTATTTCCTTGTCATCCATCTCAAGGCCTCGACTGTGGATGTATTCTTTGCATTCTGCCAAAGTGAATGGGCGGATGTAGAGCTTTTGTGTGACCCTGTTGTGCAGGCCGCCGCGGTTTTTCAAGATTTTTCGGGTAATCCACGATGTGGCTGAGCCGCACACAATCAGTACCAGGTCATTTTGCGTGACGGCCCAGTCATTCCAAAAATGTTCGAGTGCCGAAACAAGGTTGCTTCCTCGTGTATCAATCCATGGCAGTTCGTCGATGAACAACACGCGTCTGCCTTTGCTTTTGTTGGACTCAAGCAATTCGCGGAGTTTGTCGAAGGCCTCGTACCATGTGCGGGGTTTGGTGAACTTTTTCCCATTGCCGTACCTGTTGAGCGATGCGGTGAAATTGGCTAACTGGTCGCGTTTGCTTTTCTTGGCGAGGCCGGTAAGTTTGAAGGCATAGCTGTCGTTGAAGAAAGTGTTGACAAGGAAGGTCTTCCCAACTCTTCTTCGGCCATACACCACCACAAATTCGGCTTCCTTGGAGACCATGATGGATTCCAAGTGACGGATTTCATCCTTGCGCCCAACCAATAAATTACCAAAGACTTTTTTTCGTGTTGCCATACATTGTTGTTTTTACGATGCAAAAATAGAATTAATCTTGATACAAATGACCAAAAAATTGCATACTTTTGGGCCATAAGTCGAAATTTTTATGCGTTAAGGCCCGAAAGTCTGCATTTTTTTGTCACACTGATTCCACAGATCACACAGATATTGCTCGCCGATGGCGAGTGGCTGCCGCAGGCAGAGAATCTGAGAAATCTGTGTAATCTGTGTGCCCTCAAAGTACTTACTATAATTCACTACATTCCATTGCCGCCCGGCGGAAAGCCCCTATTTTCGCGCCATGCAAGGCAAGAATGAGTATATGACCAACGAGCAGTCCGCGAAAAAACAGCAGATGTCTGTGGCGGTAAGGAAAGAATTGCTATCTTTGCGGCATCGCTTCGGCGAAAGGACATCTTGCGAAGGACGTTTGACGACGCAGTTCCGACTGGTAAATTCTGGTAAAATTCTATCAAGGGACGAAAGGCGGCAAATGTCCACACCTTATTGTTATAGGGCGTGGACTGCTTTTCCTCATTTTTTGATACGGTTTACCAGAGCCATCCAGCGGAATGAGAAAGGTTGGGACGCGCTCTTTCTTTATGCCTTAGCTGAAGTGAAAGCAAACTGAAAGACAAATGAATATAACGAAGAAAAAATATCGACAAACAGAGCATTAGTCTGAAAAATGACTATATTTGCAGCGAGTTGGGGGAGACATCCCGACTCGGCAAGGAAGGCATTCCTATAGTCCCAAACTATGAAATCGCCAATTTTAAGTTACGAGGGACGAGGACTAATGCTCACTTATTGTTTTTGTTATCAATGTGATGCTTAAAGCATCTGATTGGGATAAAAACGAGCGTGGGGTATTTGTTTCTTCAGTTCATTTCGTAACGGGTGTTTGGCGATACCTATAGTTTGATGGACTTGACAGAATCGAGTCTCACGCTTTTCTTGTGCTATAACCAATAAGTATAAAGCCAGCCTTGGTGGGACTTGCGGGCAACAAAAAAGTTGCGCCCGACACGTATTAAGGGATAAGACAATGCATATCAATGATTTCAAGAGCCAGTCATCGATGAATGTGAAAAACGGACTTCTTGACAACGTATGGCAATGTGCCAGATGTGGGGCCACTTCCCTAATAGGTCCGTTCCCGTTGAGCGGTTGCCCTGCAAGCAACGGAGGTTCACATTATTGGAGAAAAGTCAGCTAAAGAACAGCTTCACTCAAAATCGAAATAGTGGAACGGGCGAACAGCCCGTTCTCTTATTAACTTTCTATAGAGGAAGCCTTCAAGATGATTTATGGAATCAACATCAAAAAGTCCGGTGCGTCGAGTATGGCGTATCTGGATGTGGAAAGAATAGGATAACTTTTTAATTGCATGAAAAATGGATGAAAAAACATATGCTCAATTAGCAAGATACATTGAAAGTTTTGTAGAAGGTGCTTTCGATAGTGAAATTAAATCAGCCGTAAGAACTCGGGCTGTAATAGCAGGCATAGTTATGGCAGTCCCATTATGGGGTATAGAAACCATAGTATATTTTTTCTGTCTTTGGGGAACATATAAAAAAATCTGTGACATCGGTCATGTTCCATTTCGAGAGAATTTTATAAAAAACGTTCTTTCAGGTATAATAACTAATGTTCTAGTAACCTTAGTGTTGGGTTTGTTGATGGATCTTATTCCTGTTGTCGGGTGGGTGGCATCTTTCGCATTAGGTTTCATTTCTCTTTATTTAAGTGCAATGGGTTATGTGAAAATATTAAAGAAGTTTCACGGTAACAAATTAAAAACTGATTTGAATATCCAAAGGGGATTGGCTCATCTACAAAACAATTCAAATTCTACAGATTCAACATTTGACAAGGCTGTCAATGAGATTTCAAGATTTGGCAATGCCTATCAATCAAGGCAACTTTCAGATGGAAAATGAATTAAAGCAAACGGTTAACTTTTAATTTATACAAGTAATGGAAGAAGAAATAATTGAATATTGCCCGAGTTGTGGCTGTGCTGTTGCAGGTGAATTACCAGAAAAAGACCAATGGAAAGAATTGGGGAAAGGTCTCCTTAGCACAATTATTGGTGGATACTTTGGAGGTAAATATGGAGATGATAATAATGCAGGAGACATTGCTCAGAATGTTGCTGGAGGCACTTATGCGATGCTGTCAGCTGGACAAAAAAGACAAGTTTTTGAGTTTAATTGCCCTAGATGTGGTTATTCTTGGAGAAGTCATGGACTAGGCGATTCTCCTGCTCCATTGCCACAGGTTGAATATAAACAACCAAATAACACACAAGAAGAAACCGATAATCAAGAAATTCAACTTTTCAATGACGAGTTCAATCAGTTTTTTGATAATGAAGACACAATCATCTCATCAAAGGAATCATTATTAAGCTATTACAATAAAATAGATGATTTTGCCAAATACAATGTTAGTAATACAATTATTAGATCAGAATATAGGTTTTTGCAGGCATTTGTATGTGAAGAATACTTGTATTATGTTCATGCGGGCGATTCATATGTGCCTTTAAAGGGAATACAAGCAATTGATAAAGCAATTCAGGATTATTATGATAACGAATATATTGTACTTAAACAGGTCTTACAATCCTACAATTTGCATTTTGACTCCCCTGACATCTTGTCAATTCAGAAAAATTACGACAGAGATTGTCCTAACATCCAAAGTTTGCAAAACACATTGATAAAAACGGAGTATCTGGAACAGATTTACAATTTTAGTCGGTTCTGGTCCCTTCTTACAACATCCGAAAAGCTTGACGAGAAAGGTTTGTATAGACAAGCTATAGATGCACTAAAACTGATGTTGGAATTGGACACGCCTATGGCATATATTACGGCTTCTTCACATTTGTATTATTGCCATTTTGCTGAAGAAAACTACAGGTCATTTTGGAATGAAGATATAGCTTTTAGATACGCAAAGCAAGGAGCTGATTATGCCATTGAGTTTATGAAAAGCAACTATGAACCAGAAGACAGATTGTGTAAAGAATGGATGACGTTAGTAGAAGATACAGCATTACGATACCAACAAGGAATAGGCGTTGAAGTCAACATTTCAGAAGCAGAAAAGTATTTTTTGATAGGTGTTGGCTATGGTGATGAGGAGTGTAAAAAATTACTCAAAGATTTGTATGATTCACCATTAAATAGATCCACTAAAAATAGTGTAGACGAAGACAAAGAGAAAGAATATCTTGATATGTTGAAAGAAAGTTTTGAAGATGGAGAAATATCTGATCGCGAGCGACGTATGCTTGACAAAATACGGATAACTCTTGGTATAAATGAAGAAAGGGCAAGAGAACTAGAGGCTTTACTTAACACCGCAACTTTGTCCAATGAAGAACAAGAATATCTTGAATTGTACAAAGAAGCTAGTATTGATGGCTCAATATCAGAAAAAGAACGTAAATTGCTTGAAAAGTTAAGAGTTATGTATGGCATTTCGATAGAAAGAGCCAAACAATTGGAAAACATGAAGTAGAATGCATAAAAAGTATTATCAATATGGCAAATATAGCAGTAATAGAAAGCTTCAACAACAATCTAAGCAAAACACTGATTAATGTAAACTTTGGAGACAATATGTATCCGAAAATCAGTGAGAAAACCCAACAAAAACTAATCTTCAAATTTGGTTTGGAACGGGAAGAGACTGTACTGTTTTACCAAGAATCTGGAATACTAATTAAAAAATACTCCTTGGTTTTGACAGACAAAGGTGTATATTACAAAGACGGGAAGCAGCAGAACGCATTTATTTGGAAAAATGTAATAGATATTTGGTGGGAAATTTCTCCTGGGAGTATTCCAGACTATGTTGATTTCCATTTTTCCACGACCCAAGGGGAATGTGTAATTTTTATGTGTGAGTTTGGAATTATTAAAAAAGATGAAATTGAATATGTAGAACCAGTGGTTAATGGGTTGAAACAAATGGTTGTTTCGGCCAAAGGAAGCGAAGGGCGAATTAGTTCAAATCAGTCCAGATCACCCTTTCTCTCTAAATATGGGAAGTGAAAGAAGAGATGGAGTCTTTTAATGGTTGGTCATTTTGTCTCTTCCTCATTTTTTCAACGGTGGGAAGAACAAGAAAAACGTCCAAAGCCTCGAAGACTACATCCGAAACGAAGTGTATAAGCTTTGCAGCGATGAGGAAATAAAACTAAACAAATAGAAATGCACGGACAAAAAACCAACTACAGCCAGTATTGTCAAGCCAAGAAGATACTGCACTTGACGGCGACAAGGGAAGAGGCTCAAATCATACGAGAAGTTATACAGAAGCACCCTGTTTCCATAAAGGTCAATGACGAAACCAGAGCCTGTTATTCAGGTAGAATGGGTGACGATTACCAATGCTGCCCGATGAATTTGGTGTACGGCAAATTGCCTTCCGACGAGGTGATGTTTCCAGAGAAAAACCCCTATAGTTTCTTCTCTACCGACTTTTCAAAATATGACATGGTTGTCGTATGGCACAGCACCGACATAAGGTCGCTTGTCTTTTTCTACTGCATGTGCCATAAGTTCATGCAATTGGGTGTGCCGTTGTTTGAAGTTGACATCCGTCTGGCACGCGAACTTGCTTCAGAATATGCCCACAAATGTTTAGGCTGGGTTGATGATGAGTATTATGTAAGCATAAGCTCATTAGGCCCAGATTTTATGAAAGATGCTGTAAAGAGTATTATGGAGGTTTCAAAAGAGCGGATGATAGAATTTGATGGCCTCTGGAAGGCAATGACAGATAATCCAACAGGTCTTAGGGCATTGAAGGATGGCAAGGCGATTAGCGTTCCGATGGATTATTATGACGATTTGATTCTGTCAGCGTTCCCTGAAGATGGCGGTTTCAAACGCTGTGTGCAAGTAGTTGGTGAGAGTCTGAGCAACGTTGCCATTGAAGAAGACAGTATTGGAGACGCTTTCTTTTTTGACAGGCTTATCCAATTGTCAAAAACTGGCAAAGTGGAACTGAAATTGAAGGATGATTTCGACTACAAAGCCTACAGAGCCACAGAGCTATTTATGAAGGGATTGACAGAGGAAAATTTCGATAAAAGGTGGCTCGTTGATATTTGGCCGCCGATGCAAGCATTCATGGTGCGGCGGCTGTAAGCCATCATTTCCTACTATAATTTCCTACATTCCATTGTGCATTGGTAAGGGTGCTATAGTTTTGCAGCCGTTATCAAAACCGATGCACTATGGAAAGCGATTTCGCAAACACGAATATCCATGTAATCAAAGCAGAAGAAGTCAAAAACAGGGGCTGTTGGGGGAAATATTTGAACAAACACATCGTCCCCGGACATCTCTATATTTTGGTAGTGTTTCAACCAGTGTGTCCGAAGTCTGTAGACTTCAGGGATGCGGT
>CAMJHP010000057.1 GCA_946405575.1 uncultured Bacteroidales bacterium | reverse complement strand
TTGCTCTTGCATTCCTAGTTCGCAGACAACCACGCTGCAAATCTAAGGTTTGCCGTCACTATGCTACCTTTATCCGTCATCGAACAAATTAAGCAGAAGTCGGGATTAGACTTTGCGAACGCCAAGGACTTCGAGGTGCTTTCAGAGTCGTTTTTGGTCAATGACCGTCTGGGAGTGAACACTTTGAAACGTTTGATGGGTTATGCCAAGACACCGATTGAGCCTCGCAAGACCACGCTCGACGCTATCGCACACTATCTGGGCCAAACCTCGTGGGAAACTTTGATGGGCTTGCAGCCATCCGACAGCGATTGGACCGAAAAGGCAGTCAGTGCCGATGAAATCCGAGAAGGCTCATTTGTTGAAGTTCAATGGCTGCCCGACCGCGAAATCACACTGCTTTGCATTGGCGAAAACCGTTTTCGCGTTACGGAAAGCCGCAATGGGCGGCTTCTTGTCGGCGACGAGGTTACCATTCATCATTTCCGACTCGATTATCCTTTGGAAGTGGTCCACATTGTCAGAGACGGAGTGGTGATGTGCGATGACAAGGGGCTGGAACTGAATTATATAGCGGGAAAGAAAAACGGCATCACCCATTTAAGCATTTACGACTAAGCCATGACCGAAGATTCCGAATTTACCACCCAATCCTTGGCTGACAGTGCCGAAGTGCTGCTCGGTAGCGGAGGCACTGCCGACTGCTACAAGCGCATCATCGGCAACCGCGCCTATTGCATCAAGCGACCTAAGGCCACTTGGCGACAATCGGAGGACTACATGAACCTCTTCCGAAAGGAGTTTGAGTTGGGCATTGAGTTGGAACACCCCAACATAGTGCGCTATTTCGACTATGGCGAGGACGAGAAAGGGCCTTTCATCAAGATGGACTACGTGGATGGCGAGAGTTTGGATAAGTTTGTCGCCACGCATCCTGACTTCCTCAAAAACAATACAAATCGCCAACGTCTCCTTAACGAGTTGCTGGATGCTTTGGCTTATCTTCACGGCAAGCGGATGTTGCACTTGGATTTGAAACCAAGCAACATCTTGATTACCAACAACGGACACCATGTGAAACTCGTTGATTTGGGTTTCGCCTGGACCGACGGCTACCTGCACGATGCTGGTTTCAGCCGCGACTATTGCGCTCCTGAGCAGTTGGCCAACAAGGTTGAACAAATATCGCCTGCCACAGACATTTACGCTTTGGGCAAAATCATGCAACAGTTCCATTTGGCCAAGGATTCGGTAATCCAACGGTGCTTGAAAGAAGCCCCCAAAGAGCGTTTCCAAAGTGTCGAAGCGTTGAAAAAAGCCTTGCAACCTAAGCGTTGGCCTTTTGTGGTTTTGGCAGTTGTCTTCGCAGGCTTGCTCTTTTGGATGCTTTCAAACGCCATTCGGCAAAACGAAATGGCTTCCGCCCAGCACGACACTTTGTATATCATGCAGGTCGACACCGTCTTCATCCCCGAGCCAAAGCCCGAACTCACTCTTGACGACTCACTAGAGCTTTTCAAGGAAGAGTTGCAAAATGCCTTGGCACCCACTTTCAGCTATTGGTATATGATGATTGACAACATGTTTGAAAATCAGCCCAACCTACCTAAAGAAGTGCATTTGGAAACATCAAAATTCTATATCGACAAAGGCATCAGTGTTAGTCAAGGCATCATCAAGGAAAAAATCAACACGATGGGTCTTTCAAAAACCGTCAAACCTTGTTATGAAAAAGCCGCTCAAGAGGTCATCGATTATTATTTGAGGGATTATAGGAAACTGAAGAAAAAGTTGGAGAAAGAATTGGAAGCTGAAAAGCAATGACTAAAATTCACCTGTACGCGCTTTCATTCCTTCGATAAACTCTGTCGTGTAGTACTGGAAAAAATTGAACTTCATAGCCAAGGAGATGCTGAGCAGCAGTTCGCCATCCAGTGAGGGTTTGCGGAACACCTTATAAAGATGGTTGCGCGAGCAGCCAATCTTACGTGCCAGCCAGCTCACGCTGCGATCATCGGCTTTGAGTTGCTCACGGATAAGTTGCCCGATGTGGATGTTGCTGTGTTCCATTGCCCGCCTGTTGCTCGCGCTATGGCTCTTTTCCTTTGGCAATGAAAAAGCGTGAAACGCATTTTCTTATGTCATCGAAGGCTCTGGAAAGCCGCTCACGTCATAAGTAATGGCAGTTCACGCTAATAGTATGAACCTTTGCCAAACTTATTCCTACGTGATAAATTTTCCAGATTTTCGATGAAGGAACAAGAGCAAAAGCTCAGTTAGTATTTCAGTTGGTTATTTCTTTCCCGTTTTTTGACTTTTAAGATTTAGGCTTCAAAAATATGGAAAATATCCAAAATGGATACAGGTTTCATATTGATGGTCGATAAAAAGTTCGGTTTTTCCGTCAGAAACTAGCGAAATCTGTCTTTTTTTTCGACATTTCGCTGGTTTCTGTCATAAAACTATTCGTCAAATAAATCATTTCCAGTTACTTGGCATTGTATCTCATCCGAAAATGAATTTCGGATTAAGCCTTGTGAACTAATCATAGTGAGATGGATGGCTTTCTGCGTTTCTGTGGCTTCAATAAATCGTGTTTTTTTATTTTGCAGTACAGCATCGTAAGCCGAGTCTATCTTGAAAGGTGTTTTTGTGTATTTCATCTCACAAAGATTGATCACCCCATCGTTTCGGTCTATCAGCAAATCTATCTGTGCTCCGCTTTTCTCCTCATTCCCCTCAATCCACCAAGCATATTCGCTGCTGATGATACCGGCCACACCCAGTTTGGCCTTAATTTGCCGACTATGTAACAAACAGACTCGCTCAAATGCCAGTCCACACCAATTGAAATAGGCAGAGGTGTCAAGGCTCTTGCTCCAGAAATGTTCATCATTAATTAAGTTATCGCGAACGAATTTAAAGTAAAACAGCGTATATGCATCGATAAGCTGAAACAAGGCTCCTTTGCTTTTCTTTCCGATGGTATTATATTTACGGATGAATCCGCAGTTTCCCAAATCCTCAAGCATGTCGCTCAGCTTGCCATTATCTATCAATCGGGTTTCGTTAACGATTTCAGCACGCGTCATGCCTGATTTCTTCTTTCCAAGAGTCTCGATGATGCTAAGGTATTTATCTGGATGGTTGAAAAGCGAGGCATACAATTCGTCATATTCCTCCCTTAGTTCTCCATCTTTGGAAAAGAAAAGGCTGTCGATATTCAGTGCGAGGCTTTTCGACTTGTCCAACAACGACCAATAATAGGCCACACCGCCCAAAGCCATATAGCCTTCCAACAACTGTTTTCGATTCATTCCCAACTTCCTGTGTCGGGCATATTGTTCGCACTCATGCAAAGTGAACGGCTGCAAATGAATTCTGTATGTCAGGCGGTTGTGCAATCCTTTTTTGTTTTTAAGCAGTTTCTTGATAATCCAAGACGTGGCTGAACCGCAGGCAATGAGCACCACATCCTTTCGGGCAGAAGCAAAGCCGTTCCAAAAGTGTTCCAATGCGGGCAAGAAACTCGACCGAGGGGCATCCATCCAGGGCATTTCGTCAATAAACACCACTTTTCGTTTGTCTTTTGAACGATCTATCAATTCTGCCAACATATCAAAAGCCTCCAACCAATTGGCTGGCAGCGGAGCTTTCTCGTATCCTTGTCTGCGCAAGGAAGATTGGAAGTTTTGCAACTGCTCTCTGGTGTTTTTTTTGGCCAACCCCGTATGTGCGAAAGTGAACTTATAATGGAATTGTTCCCTGATAAGGAAAGTCTTCCCGACACGGCGACGACCGTAAACCACCACAAATTCAGAGTATTCTGATTCAAAGGCTTCGCGAAGTTTACGCTGCTCTTCTTTTCTTCCTATCAACATGTTGTATCTTTTTTTGGTCCACAAAGATAGGCTTTTTATGTCAGAAACCAGCGAAATCTATCTTTTTTTTCGGGATTTCGCTGGTTTCTGACAAATTCTTATGGTAGTTAGGACAGTTGCTCTTTTAGTAACGAATTTATGTATCGCCCATCCGCGCTTTCATCCCTTCGATAAAATCCGCCGTATAGTATTGGAAAAAGTTGAAATTCATGGCCAAGGAAATGCTGAGCAGCAGTTCGCCATCCAGTGAGGGTTTGCGGAACACCTTGTAAAGATGGTTGCGCGAGCAGCCAATCTCACGCGCCAGCCAGCTTGCGCTACGCTGGTCGGCTTTGAGTTGCGCTTGGACAAGATGCCCAATGTGGATGTTGCTTTGAAGGTTTTCCATCTGCTCATGTAATCGAATAGTACAAAAGTAGCCCTTAACAGTCTTTCATTTTTCATCCATTTCATCCATTTGCATTTTCTTTCGATTCCTAACATGAAAATCCTTATTTTTGCCCAAAATAAGCAAGACCATGTTATCCCTTCCCATCATAGCTATGATCAAGAAGAAATCGGGGCTGGACTTCAGCAATGCCAAGGATTTCGAGGTGCTGTCGGAGTCATTTCCAGCCAGCGACCGTTTGGGTGTCAACACTCTGAAAAGACTGATGGGCTATGCCAAATCCCCTATCGCGCCACGCAAAGCCACCCTTGATGCTTTGGCACATTATCTTGGTTCGCCTTCATGGGAAATGCTGACAGGTGTCCAACCCGTTGAAAGCGACTGGATGGAAAAGGCTTTCTTCGCTGATGAGATTCGCGAAGGCACAACGGTGGAGGCATCATGGCTACCCAACCGTCATATCGCTTTGCTGTGTATCGGTGAAAACAAATTCCGCGTGACAGAAAGCCTGAATGGTAAACTGCAAGTCAACGACGAGGTGACCATCTTCAATTTCCGCTTGGAGTATCCCTTGCAAGTATTCCAAGTCCTCCGCAACGGCGAAATCGTCCGCGATGCCGCCGGCAATGAATTGGGTTATGTGGCAGGTCGCCAGAACGGATTAATTGAACTATTTATTAAAGAGGCATCATAATGAGTGATTCCAATTTTATCAATCCTGCACAACACAACCAAGACGAAGTGTTGTTTGACAGCGGTGGCACCTGTGATTGCTATCGTCTCGTCAAAGACAATCGTGTGTATTGTGTCAAACGACCCAAAAAGGACATGCGTTCTTCGGAGGCTTACATGAACCTTTTCCGCAAGGAGTTTGAACTTGGCATTGAGTTGGAGCATCCCAACATTGTGCGTTACTTCGCCTACGACGAGGACGAACAAGGCCCATTCATCCGCATGGACTACATCGACGGTGACAGCCTTGAGGCTTTTGTGGCTCAGCATCCTGACTATTTCAAAGATAAAGGACATAGGAAACAATTCTGCGACGAGTTGTTTTCAGCTTTGTCCTATCTCCACGACAAGAAGATGCTGCACCTCGACCTCAAGCCCAGCAACATCCTCCTCACCAACAAGGGCCATCATGTGAAGCTTATTGATTTAGGTTTCGGTTGGAGTGAGAGTTACCTGCATGATTTGGGTTTCACTCATGATTATTGTGCGCCAGAACAACAGACTGCCAAGACTGAATTGTTCGGCCCAGCCACTGACATCTATGCCTTGGGCAAGATTTTACAACATTATGGATTGGCCAAGGATTCCGTAACGCAACATTGTCTGAAGGAAGATCCAAGAGCGCGTTACCAAAGCGTTGACGCTTTGCGAAAGGCCATGCAACGTAGCGAAATGATAGGAATAGTCTCAAGGATTGGGATTGGTCTAGTTGCAGCGCTACTGATAGGTGCCATTGTTTGGCTGGTAGGCTTCAGGGAAGAGCCATTACCGCCGCGTCCCCCTGCGCCTGAAGGAGCCATCAACGGGTTGTTCACCATCAACGAGGCTGGCGACCAGGTGTATTTCTCGAAAGGTAACCTGCAATATAAGCCCTACATCAACACATGGCGCTTTGCCGAAAACCAGTTCGACTACGTTGGCGGCGGCAATGCCAATGTGCATCATGGAGATCTCTATCGAGCCTGGTTAGATATGTTTAGTTGGAGTTCGAATGGACGCCCACATGGTTCAATCAATTACCAACCATGGTGCTATTCAGCGGAGGATGTGATTAACGATACCACCAGTCAATACAGTGCTTACGGCATTGATACCTGTGACCTCTGTGATTTTGATGGGCAAGCAGACTGGGGCTACAATGCCATCAGTAATGGCGGCAATGAAGAAGGTTTATGGCGCACATTGACTAGAGACGAGTGGATGTATCTTTTGTACACACGCAACACCGCTTCGGGTATACGCTTTGTGAAAGCCAATGTGCAATCTGTGAACGGTTTGCTGCTCCTTCCCGACGATTGGGACGACAAAGCATATCACCTGAGTGATGTCAACAATGATGATGCCCATTATTTGAGCAACACCATCCCATTCTCTTACTGGGAGAAGAAAGTCGAAGTGCGCGGAGCCGTATTCTTGCCCGCTGCAGGAATCCGCGATGTATGCACCGTTGGGTTGGTTGGCATCAACGGTTACTATTGGTCGGCAACCCATTTTGGGACCATGCGGGCCAAGGGCATCTATTTCAGCAATTCTGACTTCAACCCAGAGGCTCCTACGTCGAAATATTGTGCGAGAAGCGTGCGGCTGGTGAGGGATAAGTGAGAAGCATTGATTAGGTGAGACTTTCGGGCGAAATCTACCCGAAAACAGGTTGATTTCGCCCGAAATGAGACGAGATAATGGCGGTATCTTTTGGCGGTATCAGTGGTGGCTCTATCGAAAACACTTACTCAATATGCGAAAACTGTTTCGAAACCCATAGCTCGTTGCCATTGAAATCGATTTTATAGAAATCGCCAGACTCTCCAAGATACTTGAACTTGTCGCCAACCTTAGGATGACGGTTTGTGCCATCAGGCCATTTGAAAGTATCCGAACTTGTTGATGGGCCAAGACGAAGACGTAATCCTGAACCATCGATAACGACAACTTGGTTTTGGGAATGACCTATAGAGACAGACTGTGATGGAGTAGAAGTATTTTCGTCGTCAAATGCAGATTTTTGCTTGAATTCCTCAAGGGTAGATCTCGTACAGAATCCGTCTCCTCCCACCATAAACACCCAATCATCTCCATATTCAGCTTTGGCTTCGGCTACCTCTTTTTCAGTCAAAAAAGCTTCTTTTGTGTATCTTCCAACTTTTTGGTTTGTATTGTCAATGGGTAGAACATAAAAGGCTCTGTCGCTCACCTCAATCCATTTTGCAGGGTCGTCTTCAATGTTTGTAACGGCAGACGGCGCAAACATCACTTCATTATTTTGTATAACATAGTGCCCCTTCTCTTCAGGCCAATCGTACCCTACCGTCATATAGCTTCCGTCATAATATAGAAACAGACAGCCAAACTCGTTTTCATTTTTATTGGAATAAAATCCTGCAAGATCAAAAGAAAGATAGCCGACATTCTCATCATAACTTTCATCAAAAATCGTTCGGAAATCATCGATTTTCATTTTGCCATTTTCTTCAGCAAAAGTTACCATGGTTTCTCCCATGGTTCCCATATCAAGATATTTAACCGTATATTTCCCATTGCCAATCTGTAATATGTCGATAATCTTACTTTCCCCATCTCCGTCTTGAGCCATCGTTCTCAACGCCCAAATACCATAACAATCTTCATCATAGCACTCGTAATCATATGCATCCACCAGCTTCTGTTTGCCTTTTTTGGTAAACCAGCCATCAACTACATCGGCAAAATTGGAACCATCATGTAAAACATAGCCATTGTATAATTGGTTAAGTATGGTCAGACAAGGGTCGCTGTTATTGTCTTCCATAACAACATCCTTTTGTACTATTGCGTCTTTTCCCTTCGAGCCTTTTATTACAAAGAAACCAACAAATGCTGCAATGGCTAAGACTCCAGCGACAACACCTATGATTAAACCAGTTTTGCTTTTTTTCTTTGGTTGTTCTGGTTTTGTTGTTCCTATCTCTGAAACATCAACTTGGGATGTTTTATTTCTCGAAGTCTCAACCGCAGGTGTTTCTATCACAGGAGTACTTGATTTTGATGTTTCTATCTCAAGGTTTTCTACTTTAGGAGTTTCATCCTGAGGGATTTCTGTTCTTGCTTGGGAGACTTGAACTGGTTGAACGAGTGGAGTTTTTGTTTCATTATAATCCCTATGAGCGTCAGTAATGTGTGATTCTATAAGGTCATCTAAATCAATGTTTCTATTCGAAACTGTTTCGTTCGAGGGTCTATTAACTACAGGGGTATAGGGTGTTTCATTAACCACCTTAGAGGTAACGTGCTCATCAACTTCGATTTGTCTGTTTGATCCCACAAACGTGGCTGTCCTCATTTCCTCCAGTACACCCGTTGAATAAGAAAGGTCAATTACTCTATTATTATTTGTTGCGTCTTGAGTCGAGGCACTGGTTGAACCTGAACTTGTGCCTACTCCAGATGAAACCACAACTCTTCTTTTTGAAGAAGGGTTTGCAACAACTCCACCGTTCAGAATATAATCATCAAGTAATTTCAACAACGCACTAAACAACATGAATGGACTTACCAACAGAGAATCGTTTTGATCAACAATAATATTGATTTCATCATTTTGTTTGCTAATGATGTGAAACACAAAGACATTCCCTATGCCAGCAAGTAAGCCTAAAGTATCAATATCTCCAAAATTAATTTTTGTTTTTGTGACTGCTTGGTTCTTGCTAACATAATATACCCCTTGAGGAGAAATTCCTAGTAGATAATCCCCATCCTCCATTTTTTTCTTTTCATAGCTGAAGTTTTGATAACTCATAACCAATTTGTCGGTCACTCCATAAATGTCGTTCAAATCCACTTTAACGTTGAAATCCACATCTTGGTGATTTTCCAAACGCATTTGCTCTTCTTTGTCCAATAAAGCTTTTGGCAACTTTGATTGTAAGTTCTTATAGTTTCTAAAATATTTATAAGAAACACCTGGCTCATATTCGGCTTTCAATTTAGGATTATAAATTGTTAGCGGTATTGACAAGATAAGAAACAATGGTACCAATACAAGACCCAAATCGGGATCAAAGACCATGCTTGAGAGAAGAACTACAACAGCCCCAATAAGTGCGAATTTTGCCTTAGACCTGTCTTTAAGTATCTTCTTATACAGTTTATACGGTTGTACTGTTTTAATCTTTTGCATAATTGCTACTTGTTATTATGGTTTGTTAAAAGTCAATTCTTCTTCCGCCCAAAAACTCTTCTGCTTGAGAATTGGAAGCCTTACTGGTCAACGAGGCACTGACCGCGTTTTCGTTGGCCCATTGGCGAAGCTTGGTAAACTCGTCCTTCCTCATTTGACCCATAGGCACCATGCGCTTTATGGTTGCCTCAAAATCTCTCATGCTCAAATCGGCGGAAGCATCGCCTTCGATTTTTCTGGAGAAGGCTTCAATCAGTGAATCAGCCACCCACGATTCAAGCTCGGCGCCGGCAAGAACAACGTCTTTTCCAAAAGTCTCTTCTCCGCTCAAATCGGCAAGTTTGTCGAAATCGAAGTTGTTCAAGTTTCTTTTCAACTTGGAAACATGAATCTGGACAATCTTTTTCCGTTCTTCCTTTGATGGGAAATCGACAAAGAAGATCTCGTCGAATCTTCCTTTTCTCAGCAACTCAGGAGGCAGGCCGTTGATGTTATTAGCAGTGGCGAACACGAAAACGGGAGAGGTTTTTTCCTGCATCCAGGTCAACAAAGTTCCGAACACACGCGTAGAAGTTCCGCCGTCGCCGCCCCCACCGCTGGCTCCTGCCATTCCTTTCTCAATTTCATCAATCCATAGGATGCTGGGCGAAATTGCTTCTGCTGTCTTTAGCGCAAGTCGCATGTTGGATTCGGACGATCCCACAACGCCTTGGAAGATTTTGCCCATGTCAAGTCTTAACAGCGGCATATTCCATGCTGTGGCAACACATTTTGCAGTTAAAGACTTACCGCAGCCAGGCACACCTGTCAGCAATACGCCCTTTGGCGGTTTGACACCGAATTGTGTAGCCTCCACATCGAAGCAATGGCTTCTTAAATCCAGCCATCTTTTTAAGGTTTCAAGACCACCAACATCGTTTAGGTTCAATTTGGAGTCAATGAATTCGAGAATGCCTGTTTTACGGATAATTTGCTTTTTCTCTTCCAAAATGTCTTTGATGTCAGTCTCGTCCAATTTATGCGTCGAAACGATGGATTTGGCCAAACAATTCTCAATTTCAAGCCTTGTAAGACCGATGGAAGCATCCACAAACTTTTCAAGCACTTGTTGGTTGACATCAATGGTCACGCCTGGGATTCCTTTGTAGCCCGCAATATTGTTTGAGATAATCTTTTTGACTTCATCCCTGTCGGGAAGGGGAAAGTCAACAATGGTGATTTCTTTTTGGAGATCGTTGTTGATTTCAAACGAAGGAGAAATCAAGATGCAGTTGCATTTATAGCCTTTGTTTCTGATGTTCATAGCAAAGTCTTTCAGCCTTCTCCGATAGACAGGATTCGACTTTGTGTCAAGGTAGTTGTGCGCATCGCAGAATACAAACAAGCATTTGCTGTCCTTTTCCTTGGCTTTGCTCTCGCAAAAGTCAATGGCCTGTTTCAGGTCAAAAGTCTTTTCTCCGATGACATTGCCATTGAGCATCACTCCTTCAGTTGAGTTCCAGACATACATGGTGTGGTTGATTTCCTTGGCAATAAGCCCAACTTCGCCTATAACACGCTCTTCCTCAAACGATTCAACGACAAGAATTGCGTATCTTGCCTTTAAATAATTCATCAATGTTTTCTTATAATCCATATTGCTTCGTTTTAAAGATTCCTGTTTTTGTAATATGATTGTTTTGGATATGGTATTCTATGTTGTGTAACATCCTAAAATAATCCAAGTCCACCCTATTGGTGGTACAAACGAATTTCTTTCCCGAATAAGGATGTGGCAAATCATCGTTATATCTTCCTAAAATAGACAAGTCACATTGTTTCATCACGATAGTCTTGTCTTGGTCAGCCAACACTTCTTCAAGGGTATAGCCTGAATACAAAATGATGGATAACTCGGAATTAATCCCTTTGATTATTTCCGACACCGCCAATGGAAATTCAAGCGGCTCCCCGCCGGAAAATGTAACTCCACAAATGTCTTGTTGTTGGTTTATCATGTTGACGATGCTATTAGTATCAATCAAATTGTCTGTCTTGAAAGTGTGGGTTTCGGGATTAAAACAATGATAACAATGATGTTTGCACCCTTGAACCCAAATAACAAACCTTCTACCAGGTCCATTGGCCTCGGAAATCTCCATATGATAGATGGGGATTTTCATCAAAACTCAAGACTAATCACTTGAAGCACTTGATCCTCCACTACCATCTCCATTTCCTCCTTGAATTCTGTCACGAGTTCGGTTTCTGGATGCGATAGAATATTCTCGATGTCTTCAGTCAGTGCCGTGCAAAAACTACCTTTCACGCCAAACACTTCTTCTTTGATGGTGTTTTGGTCATAAGAAACGGCCACTTTGTATTCCAAACTCGGACCAAAATTGACGGTATAGTTGCCTCGGTTCTTTTCTACGCGAGTAGGCGTACCTGTGTTCTCTAGTTTCTTCACCACCATGTCAACCGCAACTTCTACATAGGCCTGCTGGTATTCCAAAGCTAATTCTTCCATGCGTTTTTCGATGGCTGCGGTGATGGCTGGATGTTCGCAAACAAGTTCGTATTGGCTCTCGGCAATCTTGCACATAAACATATTGATGCCATCCTTACAAGCGCAAATAGCCCTTTGTTGCATTGTGCCCATATAACCGAAGCGACTGAACACTTTTTTGGCAATATCAGAATTAAAGGTGGCAACCAATTCGTTTGAAGATTGCAAACCCATTTTCCGAAAGGCTTTTACAATGGTTTCTTCATCAGAATAGGTGAAATCGAATTTTGTGCAATGTGACATTTTAAGATAATTATCAAATTGACGAACTTATGCATTTGCAATCTTACTAAGCAATTGGTCGTTTAATGACAGCACCGCCGTTCTGATAGTTTCTTCTTTGTTTTGGGTATAAGAGCGACCAAACACATCAATGTTGTTGATTTTTATTTTTACCGAAACACATGTCATATCAAATTCGTCAATTTCTTCAATATCCCATGTACCCAAAACACATAGACCTTCTTCTTCAAGCCATTTGGCAATTTTTTCTTTGAATTCTTTGTTGTTCATTTGTTTTGATTTAATGTTTGTTTTTATCCGCCGCAAAACTACAACAATTTTCCATACAAACAAATTAATTATTTGATAATCAATACTTTAATTATCCAATTCAGATACAGAAACTGTATCCAAAATGGATAATTCGGGTTGGAAATGGATGAAGTGGATGGGGAAATGGCTGAAAAATCGAAGGGAAGCTACAACAACGGCGTCATATACAGCGGCAGGTAGGTGATATTGCCTTCCTCCTTGTAATCGGCTGAATGTAAGACGTACGGCGTTGAGAGGTAAGGACTGTACTTGTTGATGCACTTCGTCAGCGAGGAAAGGCTGTAGCCTGCTCCCGACTTCACTTCGATGGGAGAGATGTTGTGCCGTGAGGTGATTTGCGGCTTCCTGACCAAGAAATCAATTTCCATTCTTTCCTCGGCATCATCACGAGAAGCGTTGCTGTAGAAATATAGTTTGTGTCCCGCCGCTGCCAACATCTGCGCCACGATGTTCTCCACCAGCATACCTTTATTAATCTCTAATTTGTCCAACAAAAGTTTTTGGTATAAGTTATTGTCCATCAACTCGTTTTCGTCAAAAGCATGTGAAACCAACAGTCCAGTGTCGGCAAAATAACACTTTACCCGCATATTGTCCAGTTTCAGGCCCAAACCCACATTTGGCTCGGTGGCGGCAAAGCAAAGGTTTACCACACGAGCCTCGTCGAGCCAAACGAAACTTGACTCGTAGCTGCGAAACTTGGCGTTCTTTTCCAAATCCGCCAAGCGGAACTTCTTTTCATGGCGCTGAAGTTCAGCAGGGATGGTGTCGAAAATGCTTTTCACCTTCTTTTCAAGGCGGTCAGCATGTTTTTCGATGTCCTGACGATACAGGTCGAGGATCATGCGTTTTTCCCTGTCGACCTTGCGGAAATCGCGATGTTCGACAAAGTTCTTCACCACTTGAGGCATTCCGCCAATCAGCAAGTATTTGCGGAAATAATCCATCGCCTTGGCATGGACGGGGCCAAGTGGCCGTTTCTTTTCAAAGCAGTTTTTGACGAAAGGCATCATCATCTCGTCGCCCAAAGCCCAAAGAAATTCCTCGAAATCCATAGGATACATCTTGATGCGCCTCTCTTCCGATGGAATCAGTATGTCCTTGACATTCTTGTTGATGGAAACCAACGAGCCAGTCTCGATGTAATCATAACGCCCGTCGGCCACCAAATGCTTGATGGCCGCCCGCGCCTGCGGATACTCTTGAACCTCATCGAACACAATTAAGGAGTTGCGCTCATGCAAGGTCACATGAAAGTGCAACTGGAGCTGAAGAAACAACTCTTCGCGGTCATGCAGATAGTTGTCGAAGATGTGGCGCAATGGCTGCGACATGTCGCTGAAATCCACAAAAATGGCCGATTTATACTCTTTGGCAAACTCACGGGCGATATAACTCTTTCCAACACGCCGTGCACCGTCAAGCAGAATGGCCACACGACCTTGGTCTTCCGCCTTCCATTTCAATAACTTATCGTAAATTTTTCGTCTCATAACGGCTGCAAAGATATAACTTTTGCACCTTTTCAAGCAATTTTTTCTGTACTTTTTGCACCTTTTCAAGGAGTTTTCCTGTCGCATTTTGCACCTTTTCAAGCTGCTGTATTGCGATTTTATCATTTTTGCAGCCTGTCAATTCAAGAATTACCGCGTCCAAAATGGATAATTCGGCTTGGAAATGGATGAAGTGGATGGGGGAAAGACAGAAAGACAACAGGCACTGCTTATAGCAATCGTTCCAAGTCTCCAGTCAAGAAGTCTTCCACTGGGATGCCCCCGCTACCGACGACGAAAGCCCTCTTAGGTTGGAATTGCTTTTGGAACAAAGCCAATCCTTGGTTGTTGCTTCTGCGCCCACTTTTCACCTCGATGGCTATGCTTTGTCGGTTGTATTCGATGATGAAGTCCACCTCGTCGTCGCGCTCACGCCAATAGTACAACTTGAACCCTAATTCGTCTGCCTGATTGAGCAAATAAGCCCCAACAGCCGATTCAACCCAACGCCCCCAGGACTTGGGAGTCGTGAAAGCGGTCTCGAACTTCATTCCCGATTGCACCGAAAAAAGCGCGGTGTTGTAAACCATCAGTTTCGGAACCGAGTTGTATTTCCTTGCCGTGTCCTTGGCATATTTTTGCAATCCACAAAGCAATCCTGCCTCGCCCAACGTGTTCAGGTAATTGGCGAGTGTGGTCACATTGCCCGCATCTTGCACCTGTCCAAGCATCTTGTTGAGGGAAAGCTCCATGCCCGAATAGGCACAGCCAAGGTCGAAAAGTTGTCGCATAAGGGCTGGCTTATACACCATTTTGGTCGACAGCACATCGCGTTCGATGGCAGGGGCGACAATGCTGTCTAAGATATAATGCTGCCACCGCCGATGGTCTTTGATCAACGAAGCCCCTCCCGGATAGCCACCATAATAGATGAATTGGTTGAGGTCGAAGCCAAAGGCCTCACGCATCTCCGCGAAACTCCAATGTGGCATGCGTATCAACTCGAAACGGCCGGCAAGGGTTTCGGTCAAACCGTCTTTCAAAAGCAGCCGCGAAGAACCTAATAATACCACTTTCAACGGAATATCATTGAATGAGTCGCTGTCCCATTCTTTCTTGACGGCTTCGCTCCAGTTATCGATTTTGTGCACCTCATCAATGACCAACAAAAACTCCGGTACTTGCAACAATTGCATACGCGCACGGGTAGCAGCCCAAACCTCACTAATCCAGGCGGTGTTTTCGGGTGATTCATTGTCGGCAGTAAACAATAGGTAAGGAATGGATATTTCCTTCAACACTTGTTTGACCACGGTGGACTTGCCCACTTGCCTTGGTCCGGAAAGCACTTGAATAAAACGGCGTGGCTCTTCAATGCGTGATTGTAATATTGAAAATTGCGGCCTTTTGAACATAAGTCTTTGATATTTTGGTTGCAAAGATATACAAAATTCTCAAAAGTGTGCTACAAAATTCTCAAAAGTGTATTACAAAATTCTCAAATCTCATTCGCAAAATTCTCAAAAGTCAGGAAAACTGATGCGGTTTTATTGCTTGTTTAGATAGGATAAAAATCCTTTGCATCCCTCCAAGACATCCACCCAAGTGGCCTCAAAATCGCCTGTGTACCAAGGGTCGGCGACATCGCCTGGACGATGCGTGTAATCCATCAACAGACTGATTTTGTGGTCGGTGTCCTCGCCATACATACGCTTCAAGTTGTGGAGGTTGTAGTGGTCCATGGCGATGACGTAATCGTAATAGGCGTAGTCCTGCCGTGTCATCTGGCGGGCGGTCTTGCCCTCGCAACCGATGCCGTGCTCGGCCAGCTTGCGCCGCGCTGGCGGATAGACGGGATTGCCGATTTCTTCCGTGGAAGTGGCGGCTGAGGCGATTTCAAATTGTTCGCTCAAGGCCGCTTCTTCGACGAGATGTTTCATCACAAACTCGGCCATAGGACTGCGGCAGATGTTGCCGTGGCAGATGAAGAGAATTTTTATCATATTGAAATGTAGATCGTTGAATTAACTTCGTTGAAATCTCCGATTCGGCGGAGCCAATCTTCGATTTGTTTAATTGTTGTTGATGCAAGACATTGGACGACTCGTGTCTGGCAGTCTTGCATCTTGTGTCCTATTTGTTTAGTAAGTCATTTATCACCACCGAGGCACAAAAGATGCCAAATGCAGCAGGCAAATAGGAAATCGTGCCCACATTGGAAACCTTGTTTTGCTCCTCAACGCCATCAGTGATGATGGCAGACGCATCGACAGGCTCAGGCGAAAAAACGACCTTGATACCCTCGAAAACGCCCAAACGATGTAGTCGCTTTCGGATGTAAAACGCTAACCGACAATGGTTTGACTTTGCAATGTCGCAAATCTCAATTTTTTCGGGATGGAACTTGCCGCCTGCACCCATGCTGCTCACGATGCGTTGGTTGTTTTGCTTGGCATAGTAGAGCAAAAACACCTTGGGGGCCACTGTGTCGATAGCATCCACAACATAGTCGAAGGGTTGTGCCATCAGGTCGATGATGGCTTGGTCTTTCAGGTATTGGTTAAGGACGGTCAGCTCAATCTCTGGGTTGATGTCGCGCAAACGCTCTGCCATCACCTCGGCTTTCGGGCGGCCAATGGTACTTTCCAAAGCTAACAGCTGTCGGTTGCGGTTGGTCACGTTCACCACATCGCCATCAACGAGTGTCATACTGCCAATGCCCGCACGAGCCAACTGCTCGGCAGCATAGGCACCAACACCACCCAAACCCACCACAATCACATGCTTGGATTTCAATATGTTGATGCCTTCATCACCGATGAGTAGGCGGGTTCTGTCTTTCCAGTCTTCCATAGCATTTTTCTTGTCGTCGCTTCGCGTCATTGCGAAAAGATAGGACGAAACAATCTATAAATTCGCATAATTCGTATAATTTGCCGTTTTCTAATCGGTGAATTTAGCTAATTATGCGAATGGACTGCTTCGTTCCTCGCAGTGACGCAAAGCGTGTCATTCAAATATCCGCGCAAAATTACTAAAGATTTGTTCTCTCAGCGCATTAATGTCCATTTCAAGCAGTTTTGCCGCAGCTTCATAGACCTTTTCAATGCCGATTTCCGACATATCGGTTTCTAGAAAAAGACAATTCAAATCAATGAATTTGAACGACTTGCTGATTTTTCTCTCGGGATGCAGCAAGCTCTCGCCAACGGAAAAATACATGCCTTGCCCAATGAATTGCTTGATGTCCTGTTCCGTCCCACTGAAGCCATGCAAAATCCAAGGCTGTATGGCTTTATGCTTTTTCCGCAGGGCAAGGATTTCATTGTGGCTTCGCACATCGTGTAGAATCATAGGCTTTTGCAAGGCTTCTGAAAGCTCAATTTGACACTCAAAAAGTTCAATCTGTTTTTCAAAGCTTGCCTTATGCAATTTGTCCAAACCCACTTCTCCAAGAGCAATGGCTTGAGGTGACTTCAGTCGTTCTTCCAACAGACGAAGCGATGTTTCCACCTGAAACTCAACCGAATCTACTTGCCAAGGATGGATACCATAACTGTAAAAGCCATTTATGGGACATAGACGATTCAAATCAAAATTGGTAATTTGAATCAAATTGTCGTTGCTTCTTGTCGTATGAGTGTGTATATTGATGAAAGGTCTCATTAATGTGCAAATTGAGTTAAGTAACTGTTCAAAATTAAGTTCAATATCTAAGTAATTCACTGGATAGAAACCGCCTGAAAGTTGATGGCAAACTGCTGAAATACAAAGTATTGATTACATCGAATCTCCAATTTCAACGCAGCTAAGGCCAAATAGCTAGCTTTTTGTGTCTTTTATGTAAACTACTTTTGCCAATCCACTTATTACCATCAAACTCAACGTTGAATCAGTTCCTCCGACTCGTCTCTTGATTAAGAAACAGTCTTCAAAACCAGCAATTATTCCCTTTTCTTTCTGTGTCGTCTCGGCATTTCCTCTTGGACTTCTTCTGTCTCTTTCGGTGTCTCCGTTGGTGCTACTTCAACCTTTGGCATCTCAACTTCAATGCGACGAAAAATGTCATCCTTATCCCTTGGACGAGCTTCATCATACCACTTGAATCCAGGTAGATAACGGCTACTTTCTTGCAAGTCTTCCTTGGGATACATTGTCTCATCGATACCATTAAACGACTTGATGATGGAAACACTTTGATCTTCCATCTCAATGACCATAGTTTCTGACTTCGACACATCTATGCCAATAAGTCCTCCGTCATCCTCACGAATCCAATAGATGGTCTCGGCTTGGTCGCCGTCCACATTGACATGATGAATGTCACCATCCTTGAATAGTGAGGTGATATCCTTGCCCTTGATTTGGTTGAAACCTTCAATGGTGTCTTGCGAAATAATGAAGGCATTGCCTTTTTGCATCACCCACTCTACTGAACTTTCCTTGATTTTAATGTCAATATCGGTGCCTGTCATTTGGCTGTCTTCGGCCCAGAGAATCGGAGCCACACGCATACGGATAATGGAGTCTTCCATCAAGTAAGTGAGCGTGTCGCATTTGCCTTGCAAGTCCGACTTGAAGAAACGCACATGGCGACGGGCAATGAGTTTCTTGGCTTCTTCCTTCTTCTTGTCGAAATACATAAACAAAGTGTCTCCGTGGATATAGAGCGAGTCACCGCCGTCGTAACTGATGGCATAAGCACTGTCCGTGGCAAAACTAAGACCCCGGTTCTCCCACATCTCCACATAATCACCACGCATAACAACTTTGTAAGAGGTGTCGATCATATCCACCTGACTATAGGCTTGTGCCAAACCCCGATTACGGTCATAAAAGATGGAGTCAGACCACATCAGTTGGGTTTCGTTATGCATAAAAGGTCGTTGGTCAAGATAAACATAGTCTTCATTCACAAGATAATAGCCATGTTTGCCTTCCAACACATTTTCCTCATTGATAATAGTCGTTGGCCCTTGAAACCACATTTTTTCAATGCCCGTGTTGTAATACAAGGTGTCAGTATACATCTGATACTTAGGACTATATACCTCAACATTCTCAAAAAACGAAAACTCTTTCAGGCGGTCGCGGTAATAGCCGTAATGGCTTTTTAGGGTCTTATCTCCACGAATCGTAGTTGCGCTGTCGGGATAGCAAGCCAGATGTAGGTTGCGGTCATAAGTGAGGTATTCGGTGTAAAGATTGGTGGAATCGTCACGCAAGTGAACATTATCATGAAATTCAGCAAAACGGGTATCGCCATCGTAATTCAACATGTCGCTAAAAACCTCTACGCTGTCGTTGACAATGATATGGACGTTCTGATAGGCATCAAAGCTATTGTTTTTCTGGTAGTAATAGGCACTGTCGCAAAAGAAATAAGCCGAATCGTGACGCATCTTCACATGGCCGATGAGTCGTTGCACATCACCCATACTTTTCGAGTATGTAGCCACGTCATAATGCAAAATGTTGATACGAGTCTTCTTGCGCTGAATGGTGTCTTGTTCCTGAGCTATAACGAATTGTGACAGAAACAATAACATAGATATTATGAACAGACCTTTCGCCTTCATTGTATTTAAATAACGCGCAAAAATACGATTATTGTCCGAAATGGTCGAAGGAAACGAAAAAACCTCTAATTTTGACGCGAGACTGCAAGACTACGGGACTGCGAGACATTGAACCAAAACTGAAGTCCCGAAGTCAAAAACATAGACACTATGACCCTAAAAGAAGCCCAAACCGCCGTCGACGGATGGATCAAGACCTACGGCGTGCGTTATTTCAGCGAACTGACCAATATGGCCCTGCTGACTGAAGAAGTCGGCGAACTGGCACGAATTATCGCCCGCACTTATGGCGACCAATCTTTCAAGGAATCAGACAAAAACCGCAACATGGCCGACGAAATGGCCGACATCCTATGGGTGCTGCTCTGCCTTGCCAACCAAACCGGTGTAGACCTCACAGAGGCCTTCGCCAAGAATATGGAGAAGAAGACCATGCGTGACAGGGAACGCCATATCCATAACGACAAACTGCGCGACCCCATCGCATAAAAAATGTGGAGACGGTGTGCACTCCGCCTCCACAAAACAATGAATTCAAGATGATTAC
>CAMJHP010000056.1 GCA_946405575.1 uncultured Bacteroidales bacterium | reverse complement strand
TGGAACCTGACTTGGGTGGATGGTGATGCCACACAGGTGGTGGAAGAGATACTGGAACCTGAAGAACTGGCCGACACCTATATTTACACCTACGCCTACGACGACAAGCCTTGTGTTTATGCCGGCTTCCCCATGGCCTATTCCATCTTCGACGGCGATGGTATCCGCGTGGCCACACGCCAATCGAAGCACAACATAATCAGAGAAGGTTACACCTACTACTACGACACCAACAACGGCCTGTTGATTTCCGCCGCCGCGGAGAACGACTCCGTGTCCTACCACTACATCGAGTGGGAGGTGGAATAAGGATTTGCCGACAGAGCGACCAATAAATGATGACAATAGCCGCCGCAAGGGACCCTTGCGGCGGCTTTCTCTTTTTCATCCAGTAGCACACACAATATCGTCGCTTCGCGTCATCGCGAGGAACGAAGCGATCCATTTATGATAGATTTATGTAAGATTTATTTCCAAAAAAAAACATCCATTTCATTCCCAGTTACTTACCCGACAGCAAACGACTACAAACGACTACAGTCGACTACAAACGTTTGTTCAACGGCTTTGTCTTGACAAGGGTTGCATCTTTGCGGCAGAATTACAAAAACATTGAAAATGGAAGAATTACAACAAGGAGCGTTTGGTCCCATCTACACCCAATTCGAGAGCAAACCGAAAGAAGCCATGACCCACCTATGTAATGTAAAAGACGGAGAATGTCCCAAAGCCTTCTATCGTGAAGATGTCGGATTTGTTGATTTCGTTTGGGGAAAGCCCAACGACAAAACCACAGGTAAGGGTGGCTTCGGGCTATCGCACATTCTTACGGACCACGGCGACGAAATCAAGGATTTCAATATCGACCCAATCGATTTCATCCTGATGATTATGAATTTCGGCAAACTAAACACAGAAGGAAAGAAAAACAGGATTTACCTTGAAGGCAAAGAGTTTAGGCTGATTGTCACCACAGAATGGTATGGAAAGTCGAAACAACTGCTACTTACAGCATTCGACCTACGTCCCATATCAAGGAAAAACCCGAAGCGGGCAAAAGAAATGAAAAAAGCCCCTAAAAGATAGGAGCTTTTATTCTTTGTCGTTATCTCCGCAAGGATACTCGTAGGATCGATTTTACAGCCAGCCCTGTTTACCGGCCAACGACACTGCAAAATTACAACTTTTCCACAAACCCGCAAAGGAATGGAGAAAAATCTATTACAGCGAATTGTAATTAGTTGTTTGTTTTACACGAATTACCGTTAATGTACCACGAATTGTCAATAATTGTTTGGGGGATATTGAATCAGGGTGCGGATGGCTCCAGCAGCCATGTCATCCTATGTTTGCAGCGTCAATTGAGAGTACTGCAAAAACAAGAGAATAAAATAGTACTTTTATGGCGGAAATTGTAAATAACGGATGTATAATCATGGTCAAACAGAAGAGGGAAGAAACAAGATTCAGTCATGTCTATGGGCCAAAGAAGCCGTCTGGCATGTTGATCCTCTTCCCTTTCCCTGCTTGAGCCTGGACAGTTCTTTAGGCATGAAGCCTGCATGTAGGATTGATAGGCCGGCACAGGGTTCTTCTGTCTGACTTCAAAAAACTTTTTGGCATGGCAAAAATAGGGAAAATTATCGGAACAGACATCAGCAAGTCGACATTTAGTGTCGCATACCGCAAAGGGACATCAGTAGAGACCCGGACATGGGATTACACCCAGGAGCAGATGGTGGCGTTTGCGGAGACGTTGGACGAAGGAAGTACGGTGGTGATGGAGGCCACAGGCGTGTACCATACACGACTTGCCTACTACTTGTACCATAAAGGGATTGGCGTATCGGTGGTCAACCCGCTGGCAGCAAAGAACTTCGCGAGGACACTGATGCGCAGGACAAAGACGGACAAGGCGGACTCAAAGCTGCTGATGGTATACGGGGAGACGATGGATCTTGAGCCTTGGATCCCTCGGGAGACATGGTGCGTCGAAGTCCAGCAGACATACGCTTTGCTGGAGTCGAAAGGCAAAGAACTGACGGCGGCAAGGAATCGCATGGAGGCTTTGTCGCACTCGGTGATTGCAAGCGGAGTGTGCATGAAGATGGTCAAAGCCGACATCAAGCGACTGGAGAGGGATATAACTTGCCTTGAAAAAGAGATAGAGCGTCTGGTCAAAGACAATGCTGGAGACGACATGAAGAGGATAGAGGAGATACCGGGCATAGGCAGACGCACCGCATGTGTGTTGATAGCCTTGACCGGATCTATGAAACGTTTCGACAACCACCGCCAGGTCGCCTCGTACCTTGGCCTGTGCCCGAGAGTGTATGAATCAGGAACCTCTATCAGAGGCAAGGCGAAGATATGCAAGATGGGGCTCGAAAGCGTCCGAAGGATGCTATACCTATGCGCATTATCGGCAAAGAAATACAACAAGGCCTGTAGGGAGCTGTATGAAAGATTGATGGAAAAAGGAAAGGCAAAGAAACTGGCCTTAGTCGCCGTTGCCAACAAGCTAATCAAGCAAGCCTTCGCCATCCTAAGAAGCGGAATGAATTATGACGAAAACCATATCAGCGAAAAAAAAGTTCAAAAAATGCTTGCGTATTAACACAGTTCTTGCCAGCGTTGGCTTGTGCGATGGCGGGCATCTATGGCTGCGGCACCTAGGAATCTGCCCATGTTAATATAAAAACCCGACATTACATATCGGGGTGAAATAGGGTCGTCCTTTCAGGACTATGTCCCAACTACCGCTTCGCGTCATCGCGAGGAACGAAGCGACTCAGACAACGTGTGACCAGCGGCGGTCAACGACACTTACCCTGCGGAAACTGCCTCAAGCCTCCGATGAACTCGACACACCTTACCCCAGCCTTCCCAGCAGCGCCAGTGCAACAGCCCAGAGGACCGTCCACAGCGGCACGAGAATCATGAAACGGTTGTGCTTGGTCTTGTGCCGAAAGAGCATCATGCCGAGCCAGCAGCCCACTCCCCCACCTAAACGTGCCACCCATAGCAACACTCGCTCTGGAATACGGCGGCTTCCCTTGCCCTTCGACTTCACCTTGTCCACACCATAAAGGACAAAGCCCAGGAGGTTGATGAGAATGAGATATAGGAGGAGGATTAAGGGCATATCGTGAAAACAGAATGCGACTTCCTATTCGAGAACGGTTTATTTGTATGACTTCAACTCAAAGCTCACCTTGTACTTCCGATCCGGTTTCGATGCACTAACCTGACTTTTATAATACGCATAATTGTCTTTATGCCCATATCCCGGCAGTTCAATACTTTTCACCATCCCAGGTTCTATATCGACGGATTTGGTGAAATCATAATAATCGAGCATATTTCCGCTCATGTCGTAGTATATCATACGGCCTGTCACTTGGGAAATACGGCGACTTGTATTATTTTTGAAAGAGACCGATGCCTTGGATTGCACCCAATCATGCGTATAATTCGCCAAGGTGATAGCATTGGAGTCAAAGGAGCCAGAGGTTTGTTGTACAGTAGACGTAGTTTGTTGTACCGTAGTATTTTCAGTAGACGTTCTTTGAGTCGGGTTGGTTTTGGAGCTTGAAGTCGACTTGGTGTTTTTCAATTGTTGGACTTCTTTCTTCAGCTGTTCCACCTCATTGCGCAAGTCACTGACCTCTTCTTGCAAAGCTTCCCATTTGTAGGAGGATTCCGTCGTAGTGGGTTGGCCCGCTACCACCTCTTGGTTGTCGTCGTTGCCCCTTAGAGAGGACTTTGATTCGATGAGGTCCTTGTTCTGAATCAGGTAAATCGCAAGTAGTGCCAAGCCGACGACAAGTAATACGCTTAGAAAACGATGCGGCTTTCTGGTTCCATATTCTTCCATATTGTGTATGTTTTTGTGGGTTTGACTGCAAAGATAAACATAATTTCACATCTACTTCTCGACATGACCTCTCCCCCTACACCGGCTGGTTTTCTCTATAGTTGCATATTGTATTCTTCCTTCTTAGCAGGGCATTTGTCGTAGATTATTTCATACAAAAAGGCATCTACGCTGATCTTTGAAACGCCACGCTCATTGGTGTCGGGTTTCCACACTGATTGGGTTGCAAAATCAATAATGATTCCCGGGATACCACCAACGATAAGGATGTTTCCAAGCAAAGGCATTACCCTGAAACTCTTGGTATAAAAACGGGTGGTTTGTTCTTCACACCCCTCTTCTTTCAACGTGATAACCAGATTGTCGGCTTGACTTCTTTTCCATTGAAATGTTGCGGTGCCAACGCCTTTGGTTTCTCCATTTACAGAAATGGTAGCGTTAGGATGGTCAACCGCCACAACATGAGCAGTATAACTCGACCCACCAATTAGAGTGGCGCACGAATTCAATGCACAAATGATTGCCAAAGAAACAAATAAAACTACTGGTTTTTTCATGATTGTAAACAGTTATTATTTTGCAATAATACATACTTTTTAAATACGAGGACGCATTTCAAACAAAAAAACGACCTAAGAAAGCGATCGTCAACCTTATCTACAACGTTCCCGCCCGTTGCCGTCATTGTGGTTCCGCCTCTGCGGAATGAGGCGACCCGCAATCTCCTACGCTCTTGGGACTCTCTCCTGTCGTCGCTTCGCGTCATCGCGAGGAGGAACGACGAAGCGATCCATTTATGATAGATTTATGTAAGATTTATTTCCAAAAAACATCCATTTCATTTCCAGTTATTTACCCGACAGCAAACGACAACAAACGACTACAGTCGACTACAAACGTTTAATCAACGGCTTGGTCTTGACAAATAGTGTTTCTTTGCATTCAAAATAATTAAAACCACTTTAATATGGAGACACCTGAGTACATTGAAGGCATCCCAACTGAAAAAAAGAGGAGCAAAGAACGTTTTACGTTGATCATGGGCTATTATGAAACATTATGGAAACAATTACAGCGTAAAGGACTACCCAATGCGGTGAAAAACAAGTTTTTAAATGCAGACATCTATATTGTAAGAAATGAAAGCGACAAAAAGACGGCTCGTGAGGCTTTGCACAATTGGAAATCCACGTATGCAGTGAAGCATTTGAGAACAGTCATTGAAGAGGCGAAGCCATTGGAAGGACAACCTTTATTCGTTTCACGGAAAGAAGGTGAACAAAAGCGTAATGGATACAAAAACATGATTTTATTGTATCATCACTTCGTGAATGAGGAAAAAGATTATTTGGATTTTGTAGTAAAACTCACCATTGGTGTTATGACTGGCGGAAAGCATGTCCAATACTGCGTGAACAAGATTGAGGTGCAATAAAAAAAACCGGTCATGTAATCCGTTACCTCCCCGAAGTTTGGAACGCAGCCCCTGACCGGTATTTCACGTTGCAAAATTACAACTTTTCCACAAACCCGCAAGGGGGATAGAAAAAAATCTATTACAACGAATTGTCATTATTTGTTTGTTTTACACGAATTACCGTTAATGTACCACGAATTGTCATTAATTGTTTGGGGGATATTGCATCAGGGTGCGGATGGCTCCAGCAGCCATGTCATCCCCACGCTGGCTTGTGCGATGGCTTGGGATCTATGGCTGCGGCACCTAGGAATCTGCCTATCTTATTATGAAAACCCGACATTGCATATCGGGGTGTGGTGGGGTCGTCCTTTCAGGACTATGACCAACACATTGTCATCGTCTGCGTCCCACAGACGGAGGAAGTGTGTTGCCTGCCGGGGTGCTGCCGCATGTCGCAACCTACGGTAAAGAAAGTTTAACCCCTTCAGGACTGGACAAAACCACTATTCAATCAGATACTATCACCCAAATTGCAGTCTTATCGTTTTATTCTCCTCGATTCATTTCATTTCCAATACTTTCGTTGACTCTTCGCCGAACTGGGATATGACTCGGACGGCGATCTTGTGGCCGGGACGATAGTTGATGGCTTCGGACTGGAAGCCATACAACGTATCCCAAACCTCGTCGTCCAATTCAAGGCGAAGGGTGTGCTCTGCATTTTTCTTGGTGGTGAGCTTGGAGACGGAGCTGAGGCCTTTCTTCCAAACTTCGAACTCTTTCTTGTCGCCACCGCAAAAATGCAGGCTCTTGACGATGAACTGACGGCCATCATAGTCGTCATCGATTTCCCAATAGGCGATGTCTTCGACGCTACGCGCCTTCACATCATCTTTGATGGGGTCATAGATGTCGAGGCCACGGATTTCGACGTGACATGTATTTGGCGTGTCAACGACAAGAGCAATGTCAGGCTCGCCGATGGTGATGAAGGAGCCAGCGCCTTTGTCCTTTTTAAGAAGGCCGTCTTGCATCAGGTCGTCGTGCATACGGACTTTGGACACTGTGAACTGTCCAAGATTGTAGTCCTTGTCATCGATGCTGTCCTGGAAGGAGAAACCGAGCAGAACAAGCCATGATGCACCTTCTTGCAAACGCGTGTCGCGGAAGGTGCGGACAGCTTCGTTGACAGCTCGTTTGGAAACGGAGCCGAACTTGGGGCCAATATGGAAATACACCAAGCGTTCGCGGCCATCAGCATCGTTGTAGTAGCCCTTGGCATTAAGGAATGGGTCTGACACAGCCTCAACGCCATGGAAAATGGCCTGTTGGGTTTTGTCGCCATTGCGGATGCCGCTGGTTTGAAGGTGGCTAAAGATACGCTCTTGGAACAATCTGTTTTCTTCTGCTTCATCCGTACTGTGGTCTACCTCGTCAGGATTGGTCACATTGAAGCTTTGGAGCGTTTCAACCGTGAAGGGGCCACTGACACGAATTTTTCTCTTGTTTTCTTCGGGTTGGTCGTAGAGGACTTCCTCGTCAAACTGTTCGTTATTAGCTTGTGCTTTTGCAGTTATATGTGGAATCTTTTTATAAACAAAACCTTGCCTAATATCTTGTGAATCTTTATTAAAAAGTTCGTAGTACGGGTATAATGCAGTTGTAAGTCTGCGTTTGGCAATATTCAATGCGATACGACTGGTGTCAATGGTAATCCAGCGGCGTCCCCATTGCTCTGCAACATAGGCAGTAGTACCACTGCCACACGTGGGGTCAAGAACTAAATCCCCTGGATCTGTAGTCATCAAAATGCAACGCTGTATAGTTTTTGTAGATGTTTGAACCACATAAACCTTTGAATCTTTACGGCTTTGAATCCCCATAATATCGTCCCACACATTATTGAGTTCTTGCATTGGAAAGTCATCAAAATAACGAATGTAACTGATACTATTCTCAGCAGGTATTAAACGATTTAATTCTTTTAATCTGTTCATCCCCTTAGGGTAGTTAACAGTCCAGTGTCTTGATTTTGGTGGATTATAAATCTTACCATTAAATTCAAATGGCTGAGGTACTCCCGCACTTCCTTGTGAATCAGTTGCTGTAAGGCGGAATACTTTGCTTCCTTTTGGTCTGTTTTTATAAATAAAAGATTGATTGTTTTGACGTTCCCATTCAGCGATTGTCATTCTTCTTCCATCAGCAAGTTCTATAGAATTATAATGGGAGTCAGAGAGAGGGTCTCTTTCCACAAAAAGTTTTCTGATTTTTACCTGTTCTATATCTTTTGCATACCAAATAATAAAATCAGCCACATTACCAATTGTATTACTCGTAAAACCAGCGGTCTTGGTGTAAACAATCTGACTAACAAAATTCTCACTGCCAAACACTTCATCCATCAAACTACGAACAAGATGAACGTTTTCATCGCTGATTTGGACAAAAACGCTACCGCTGTTCGTTAGCAATTCATGAGCTAAAACAAGACGGTCTCGCAGATAACTGAGATAACTATGGATGCCCAATTCCCATGTGTCGCGGAAAGCCTTAATCATCTCAGGCTCACCGCTAACACTATCATCATTATCTTTTACCTCACGACTGTTCAGCTTCATCTGCCAGTTGCTACCAAACTTAATTCCATACGGTGGGTCAATATAGATGCACTGAACCTTTCCTGCCATACTCTCGCGTTTGAGCAAGGAATTCATCACCAGTAGACTGTCGCCTTGTATGAGACGGTTCTTCCAATCCGCGTTGTGTTTGTAATACTCGGTCACTCGCTCCAACTCGTCCTCAATGATTGTATTTGGTATCTCGGAGCCAAAGAGGGACATCATTCCAGAGGCATCATCCTCCTTGATGCGGTACAAACCTTTGATGAGCATCTCAGGACGGATGTCCTCGTGGACATATAGGCTGCGGATGTCAACCTTTAGGTCGAGAGCTTGCGTCTCTTCATCGTCGTTGTCGTATTTGCGGAGCCAATACAGTTCGGGGTCACGACCACGAACAAAGTCGTGCTTGAACGTTTGGTAAGCTGCCTCTTTTGGGCCGCGAGCCACCACTTCGGTTTCTTCGCCAGCAAGTTCGGTGGTGGGCAGCGTTGCTCTTTTTTCGCCAGTATGGACAATGGCATCTACAGGTTTATCTATGGTGCTCATAAGGTGTTGATTTTTTCGATTAAAGTAGCCTTGATGGTCATGATGTCATCAATTTCGATGAAGTTCCAGCGACCGTATTTCTCCAAATTGTTGGCCGCAGGGAGCCAATAATCATGCGTATAATGACGCTTGATGTCCTTGTTTCCCGTGCGGTCGTTGCTGAAACCTGAAATCTCGATAATCAGGTTGACCAATTCGCCAGACTTCGTTTTGCAGACGGCGATGAAATCGGGCATATAGTCATGCTCAACGCTGCCGTCGGAATAAGGTATCTTGAAATCAAGGAAATGGTTCTTGACGTAGTATTGAACCTCTGGAAGTTCTTCAAGCGTCTTGGCTGCGATTTGCTCCCAGCTGTCAGTGTCGGCCACCACATAGTTGACGTGGCTCTTTACCGTCGGATAGACCGACTTTGTGGTTGCGCCACGAACATAAGCGGTGCTACCTTCGGGATTGTAGTAGTTGAGGATAGCAGAGATGCGTTCGGATGAAGAGCCTGCCATCCTAATGCCCTCATAGATGTTGGCCACTACTTTATTGATGTCCCAGTTGAGGATTAGGCGACGCTGCTCAGGCGAGCCATCGCCTCCAAGGATTTCAATTTGTGTTTCGTACCACTGCTCAACAATGTCCTTCAGTTGAGGAAACAGCTGGAACATGCGACCCGTCTTGGGATCGTTGTATTTGATGGAAATGAGTTTTTGCGTAAGGCTATAAATGACCTGAGCATCACGGACATCACGATAATCGATTTCCATTTCAATTTGCTGGTCGGTGACAGCGGTCATCATGATGGTGCGCGTGGGAATCTGAGTAAGGTCCAAATGGAACTTCGGCAATCCTGTGTAATCAACACTGATTTTGCCGTCCTTCAATTCCACACGATAGCCAGTGATATTCGGGAAACGGATTTCATAGTCTTTTCTCTCCGGCAAGGCCTTGATGATGGTCTGAGGCTTGGGAGGACGAGGTGGTGCAGCTGTGCCACCTTTGAAGGTCTTGAACGGAACGCCAATGATATGCGCATACTCAGGTGGGAACTTGTAGGTGACGTTCTCTATCTTGTAGCGACGCAGATCCTTGGGGTCAATCTCTTTTCCGGTACGGACATCGTAAGCCACCAACTCATAACTGCGGCGACGAAGCGCACGACCAGCAACCTGTTCGCAAAGCAGCTGAGAGCCGAAGGCACGAACGCCACAAACATGGGTGACGGTATTGGCATCCCAACCCTCTGTAAGCATTGAAACGGAAACGACGCAACGAATGTGAGCGCCAAGTGTGCCAGGTTTACCAACGCTATTGACCACCTCGCGGAGAATGTCACCGTCGGTGAGGTTGTCGGCACTGCCAGAGCCATGAATCAAGGCATACTCGCGCTTGAACTGCTCGATTTCATCACGGAAAACAGACTTGAATTCGTCGCTGATGGTCTCACCTGCTTCGTCGATAGCCGTGCTATCGATGAGCAGCGTGGGTTGGCGTTTCAACGGAAGATTGTTCTGGTAGTTGGAGAAGATGGGGAAATGACCTTCGACATAAATCTTATTGCCATTGGCATCCACACTCTCGTAACCAGCAATGTATTTGTAAACCTCCTTTGAAACCGTGGTGTTGTTGCAGACCACGATGAATACAGGAGGCGTTGAGAACACATTTATCCCCTCTTCACCTTCCTGACGCATACCTTTGTCGTAGTCCTCATAGTCCTTGACAAATTGGGCGAGGGCACTATTAAGCAGCGTGGGCAAGTTTGGGGCTTGCTCTCCTTGTGGAGCTGTTTCTTTACCTGTTCGTTGTGACTCTTCTTTCGCGGCTTTCTTTGCTCCGCGAACGCCTTTCTTAGGAAGCTCGCCACGAATATGCTCATAGATGTTGCGGAGCTTAGGCTCATCCAAATCCTGCGTATCATCAAAGGTAGGCAAGAAAGGAATCTTGACCAAGCCACTTTCGATGGCATCAACCAGGCCAAAATCACTTACTACCCAAGGGAAGATGGAGTATTCCTTATAGCCAGATCCTTTTAGATAGTATGGCGTGGCAGAAAGGTCATAGACATGCTGGATGCGATAGCCTTGAAGCTTCAACTGACGAAGCCCCTCGTACCAAACCATAGCCTTTTCGTTTTCTTCGGTGCCTTCACGGGTTTCGTCATCATTGGATGCCTTGCCAGTAGTCGCTTTAGGAAGGTAGCAATGATGGGCTTCATCATTGATGACCAAGATGCGTTTGCCTTTCATGTTCTTTCCCACCACGCGAGAAAGGACTACGGAGAATTCCTCCTTGTCAGTTTGCTTAACCATCTCTCCGTCTTTATAGACCATCTTGCCATCCATCGGACTGGCTTTTTTGCCTGAATAGACCTTTGGCTCAAACTGGTGGTAGTTGGTGATGGTGATGGCTGCATTAAGGCCTCCCAACTGATGCTCATATACAGAGGGAATGAGTTGGCGAACATGGTAATAATCCTCTTTGTCGTTAACCCACTTGGAGCTGTCGTCAATGAAGAGGACGCCAAGGCGGTCGCGAATAGTGATGCCAGGAGCGACCAATAGGAAATGGTCAGCGAAACGGGTATCTGTAGGATATTCTTTCTTGTTGAGGTAGTTGTAGAGGATGAACATGGCCATCACGACAGTCTTTCCCGTGCCAGTTGCCATCTTGAAGGCTGTTCGAGGCAATACATAATCTGAATCGACCGACACGGTGTTGCGGCGTTCCTCCAATTCATTGAGTATGCTTCGGCCAATGTTAGGATCGCGATCAGCAATCTCATTGAGATAGACAGCGGTTTCTACTGCCTCTCGTTGACAAAAGAAAAGGCGATGGCGAAATGCGCGCTCGGGATTGTTGAACCAGAAGTTCAACAGCTCCCGAGTGACACGGGTTGCTCCAGCGTATGAACTATTGCGCCATTTCCCCACGACCTCACGGATATGGTTGATGAACCATGCATTGGGGTCGGCATCATCAAAATCAGAAGCGCCAAATATCTCGGGGCTTTGCTGGCCGGACGGCGTGACGGAAAGAATGGAGGTATAAGGCCGCCTGCCCTCCAGCACTTTGCTGTAGTCAAGGTTTCCATTGGTGTAAGCATCATAATGGAAACGCGGCTCCTCGTAGGGGTTGTTCAATATGGGGTTGTCGCTTTGGACATTATTTTGTGTCTCAGCCATTGTGTGTTCCTTTCGTTCATAATTGCCCGCAAAAAAAGTGGGCATTTACCTTTCATTGATCACCGAGGCCTTCGACTGCCTATGTACCACAACTAATGAGTAAAGCCCACGTGGAACACACGTAGGCATTGGCTTACTCGCTTGTGATACATCAAGAAAGTGTCGAAGTTTCGGTGATGCAAGCTTTAAGCTAACGCTTAATCTATTATGTATTTATAAGTCATTGCGCAGATGCGCTATTGTCATTTCAAGTCGATTTGAGTTATACTTTGTTTGATGCTGCGAAGGTAGAAATTTATTCGTTTAGACTGAAAAGAAAACCGTAATTATTTCCAAATTACTCCCATTCGGTCATATAGGTAAATCCAATCGAAAACTCTTTCTGTCATAACTCAAACCTACAATTTGTTTTGAAAAAGAGATAAAAAAATTCCTCCCCACAAGCCAAACAGCTCATAGGGAGGCTAAGGCAGCAGTGACCGAAATCAAGCTACTGCCTCAGGCATCGCTTCACTCTTGGTAGAGTCAGCGTTTTCAGGAAGCTCGTCGGTGGTGCGCTCGTCGGTGTTTTGCTCATCGACGTTTTCGGGCGATTCCTCCTCTTCGGCATCCTCGTCACACTCGTCCTCCTCGACGTCTTCCATCGCTTTCCTGACCTTATGCTTGTAGGTCTTGTTGAGGTCGGTGATTAGGCCAACCACATAGTTGTAGTCCTTGCCGTAGGTGTCAGGGTCTTTGAAGGCCATGCCGTCGAGATAGACCAACAGCCTCTCCAATTTGGCGGCTGCCTCACGCTTCAGTTCGAGCTTGCTCTTCTGAGGCTTGGCCTCGTTGCGCAAATCCTGAACCGTCATAAGCCTTTGCAACAAGGCTTCCATCGCGCTTTTGACGTTCTTGATGCGTGCTTCCAAGCCCGGAATCTTGGCCACGTGGGCCTTCATCTCGGGCGTGTCCAAGTCGCTCAACATGGCCTGCACCTCAGCCACACGACTGTGCACGTCCATCTTGTAGAAGACGCCGTACCTCCTCAGTTGCTGCTGGAGTGCCATGGCGCTGGCCTTCATCCCCTCATCGGGCTCAAACCGATGCGAGTCGATGTAGTGCGTGGCCGATGCCAGTCGCTCGCGCAGCAAAAAAGATTCCTGTTTGATGCCTTTCTTGACCATGTCTTTCTTGATGGTCTGAAAGAGCATTCCCTTCGCATTTTCCACCTCTTCGACCAATGCGTTCAGATGCTCATCCGAACGGTTGCCATCGAAACGGTGGCAGATCTCATCGAGACCTGTGTAGAACTGATTTGAGTTCAGTACCAGATTTAAATTTACAACTGTCATAATTTAAAAACTAAAAATTTAAAAGATAAACTAGTACGGCTCAGGCCGTCCACGTATGGTTGTTTTCCCGGCAGCAGCGGCTTTGCTGCGAGGAAGGGACGCATCAACATGCTTGGCTCATCCATTCGGGCATTCAGCACATTCGTCGTGATGTATGACGTTATGTCCATCGCGTGGACTTTTCGTCATGTCTTACGATGCTTTCGTTCATCGCGTGAACTTTTCGTCGTGTTATACGACGATTTGTTCGTCGCGTGAACTTTTCGTCGTGTCATACGACGCTTTTGTTCACCAAGTGAACTGTTTGGTCGTAGCATACGACAAAATGTCTGCTTTTTCTTCCTTTTCGATGGTCTTCGATGGCTCGACTGCTCAACGGTTGAAGAAATCAGTCGTTAATCTTGATTAAAACGCCCGCTTTTTGGACTTTTCCGTCATCAACTACGATGTCTTTCCGCATCGCATTAAGAAATCAATCGTTGTGTATGACAAAATGTCCACCGCGCTAACATTTCATCGTGAGGTACGACAATCATCTACCTCAATTCATGAACGGTCGTTGGTCTTGACCTCGAAAAAAGGGAATGCCCGAATTGGTTCCTATCAATGGCTTAGGGAGTCACTGTCAGGATTGTGACCGCTTCTGGCAAGCATAAACGAACGGCAACGTGGCCGCAACATCGGTTTCGTCATTGGTTTTGCTTGCGCAAGGCGGGGCCTCGCAGGTAGATGTATGCAGAATATGGAACTATTGGTTAGATAGCTCCTCTCCACGGGTTCAAGTCTCACGTAAGTCAAGGTCTCTATCGCCTCGGCATACAAGTCTTGAATAATTGTGTCTGTGATAGTTATGTATAACATATATTAATTTTTGTTCCGCGAAAGTAAAGCATTTTGGTGACATGGGAATAAAAAAATCGCAATTAATTTGTCAACATAATTATCAACATACTAAAACTCTGGTTTTCTGCATATATAAATGCTGTTTCTGTTATTTAGAATAAAATAAAATAGATATAAAACAGGATGATTGACAGTAAAATAAGGCTGACGGCATGGCAATTGCATTGACGCAGCCATAGAATGACTACATCGAATGCAAAGCATTTCCCGCCTTCACACAAACCAATATTGGAAATCGAAGATTCATCGATACGAAGTGAGATAATGACATGGCTGCTGAACCTGCCGCAGGGATGACTTGGCTATCAATTGTCAATTATCAATTCTCAATTTTCAATTTAAAAGCCTATCTTTGCACCCAAATTCATCTCCTATGAAACTCGCAGAAGCATTAAGCATCAGGAAAGACCTGCAGAAGCGCATCCAACAGCTGGGACAGCGCATACAGAATAACGTGAAGGTACAAGAAGGTGACACGCCTTCGGAAGAACCCAAGGAGCTGATGAAGGAACTCGACGCCTGCCTCACACAACTCGAAGACCTCATCTGGCGCATCAACGCCACCAACATTCAGACCACCAACACCGAGGGCATCACCCTTACCCAACTTATGGCCCGCAAGGATGTGCTGACCATGCGCGTCAGCAACCTGCGCAGCATCTTCGATACCGCCTCGGCGGGACAGGACCGCTACTCGCGCTCGGAGATCAAGACGGTGACCGTGGTCGACGTGAAAGCCATCGGCAAGAAGGTGGACGAATGCTCCGCACAGCTGCGCCAACTCGACATGGAGATACAGGCGCTCAACTTCCAGACCGAGCTGGTCTGAACCACAAGGCATCCGCATTTGTAGGGCGAACCGACCCCCCCACTTTGATCGTTGCCCGGAGCCGGCAGCACCCGTTCACGATGAACATCACGGCGCAGGCTCAGCACGTTGTCAGTCGAATGCACGGCTCAGGCCGCACGGCGCACTACCAACCGGTTGACTATGAATGCCGGATGCCTTCTTTTACATTGAAATTCAATTCAACTCCTTCAAAAACGCAATCAACTTCTGCGTAGCCCTTCCCCTGTGGCTGATAGCGTTTTTCACTTCGTGGCCCAGTTCGGCGAAGGTCTGGTCGTAGCCGTCAGGCTGGAAGATGGGGTCGTAGCCGAAGCCTTCGGTGCCGCGCTGCTTTTCGGTGATGTGTCCGTCGCAACGCCCTTCGAAGTAATAGGATTCCCCATCGAGGTTCAAAGCGATGCAGGTGCGGAAAGCCGCCTTGCGGTTGGTCTGTCCTTTCATGGCAGCCAGCATCTTGTCCACGTTGTCCTGGTAGCTGCAATGCTCGCCGGCATAACGTGCTGAATAAACACCCGGCGCACCACCTAAGGCCTCCACTTCAAGCCCCGTGTCGTCGGCGAAGCAGTTCACATGGAACTTATTCGTGACAAAGTCCGCTTTGATTTTGGCATTGCCTTCGATGGTGTCGGCATCTTCAACGATGTCCTCGTGGCAGCCGATATCTTCGAGGCTCAAGACCTCGTAGAGACCTTCCATAATTTCGCGCATCTCGCGCAGTTTGTTTTTGTTATTGGTGGCGAATACGATTTGTTTCATTCAAAATTCAAAGATTCAAAGATTCAAAATTCAAAGATTGATTCTCATAAACTACGGATTGGACGGATTTTACAGATATTATCAAAATTCTATTGATGCAAGCATCCTATTTTCAGTCAAAATCCGTTTCATCCGTGTAATCCGTAGTTTCATTATAAACTCCAATCAATAGGTTCTATTCCGTTTTGTATCAAGTAATTATTCGTTTGCGAGAAATGATGGCAGCCGAAGAAACCACGGCTGGCCGAGAGTGGCGACGGATGCACCGATTTCAGGATCAGATGCTTGAACGGGTCGATCAAGGCCTGCTTGGCGATGGCGTAGTTGCCCCAAAGGATGAAGACGAGGTGTTCGCGATGCTCCGAGAGGGCACGGATAGCCGCATCGGTGAACTGTTCCCAACCATGGTGTGAATGCGAGGCCGCTTGACCCGCCCGCACCGTCAGCGAGGCGTTGAGCAGCAGCACACCTTCCCTCGCCCACTTCTCCAGATTGCCTGAACGTGCCATAGGCACGCCGAGGTCGTCGTGCAGCTCCTTGAAGATGTTCTGCAGGCTAGGCGGGAACGGCACACCGTCGGGCACAGAGAAGGAAAGGCCATGGGCCTGTCCCGGGCCATGATACGGATCCTGTCCCAAGATGACCACCTTCACCTTGTCGAAAGGCGTGAGGTTAAAGGCATTGAAAATCAAAGGGCCTGGGGGATAAACGGCATATTGCCGCTTCTCGCTAACGAGGAACGACTTCAAGTCTGCGAAATACGGTGCCTCGAACTGCGGTCGCAGCACTTGGTACCAGCTTTCGTCGATATTAGGTTTCTTTACTTCCATCTTTATCAGTTGTCAGTTGGTCAGTTGTCGCCTCGCGTCATCGCGAGGAACGAAGCGATCCAGAATATCAGTTATACGAGTAAGCCGGCCCTTCGACCCTTCCACAAGCTCAGGGTTCAGGGACCTTAGCTCGTTTGTTTACAAAAATCTCTGCAAAGATGGTAATAATTCGGGAAAAAATCCGTTATTTTGCAAATCAAATTTCATTTCTATGAAGAGAAAACTCGTCATTGCGGTGTTAATTGCCTTTGTTTCAGGCATTATTATGACTTCGTGTGGCTCCAACAAGAGCTGCCCAGCCTACGGCGAATCGTCAAAGTACATCAAAGAAACGCGCTATTAATAATAGGTGTTGGGAGGCACTGCTATGACTGCCCTCAGACGAATCCTATTACGCACTTTTTTGCTCACGCTTTTGGGAGCGTGCGCTTTTTTGTTGCCCGCCCAAAACATTGACATACAAAGTGAAGACGACAAACCTATCGAAGAACGTTTGGTATACAACCACCAGAATTCCTTCAATATTGCCATCCATTCAAGGGGCTTTGGCTGCGGCTTCAAGATTGGAAAAATCAAGACCATCCACTTAACAAGGAACTGGGAAGCCGAATTTATTTCGTTGCGCTCACTCAAGGAAATCAAGACCCTGAATATGTCTACATATAACACGCGGCCCTTTGTCTACGGAAAACTCAACCATGTTTACGTAGCCCGTTTCGGTTACGGCACGGACCGCCGCATCTTCGGGAAGCCTTACTGGGGTGGCATCGAAACACGGTGGACATACGAAGCGGGGGTATCGGTAGCTTTGCTCAAGCCATATTATTACTATGTTGCCACCTACCAACCCAGTCCAACAGGTGGCTATATCGAAAAGATTGAGGAGCAGACTTTTGAACGAGGAATAGACATCCTCGGCAGGTCTGCTTTTACGAAAGGCATTACCGAGACCAAACTTTCACCTGGCATCCATGCATCTTTGGGACTCGGTTTCGACATCGGGAAGTCGCGCACTCGGGTGCAGTCCATCAACGTGGGCGCAAAGGCTGAGTTTTTCCCCTTGGGCGTATCCATCATCGAATCGGAACAAAACAAACGTTTCTTCATCACCTTTTCGCTGTCATACAATTGGGGCACTAGATTCAACAAGTATTGATATTGAGTCTTTTATGCCTTATGGTGATGCAAAAGCAAAAAAAATCCGAAAAATTTTCCCCATTTTTCTTGCAGCATTCAAAAAAAACGTATTTTTGCAGCCGAAAACGATGCCCAATGGTGTAATTGGCAACACGACTGACTCTGGATCAGTAAAGTCCAGGTTCGAACCCTGGTTGGGCAACAAAATAACCGCTGCAACACAAATAAAAACAAGAAATTGCAGCGGTTTTCATTTTCCCAAACTGAAACATTACTGAAACTTTTTTCCTGCTGAAACTAGTTTGATCCTGAAAACAACTTACTCGCTTTTGAGCTTTTTCAACAATGACTCAAGTTCTCCCGCTGGCAAAGCACGCAATTGTTTCAGTAATACATCCTCCGCCGATTCTTCCGCAAATACGCTTCTCAAAGCCGCATCATTTTGGCTTGTATCAAAATCTCCCATATACCTTTCGGTAACGGCAATGTTGCTATGTGCAAGCAAATCCTTAACAGAAAGATTATCCAACCCCTTTGTTTTCGCAGCCTTGGCAAACGAGTGGCGGCTGATGTGCATTGAAACATTTTTGTCTATCCCGGCTTCAGTAGCTATCTGCTTAAGACATTTGTTGATGAGTGCCGTCTTTGCCGTTATGCATTTGTCCATTTTCACCTTCAATTCAGGAAGCATAGTGTCTCGGTCTTCCAGCTGCAATGCATAAGACCACGGTTTATCTTGAGGCATAAACGGAAATATGTAATCAGTTGCTAAAGTGCTATCGGTATGGTATAATCGCAAAATACCCAAAGCCTGTTCCACAAGCACCAAATCACGGACTTTATGATTTTTCCCCATTTGGTAATTAAGCCTTCCATCAGGTGTGACATTCAGCCACCGAAGATGAAGCATGTCCCCTACCCTAATCCCTGCACAATAATAACTGAACATAAAGACATTCCTACTATGCCACTTCACACTCCCAGCGACCAAATCTAGCTTATTCATCCTGTCTATTTCTTCTTTGGTCAGCTTTTCCTTTACCGTCTTTTCCTGAGACACCGTAAAGACATTGAACGGGTTCTGTTTGATGCGATTAGCCTTTTCTGCCTCATGCGTCAGCGTTCTAAATAATTTGAACTGGGTATATATTGTATTTGGACTTAGATTACGATTTCCATTCCTCTCATTTCGAAGCGTGCGAAGATAAATTTCATAGTGTTTCAAAAAATCAAGATTAATGTCAGCAAAAGTGATATCCTCCATACCCCTATGCTTTGCATACGCTTCCATCTTATTGCAAAAGCCCACCCAACGCTTCCAATACGGGATCTTTCCAGCAACATAGAACGATTGAGCATGTTGCCGTGCAAATTCAAGAAAAGAATCTGACTTTTCAAGCCCTTTGATTTTTTCCTTGATGCTATAAGGTGAAACAGCGCCGACTTCTTTCATTTCGCGATAGGTTTGTTCAGCTTTCGCCATCTCTTTTTTCAACGTTTCGTTGAGAACCATGAAGTTGGGATTGGAAACACGAACCTCTTGCTTTTTGGGATTCCACTCATTCCTTGAATCCAATGAGACCGATGTTTTAAGCCTTTTATTTTTCCTATCCTGAGTGATTCGAATAAAAATCGTGTATTTACCCAACCGATTTGGCTTGTTGTTCAACTCAAAATTAAATGTAATCATAACCTATTCGTTTTTCGGTTGCAAAGATACAAAATGTTTCAGTAATCCGCCATATTTTACTGAAACAATACCTGTATCTTCAAGAGATTTTCACAGAAATACATCTTTTAAATAACTAATAATCTGTAAAAAATATAAATATCAGAAATAAAACAAAAGAGGTTATTTAAACACCATAGAGTTTTAATACCCTCACCCAATCCTATCTATACAAACATCCTTCCGGCCACAATTCTTGCAATATGCTCCCATCCAAACCTTATCGAACTGGTTGACGGCGGCTTCGACAAACTCAGGGTCATTGGTCAGGATGCCAGCTTCGAAGTTGCGCCTGTTCTCACTCTTCATGCCCATACCCGCGCCTGTAAGGTTGGCCGATCCAATGTATGCCGTCTCAGTATCAAATATCATCAGCTTAAAATGCACTCTCGGACAGCACACCCTTTCCAAGTCTGTTGCAAGTATGGGATATTTGTCGAAGTCATCCCTAAACATCTGCCCTGGTTCTTTGGCATGAATCAACCGCACATCAATCCCCCTCTTCAGTAAATCGGCAAGTACTGAAAGGAAAGGTTCGGATTCCTTGCCCTTCGTTACATATAGATCCTTAATGTCGGCCGTCCCTATCCATAATGATTGCTTCACCGTGGCCACCCTTGATATTACCTCGGTGTAGTGTTGCTCGTTTTGAATGTATGTGATGAAGGGCGATGGCATGAAGCTGTGTTTTCAGTGGTCAAAAATACGAAATAATCTGAGAACAATTAAGTAGCTTTCGGGCTGCGGCATTATTTTGTATCTTTGCGGACATGAAGCAGCGTACCTACATAGCCATCGACCTGAAATCTTTCTACGCATTCCGCAACCCAAGCCTGCGCCCGAATTGCGGATTCCCGATCAACTGTTCCGATACTGGTTCGGCGTCATTCCCGTGTGTTTCTTGAAGTACTT
>CAMJHP010000055.1 GCA_946405575.1 uncultured Bacteroidales bacterium | reverse complement strand
GGGCTTCGCTGTAAAAAAATCGAGGGCGTGACTTATTTTGACACACCCTCTTTTTCGTTGCATTCAGAAATCCGATTAACGGGCCACTGAGAAGGTGCGATTCAGCACATTGCCGTCATTGGCCTTGATGCGGAGGAAGTATATTCCATTGTTGAGGTTCTCCGTATTCAGCTGTAAGCCTTTGCTATCGGCAACTTGAGTCATCACACGCTGGCCAACGGTGTTGTAAACCTCCACGCTGGTCATGCCTTCGCCTTGGATGTTCAACACCCCAGTGGTGGGGTTAGGATAGATTTTCAGGCTTTGTTCGAGTTCAGCGACACCTTCTGTCCATGTCTGGAAGGTGGTTTCAGGACCTTCAAAGGTGTAGCCGTTAACGATGGCGTAAGCTTTCACCATATAGATGGAAGAATGTTCGAGGTCGTCGGTATAGCCTAAAATGTTCTGGAACTCATTGTAGACGCCAGGGATAATCATCGGTTCGGAACTGGTCACTTTGCGACAGTAGAAGCCTACTTCATCTGGTTGGCCTTCATAGGTAAGATGAGCTGCAAAGTCAGCGTGGTTGTAATTCACATTCATCACTTCCGTTGCGCTGATTTCCGCTTGAGGCATAGGACTTCTTACCGAAATCAAATAGGAAGCTTCATCGCCAAATGCACCGTCGTCAGTATCACCAAAGAGCACATTGCCTTGACTGTCCTTTACGATGTAATAACCATGACCGAAGGAGCAGCAGATACCATTACCCATATCGTCATGGATGGTGAATTTCACACATTCATCAACAGGGATGGTGATATGTTCAATGTGGATTTGCGTTCCTGTTCCGCTTGCCAGCATTGTGTATGGACCGCCTGATGCCAAGACCGTGCCCTCGGGAGTGGTGAAACTCCATGTGATGTGGTTTCCAAACTTGTCTTGCATAAGTTCAAGTGTCAGCTCTTCCACTTCACCTTCAATTTCAAGTTCACTCCATTCAATGCAGTTAAGGATGGCACCAGATTCGCAAAGAATATCTTGGCCATTGGCTTTGGAGATTGACACATTGATGTTATGATTGCCGAAGGGAACTTCAACAGGGATTTCAACATTTTCGATAGCATATTGTGGAAGTTCGCCTTCCCATTCTATGGTGTAGGTGTTGCCTTCCAATTCAGCTTCGATTGTCATGGCAGTGAGGGTTTCAGTACCGCCATTCTGTACTTTAATCTGTACGGTCTTGGTGTGTGTGCAGGTGGCACCACCGAGTTGGCTAATGCTTCTGATCATCGGGAAGATAGGTTCTTCTGAGCCTTGAACCATATCGAGATGGCAACCTGTCAAGATGGGACGATAGGCATTACCTTGTTGACGCTCGGCTACCCAAGCCAAGAAGAAAATGTTGTCGATGTCGACTTCAACGCCATTGGGGCTACCAATGATTTCAGGAATCTGATACTGATAGGTACGAGTAATCAAAGTACCTTGTGTGGTAGGGCTGATAGGATCGCCCCAAGCACTTTCACTGATGACATCGCGGAGGATGTGCATATGGCAGTATTGATTGCCAACCCATTGTGTGGGATTGTAGTTGCCATAGTCAGCTTGTGAGCCGAGAATGCTGTCTTGCAACATTGCCACGGTCAGATAGTTCTCGTCAACCGTACTATTACCAGTGTAATACACTTCAACCGTAATGGTTGCCGTACGAGTCTGGGGATTGACAACGACCATACCGGCGATGTTGCATTCTGAGACTTGGCTCATTTGCTGGTTAGCAATGTTGCCCCACTGTCCTCTGTCTTGTCCGGCAGAGGTAGAGCGGTTGACAACACCCGTAGGATAACCACTGATAGAGAAACCGTTATGGATGGTGTTACCATCTTGGGTTATCATATTGGGATAAGAAGTCTGGGCATAACCACCAGCATGGATGTTGATAGCCCAAAGTCTATCAGGGTTGGCCGCCATAAGCTCATTAGCGATACGGTGTCCATCAGTACAATAGCCGCAACCACGGCCTGTGAATTCTTCAAGAATGACATTCCTGTTGGCAGGTTCTGTCGAAACATACTGCTGAGCTTTCATAGAGAATGAGAGAGCCAGCAAAGCCATTAAGGCAAAAGTAATTTTTTTCATAGATGTACTATTTAGTTGATAAATCTTATTTTTCGGCTACAAAAATACACATTAATCAAAAAATGCGCCACTTTGTGACGCATTTTTTTTTCAAATTTTCAGAAAATTAGTCAAAAGCTGACCTTATTTCTTCTTTGAAGTGCTATCTTCAGCGATTTGCTTGTCTTTCTTTTCACCTTTCATCAATACATAGGCGAACGGTGATGACAGGAACACTGAGGAGAAAGTACCAGCCAGTACACCGACTAACAGGGCGAAGATGAAGCCTCGGATGGTGTCGCCGCCGAAGATGAAGATGGCAAGTAACACGACTAAGGTAGAACCCGACGTATTGAATGAACGGGTCAAGGTGCTGTTGACGGCATTGTTCATATTTTCCTTCCATGAGGACTTGGGGTGCAATCCGACGTTCTCACGGATACGGTCGAAGATAACCACAGTAGCATTGATGGAGTAACCAATGACGGTCAACACAGCGGCGATAAAGCTTTGGTCAACTTCCATAGTGAAGGGGAGTACGTTGTAGAATAATGAGTACATACCCAACACGATGATGGTGTCTTGTGTCAATGCCATAATGGAAGCCACACCATATTGCCACTTCTTGAATCGGATGGCAATGTAGACGAACATCAGGGCCAAAGCCACGATGATAGCCCAGATGGACTTACGTGTAACGTCGCTAGCGATAGTAGCACCCACCTTTTGCGTACTCAGGATACCCATGGTCTCGTCCTCCGAAGAGAACTGGTTCATAGTTAAATCATTGTTGTAGAGTCCCTTCAAATTGTTGTAAAGGAGGACTTGGATCACGCTATCCACGGCAGGACTGTCATTGTTTATCAAAAACTTGGTCGTGACTTTCACTTGACCGTTGGTACCATAGGTTTTCACTTCAGGTGTTGTCCAGTCATCTACATCTTGGTCTTCTCTCATTTCAAGGGCACTGTGGATGGCGTTTTTGTCAAAGTTGACATCGGATAATGCCTCACGCACTTGTTCAACCTTAATGGAAGGATCGTCAAATTGGACGACATAGTTGCGGCCACCCTTGAAGTCGATGCCGAGGTTCAAGCCACGTATGGCGAGTGAACCCAAGCTGACCACGATGAAGCAAATGCAGATGATGAAAGAGGTCTTGCGGATTCCAATGAAATCGTAGTGCTTGTCTTGCAAGAAGTTGCGTGTCCAAGTGGTGCTGAAGCTGATTTTTCTTTCCTTTGACAGCATATGTTCGAAAATCAATCTTGAGATGAAGATTGAAGTGGCCAAAGAGGTCAAAATACCGATGCAGAGGGTGACGGCGAAGCTGTGGACAGGACCCGTACCCAAGATGATGAGGATGATACCGGTAATCAAGGTGGTGACGTTACCGTCGATAATGGCGGAGTAAGCATTCTTGTAACCGTCGGAAATGGCGAGCTTGATGCCCTTGCCAGCCTTAACCTCTTCCTTGATACGCTCAAAGATAATCACGTTTGAGTCAACAGCCATACCCAAGGTCAACACGATACCTGCGATACCAGGCAAGGTCAGCACTGAGCCGAGGCATGCCAACACGCCGAACAAGAAGAACACGTTGACCAACAAGGCGACATCGGCGACAAGACCTGACTTGTTGTAGAAGAACACCATATAGACCAGCACGAGGATGAATGCGAACACCATTGACCACATACCTTTTTGCACGGCTTCCTTACCGAGTGAAGGACCAACCACTTGCTCTTCCAAGATTCTGGCAGGAGCCGGCAATTTACCGGCCTTCAGGATGTTGGCTAAGTCTTGGGCTTCTTCGATGGTCATTCCGCCACCAGAGATGGATGAACGGCCGTTCGGGATTTCACCGTTAACGACAGGGTAGGAGTAGACGTAATTGTCAAGGACGATGGCAATCTGCTTCCCGACATTCTCTCCAGTGAGACGTTTCCATGCTTTGGCACCTTCTGGGTTCATTTGGATGGTTACTTCCACTTGGTTGCCTTGGCCATAGTCTTGACGTGCATCTGTGATAACTTCACCGCCAAGAGCGCACTTGTTGTCGCGTGACATCTTTAATGCTACGAGGTCGAGGACTTCAACGTTCTCGCCGTTTTCACCAGGGAAAGTTTCGGGCTTCACTGTCCAAGCCAACTTTAAGTTGCGGGGGAAGACGCTCTTAGTCTCAGCCAGCATTTGGTTGATAGCGGCTGTATCTTTCACTTGGGCGATACCCACGCGTGCAGAAGCACCATTAATGGGTTGCAACTTGGCGAACAGAGGATGGTTCTGAGCAAATTGGTTTATGTCTTCTTCGTCAACTTGTTCTTCGTCCTTGTTCTCGGCCAGCTGGTTGAGGAGGTCGCCTGTAGTGCTGTCGGCAACGGCAGCTAATGTGCTGTCGGCCGCTTCAACTATTCCTTCTGAGTTTTCTTCATTGGCTGGCTCCTCAACGTTGGTTTCATTTAAAGCATTCTTCGCTTTTCTGGTTTGAGCCAGTTTGGTATCGGCCTCAGTGAAGAACTGCTGCACTTCTGAGAAGTTGTAGGTTTCCCAGAACTCAAGTTGTGCAGTACCTTGAAGGAGTTTACGCACACGCTTCGGGTCCTTGATACCAGGCAGTTCGACGAGGATGCGGCCAGAGTTCTCCATCTTCTGGATGTTGGGCTGAGCCACACCGAAACGGTCGATACGAGTGCCGAGGATTTGGTAGGAACGGTCGATGGCTCCATCGCTTTCGCTCTTCAAGACCTTCAACACATCGTCGTTGCTTGAATTGATGTTGATGCCTTTGTCCTTAAACTCATATAAGAAAATGGAGACAAGGCTTGCGTTGGGGTCAACTTCTTTGAAAGCTTCGCCGAAAAGTGTGACGAAATCGCCCTTGCTCTCTTCCTGTCTCTTGGTGGCCAGTTCCATAGCCTTCAAGAAGGTGGGGTCTTGAGAGTCGCCCGACAGGGCTTTGACGATGTCTTTCACTGAGACTTCGAGGGTGACGTTCATACCGCCCTTCAAGTCCAGACCCAAGTTGATTTCTTTTTCCTTTGCATCGCGATAGGTGTACTTCTTGAACAACAAGTTATACACATTCACGTTGCTAATCGAGTCCAAATAATAAGTTTCCTTCTCATCCTTGATGAGGTTGAACTGTGACTCGTCTCCGTTTGCAAGTTTGGTAGCCTCTGCTTCTGCGTACTTTACTGCCTTCTTTTCCACACGCTTGGTCACCAAGGTGAAGGAAAGCTGGTAGAGAAAGATGAGCGCGAAGATAATGGCTATCGTCCTGATTGCTCCTTTGTTTTGCATTGTAAAACTGATTTAATTATTTGACTTTTAATTTGTTAAATTTTCTAATTTGTCCTTTTTACTCAAATTCGAGCCTGCAAAAATAGGGTTTTTCTTTAAAAGTGCCAAAAAATACTTTTTTTGACAACTTTTTTTGTCGCCATAAAATATACTTGAATTCTATTATTGTTCTGTCATTCAGTTATTTATATTTTAACCATTTAAAAATCTCTTTGTAAGAAAGTTTTTTTCCATACATCAGGATGCCTGTGCGATAGATTTTGGCAGCAAACCAAGTCATGAAAACGAAAGTGACGGCCAAAAGCAGTATCGATACCACGATTTGCCAAATGGGCACCCCGAAAGGTATCCTCACCATCATCGAGATAGGGGAGGTGAAGGGAATCAAAGAGAACCAAACAGATAGTGAACTGTCGGGGTTGTTGGGGATGTAGAACGTGGAAAAGAAGGCGACCATCAAAGGTACGGTGACAGGCAGGGTGAACTGCTGTGAGTCGGTATTGTTGTCAACCAACGAGCCGATTGCGGCATAAAGGGTTGCATACAGCAAATAGCCAAGTATGAAGAAAATGAGGAAACAAGTGATGATGGTGCCAAAGTCGATGGACTGGACAATCTGGAGGATGTTCTGCACGCTTTCGTTGCTCATGATGTCGTTGGAGGTGATTTCCTGTGCCATTACGGTACCCTGCGACAGCATCTCGGGATTGCTGAGGCCCAAGTAGGTGGAGAATCCAAGATAGAGCACAAGAGTGAGCACAATCCAAAGCACAAACTGGGTAAGGGCAACCAACGAAACGCCAATGATTTTGCCCATCATCAGCTGGAACGGCTTCACTGAGCTGATGATGACTTCGATGATGCGGTTGGTTTTTTCTTCCGAAACGCCTTGCATCACCTGGCCGCCGAAGAACATAATGAACATATAGACCAGTATGGCTAAGATGAGGCCGAGCGTAAACTGCACTTCGGTAAAGGTCTCTTTTTCATTGCCTTTTTCGTCCATGCGCATAATTTGCAGGTTGACATCGGTCTTGACCGCGCTGACGATTTCTGGGTCGACTCCTTTGGCCATTAGTTTTTGATTCTCTATCTCTTTCTCCATCACACTGCTGATATGGGTCTCTACTTCCATAGGCACTTGCCTGATGCTGTAGACGACAGCGTTCGACGGAATGTTAAGTTGGGTTGGAGGGACATACAATGCCATATCAAACACTCCTGTTTTCACCATTTCCTTGACCGAATCTATGGGCTGGCCAGGCATAGTGACAAAGGTGTGCTCTTCGTTGGTCTTGAAGTTGTTTTCAAACCAGTGGCTCTCGTCCACGACGGCGATGCGCAAATGGTCGGTGCTTGAGTGAAGGGCAAGCATAATGGGGATGATGTAGATGGCTGCCATCAGGATGGGACCGAGGAAGGTCAGGATGAGGAAGCTACGTTTACGTACACGTGTCAGGTATTCGCGCTTGATGATGAGTCCAATCTTGTTCATGAGGCTTTGTTTTTGGATTGCACTTCTTGGATAAAGATGTCGTTCATTGAGGGTAGCATCTCTTTGAAGGAGACGAGTTGCCCAACTTGGAGCAACTGGTTGAGCAACTCGTTGGGCGATTCACTGAACAGGGTCAATTTAGTCTCATCGGGTCGGTCGGTAGGCTCCACCTTTATATTATTATAGGTCTCGGCAATGTTCATCACCTTGAGGGTGTCGTCACAGCGGACGATGATTTCTCTTTGGTGTGTGTCGTGTTGTCGTTTGATGTCGCTGACTTTGCCTTGAAGTATGCTTTTACCTTTATTAATTAATGTGATACTGTTACATAGTTCCTCAACCGAAGCCATATTGTGGGTTGAGAGAAGGACGGTTGCTCCTTTGTCACACAAATCCAAGATGGCTTCCTTCAAGAGGTTGGCGTTGATGGGGTCGAATCCACTGAAAGGCTCGTCGAAGATGAGGATATCCGGATTGTGAATGATGGTGGTAATGAACTGTATCTTCTGTTGCATACCCTTACTGAGTTCTTCCACCTTCTTGTCCCACCAGCCACTGATTTCAAACTTGTCGAACCATTCTTTCAGTCTTTTCTGTGCTTCGGCTTTCTTGATGCCTTTCAGCTCGGCCAAATAGATGGCCTGTTCACCGACTTTCATTTTCTTGTATAACCCACGTTCTTCTGGCAGATAGCCGATGTGGGCAATGTGCTTTTGACATAATTTCTCGCCATTGATTAACACCTCGCCAGAGTCGGGAGCGGTAATCTGGTTGAGGATGCGGATGAGGGTGGTCTTGCCTGCACCATTAGGACCTAAAAGGCCGTAAATGCAACGCTCAGGTATGTCAATGCACATACTATCTAAGGCGGTGTGGTCAGCATATCGTTTGGAGACCTCGTTGACGGTTATTTTTGCCATATTGGTTTTAAAGAATGCGGAATGCTGAATAATGTTGGAGCTTACAACGCTTTGCGTTATTCATCATTTATCATTCCGCATTTTAGTTAAAGTAATCCTTTATCTTGCTGAAAAAGCTCTTTTCCTCTGAGGTAGGATTGGGCTTGAAATTCTCCGATTGGGCCAATTGCTGCAACAGCTCTTCGTCTTTCTTGTTGTATTTCTTTGGAATCCATACGTTGACGTTGACAAGCATATCACCGCTACCATAACCGTTGAGGATAGGTAGACCTTTGCCTCTCAATCTCAATACTTTGCCGCTTTGGGTTCCAGGAGCGATTTTTACTCGAACCTTGCCGTCAATAGTGGGCACTTCGGCCTGGGTGCCAAGGATGGCCTCGGGGATGGTGATGAACAAGTTGTAAATCAATGTGCTTTCATCTCGCTCGAAATCGGGATGTGCTTCCTCTTCGATGAGAACAAGCAAATCGCCGTTTACACCGTTGTGTGGACCTGCATTGCCTTTGCCGCGCAAAGTGAGTTGCATACCTTCCCCCACACCGGCAGGGATGTCAATTTCGATGACTTCATCACCTTTCACGATGCCTTCACCACCGCAGTGCGTACATTTCTTTTTGATGATAGTGCCTCGTCCGCTGCAAGTGGGACATACGGAGGCAGTCTGCATCTGCCCGAGGAAGCTGTTAACGGTTCGCACCACTTGGCCGCGACCGTGGCAAGTAGGGCAGGTCTCAGTGGAGCCATCTTCTGAACCACTGCCCTGGCAATGTGTGCAGGTCACATATTTGCTGACTTTGATTTTCTTCTTTACACCGTGTGCAATCTCTTGAAGATTGAGCTTGACCTTCACGCGGAGGTTAGAGCCGCGCTGCTTGACGGTTCCTCCACCACGGCTGCCTCCTCCTCCAAACCCACTGAATCCGCTGAATCCACCTCCAAAGTCGAAGCCATGGCCGAACACGCTGTTTAAAATGTCGTTCAGGTCAAAGTCGCCGAAGCCGCTAAATCCACCACCACCGCTGGTCGATCCACCATCCATACCTGCGAAGCCATAGCGGTCGTATCGTGCCTTCTTGTTCTCGTCACTCAATACGGAATAGGCCTCCGACGCTTCCTTGAAGTTTTCCTCGGCGGTCTTCTTCTCGGCATCAGTGCCGTTCACCCATTTGTCGGGATGCCACTTGAGGGCAGCCTTGCGGTAGGCACTCTTTATCTCATCGGGTGTTGAGTTTTTGTTAACCCCTAACACCTCGTAGTAATCTCGTTTTTGTTTGTCTGCCATATTATTCTCGCTTTCTATCTTTAATTCTTTATTGGGCTTGACTTGGCAAGAAATCTTTCAAAAATCTAATTTTGAATGTTTTTATTCTGACTTTTGACAGATTTCTCGCAAAGCGATTCTATTAGTTGCCTACAACGACTCGTGCGAAGCGGATCACTTTGCCGTTCAACTTGTAACCTTTTTGGATGACATCGAGGACTTTGCCCTTCTTGTCTTCTTCAGGAGCAGGTATCATCGTGAGGGCTTCGTGTTCATCTGTGTTAAATTCGGCTCCTATGGCTTCTATCTCTTCCAAGCCTTTCTTCTTCAAGGTATCTTTCAACTTATTAAAAATCAATGTGACACCTTGAATGTCTGCTTCGTTATGGTTCTTCTCCATATTTTGCAAGGCACGTTCAAAGTCGTCCAGCACAGGAAGAATGTCCTTGATGACGTTTTCCGAAGCGGTAATGGTCAAATCCAGCTTTTCCTTGGCTGTGCGCTTGCGGAAATTGTCGAATTCCGAGAACAAGCGCAAGTATTTGTCGTTCAGTTCGGCATATTTGTTTTTTTCTTCCTCCAAGGCTTTTTCTTGAGAATGACGAATCTTGAAGCGTTTCGATTTTTTTTCGGAAACATTGTCACGCTGAGATTCTTTGGCCTCGGGGGTTTCTTCTTGTTTTGGTTGTTCGTCAACGGGGTTCTGGTTATTCTCCATATCGGAAGCGACGGTGTCTTTCAAGGCATCGTCTTGATTGTTAACGTTTTCTTTTTCTGTCATAATATGTGTGTTTTTACTATTATTTTCTTTTTTGCATAATGTACATCAAATCCTTTGCCAAAGCACTGGGTTTGCCAAAATGGCAGAGGGTGTGTGTGTTTGTTTAGTAGTTACTTCGATTTTTGTCAAAAGCAAGATGCCCTATGTCACTCTGCTAATTAATCTCCTTTGATAAAATGTAAAGTGTTTTTGTCGCATAGTCTTTCCAAAGAAGATCATAGGAGGTCGCGCATTCGTGGTTCAAGTCGGCCAAGGTGAACTCGGGACCGTTGGCTATGGCTTATAGTAGTCTGTAGTTGATATGGGACTCGGTGAGCGACTTAAATTGGCTTCTATTGTCATAGGTTACGCCGATGCATTTTTTTCTACAGTTATGGCCATACACTAGCGTTTGCTGGTTGAGGTAGGGACAAGAGGGCACTTTTTGCCAATAAATTCTTACTGCAATTCTTCCTTCAAATACTTTGCCGTATAACTCTCCTCGCACTTTGCGACTTCCTCTGGCGTGCCTTGACACACGATGCGTCCGCCTCGTTCGCCACCCTCAGGACCCATATCGATAATCCAATCAGCCAACTTGATGACATCCATATTGTGCTCGATGATGAGGACAGTGTTGCCTTTGTCTACCAACTTGTTAAGTACAGTCATCAGAACTTTGATGTCTTCAAAGTGCAGGCCAGTGGTGGGCTCGTCGAGTACATATAGCGTCTTGCCAGTGTCGCGCTTGGCAAGTTCAGTGGCTAACTTCACGCGTTGTGCCTCACCTCCGCTAATGGTGGTAGAGGCTTGGCCGAGAGTCAAATAACCTAAACCGACATCTTTCAAAGTTTTGATTTTCTGAATGATGCTTGGAATGTTCTCGAAAAACTCCACCGCTTCGTTGATGGTCATATTGAGTACGTCATTGATAGACTTGCCTTTGTAGCGCACCTCCAACGTCTCGCGGTTGTAGCGTTTGCCCTGACATTCCTCACACATCACGGAGACATCGGGCAAGAAATTCATCTCGATAACCCGCAGACCTGCACCTTTGCATGCCTCGCAACGACCACCTTTCACATTAAAGGAGAATCGCCCTGCCTTGTAGTTGCGGATTTTCGATTCTGGCAGCTCACCATAGAGTTTGCGGATGTCGTCGAATACCTTTGTGTAGGTGGCTGGATTAGACCGAGGTGTGCGTCCAATCGGTGCTTGGTCGATTTGGATGATTTTATCTATCTTCGCCAAGCCTTCGATGCTGTCGTAGGGCAGTGGTTCTTTCAGCGAGCGATAAAACTTTTGGCTGAGGATAGGGGATAGGGTCTCATTTATTAAAGAGGATTTGCCCGATCCGCTGACACCCGTCACGCAGACCATCACGCCTAGGGGCAATTTCAGATCCACGTTCTTCAGATTGTGGCCCTTAGCTCCTTTGATGGTGAGGAATTCACCCTCCAAAGCCTTGCGTCGGGTCTTTGGTATTTCGATTTGTGTCTTACCGTTGAGGTAGTCACAGGTGATAGAATGACCGTTTTTGGTTTCGGCAGGTGTGCCTGCAAAGACGACTTCGCCGCCATGCCTACCTGCACCTGGGCCGATGTCGACGAGATAGTCGGCATTGAGCATGGTGTCTTTGTCGTGTTCAACCACGATGACGGAGTTGCCAATGTCGCGCAACTCCTTCAGCGATTCAATAAGCCTCTGATTGTCACGTTGGTGTAGACCAATACTAGGCTCATCGAGGATGTACAAGACTCCAGTTAATTGCGAGCCGATTTGTGTGGCCAAGCGGATGCGCTGTGCCTCGCCTCCTGACAGAGATGCCGCCGGACGGTTCATATTCAGGTAGTCAATACCGATGTCTAGGAGGAAATGCACTCGCTTGTGGATCTCTCGCAGGATTTCCTTGGCGATGTCGTTTTGCCTTTCAGTGAGTTTGCAGGGTAGCTCATCTATCCACTTGCCGAGGCTGAGCGTGTCCATATTGGCCACCTCGGCAATGTTTTTCCCATCGATGCGAAACCATTGTGACTCTTTCTTCAGCCTCGTTCCACCACAAACAGGGCAAGTCATAGGGTTCATAAATGAACCCGCCCAGCGTGCAATGGCGGCTGAGGCTTCTTCGTTGTTTTGGCTTTCAATGAAATTGATGATGCCCTCGAAGTTGATTTTATAGGTCGAGGTGATACCAAGCGTCTCTCGTTTCACTTCGAAGGTTTCGTTGGTGCCATAAAGAATGACGTCAAGGGCTTCGTCGGAAATGTCTTTCATCGGTGTGTCGAGGGTGTAGCCATATTTCAGGCCAATTGCTTCCAACTGCTTGAAAATCCAACTGCCAGTCTTGTATTCGCCTGTAGGTGCCAAACCACCTTTGCGGAGGCTCAGGTTGGGGTTGGGAATGAGCTTTTCCTTGTCGACGACGGCAATTTCTCCCAAACCATTGCACTTGGAACAGGCACCGTATGGGGAGTTGAACGAGAAGGTGTTGGGTTCGGGATCCTCATAGGAAAGACCTGTCGTGGGGCACATCAACAAGCGGCTGAAATAGCGTAGCTGCTGGCTGTCGTTGTCTAAAACCATAAGTAAGCCTTTGCCGTAACGGAAGGCGGTCTGCACTGACTTCTTGATTCGCGTGAGGTTGTCTTTGTGTACTTCGATACGGTCGACGACAATCTCAATGTCGTGGGTTTTGTAGCGGTCCACCATCATACCAAACTCAATCTCGCGCATTATGCCATCCACACGAACGCGGGTGAAGCCAGCTTGGCGGATGTGCTCAAATAGCTCTCGATAATGGCCTTTGCGTCCTCTGACAGCTGGAGCTAATATGTTGATGCGTTTGCCGCAGAACTCGTTCATAATCAATTCGGTGATTTGTTCTTCGGTGTAGCGCACCATTTTCTCTCCTGTGTTGTAGGAATAGGCTTCGCCGATGCGGGCGTATAAAAGACGGAGGAAGTCGTAGATTTCCGTGATGGTGCCCACTGTCGAGCGTGGGTTTTTATTCACGGACTTCTGTTCAATGCTGATGACGGGACTGAGGCCAGTGATTTTGTCCACGTCGGGGCGCTCCATATTACCGATGAATTGTCGCGCGTAGGCCGAGAAGCTCTCCATATAACGACGTTGACCCTCGGCATAAATGGTGTCGAATGCCAACGATGACTTGCCACTCCCACTAATGCCTGTGATGACTACCAAAGCATTACGGGGAATGGAAAGGTCAATGTTTTTCAGGTTGTTCTCCCGAGCACCTAAAATCTCTAAAGTCTTATCTTCTGAGAATTCGTTCATTCCTCATTATTTCCGTTGTAGAGACGCATTGATTGCATCTCTCAAATTGATTGTTTTGACTCTGAGACGCATTCAATGGGTCTCTACAGCCCTCATTTTTTTATGTGTTTTGGCATATTTCCCTGTTGGAAGCTTGATTTCGTAACTATTGCCTTCCGAGATGGTTAATGAATTGCCCCGCAACCATGGATTGAAATATTTTAACAACTTAAGATTAGTGCCTTGCTCATAGGCGAAATCAACTAAATTGGGGATGGAGTGTTTGACTGTGACGATCTTGGTCTCAAATGGTCGATACCATCCGTTGTCGCTGATTTGGAAGCCGTATTTTTCAGGATTCTCGGTGATAAGCTTTAAAGCAAGGATACGGAATACGTAACGCTGTGTTTCCTCGGGTAGTATCATATCGAAATATGAATCCACACGTTGTTCCTCTTTCGTTTTGGTTATGCGTCCGTTGCCGCAGTTGAAGGCTGCTGCCGCCAAAATCCAGCTGCCGAACTTGCGGTAGGAGTCTTTCAGATACTTGCAGGCAGCGACGGTTTCTTTCTCTACATTGTAGCGCATATCCACTTCTTTGTTGATTTCAAGATTATATTGTTTCCCCGTCCCCTCGAGAAATTGCCAAAAACCTACTGCTTTGGAAGGCGAAACGGCATTGGTCAATTCGCTCTCAATCATAGCGAGGTACTTGAAGTCTTCGGGCAATCCGTATTTTTCCATCAGCGGCTCCATAACTGGGAACCAACGGGTGGTACGCTTCAGCAGCATAATGGTAGCGGAATGTCTGTAGGAGTTGACCAATATCTCGCGTTCCAGCCTTTCGCGGACATAGAACAGGTCCAAAGGCACTGCTTCGCCACAGAAGTACATGGTGTCAGGCAACTCGATGTCATGAGTGATATGGTCGATTTGGTCGAAATAGAGGAAATCCCGATCCGTGCCAGTGTATTCTTCCATTTGCTCGTCATTGGACTGTGCTATCGAAAAAGTGACAGCCGCAGTCACACCTATTAATATAATAGCCATACCGCAGGCCAAGAGGAGGTTTCTTGCTCTCATATTGTGGATTTCAAATTTCAAGATCAGTTAACTTTTAAACTGTCAGCTCACAACAATCAGCTTTCTGCAGGTTGAGACCGAGCTGATAGCTGGGAGCTGATTGTCACATAATAATATCAAAACGGACTGACAAAATCATTAAACATCGGCGAGACCTTGTCTTTCTCCGAAAGGATCGGGCTCTCAATGTCCCACTTGATGCCCAAGTCGGGGTCATTCCAGCGGAGGCTGCCTTCCGAAGCTTTGTTGTAAACATTTGTACACTTGTAAGTGAACACGGAATGGTCTTCAAGACACACAAAGCCATGCGCGAAGCCTTCAGGAATCCAGTACATAAATTTGTTGTCTTCGGTCAGCACTACCGACTCCCATTGCCCGTATGTGGGTGAACCTTTTCGTATGTCGACGGCCACATCCATAACGGCACCTTTCACCACTCGCACCAGTTTGCCTTGCGCAAAAGGTGGTTTCTGGAAATGCAGCCCACGCAACACGCCTTTCATTGATTTCGACTCGTTGTCCTGTACAAAATTCATAACCAAACCATATTGGGCAAAACGCTCCTTGTTGTAGCTCTCAAAGAAATAACCGCGTTCGTCTATGAACACATCTGGCTTGATGACCAACAGGTCTTTTATTTTTGTTTCTATTATTTCCATAGTATTATTTTAATTCGGAATTAGGAATGCGTAATGGGAGCGAAACGCAGCGATGTATCGCGATATTCCGCATTGACATTGTTGAATACTTCGTATTTCATCATTCCGTATTCCGCATTAAAGATGCACGCACTCATTAAACGCCGCCGCTGCCGCCTCCATAATGCCTTCCGACATGGTGGGGTGGGGAAACACGGCATGGATAATATCCTCACCTTTGGCACCCAGTTCGCGACAGAGTACAGCGGCCGCCACCATCTCAGTTACATTGTCGCCAACCATATGACAGCCGAGCCAGTCGCCGGTCTTGGCATCGAAGACGACCTTGATGAAGCCGTCGCGGTTGCCGGCAGCGGTGGCCTTGCCCGAGGCAGTGAAGGGGAACTTGCCGATTTTCACTTCATAGCCAGCAGCGATGGCTTTCGCTTCGCTCAGGCCGACGGAGGCGATTTCAGGTGTGGTGTAGGTACAACCAGGAATGTTGGCGTAATTGAGAGGCTTGGGATTGAGGCCGCAGAGCTTCTCCACGCAGATGGTGGCTTCGTGGTCGGCCTTGTGGGCTAAGGCGGGTCCATGTACAATGTCGCCAATGGCATAGATGCCTGGTACGTTTGTGCGGTACCATTCGTCTACGTTGATTTTGCCACGTTCGGTGGTGATACCGAGTTCCTCAAGGCCGAGGTTGTCGATGTTGGTCTGTACACCGACGGCGGAGAGCACGATGTCGGCTTCCACAGTCTTCTCGCCCTTCTTCGTGGCAATGGTACACACGCATTTCTCGCCAGTGGTGTCGACGTGGGTCACCGAGGCTTCGGTCATCACGGTCATTTTCAGTTTCTTGAAGGCGCGCTCCACTTGCTTGGAGACTTCTTCATCCTCGTTCGGAACCACATTAGGCAAGAATTCGACCAAGGTCACTTTCACACCCATTGAGGTGAAGAAGAAGGCAAACTCGGAGCCAATGGCACCCGAGCCGACGACCACCATACTTTCGGGCAGTTTTTCCAAAACGAGAGCTTGGCGATAGCCGATGATCTTCTTGCCGTCGATGGGCAGGGCGGGCAGTTCGCGCACGCGTGAACCCGTTGCCAAAATGATGTGGTCAGCCTCGTAGAGGTTCTTGTTGCCTTCAGCATCGGTCACCTCAACTTGTTTGTCGGCGGTCAGCTTGCCGTAGCCAGCGATGACATCCACGTTGTTTTTCTTGAGCAGGTATTGCACACCCTTGCTCATGGTGTCGGCAACGCCGCGGCTGCGGGCCACCACCGCTTTCATGTCTGGTTTCACTTCGCCTTCAACTTTGATGCCGTAGTTTTCGGCGTGGTTGATATAGGTGTAGACCTGCGCGCTTTTCAGCAGGGCTTTGGTGGGGATGCAGCCCCAGTTGAGGCAGATGCCGCCCACTTCGGCCTTCTCGACCACGGCGGTCTTCTTTCCAAGTTGTGATGCTCTGATGGCAGCCACATAGCCTCCCGGGCCGCTGCCGATAACGATGACGTCGTATTTCATATTCAAGTGTTTAATGATTTAATATTCAAAATTTAAAATTCAAAGATTTAAGATTCAAGGATTTCAAGATTTAGGGCTTTGCTCTCACACGCGCTTTGCGTCATTGCGAGGAGGAACGACGAAACAATCCAGAACCTGGCTCATTGAAACTGCGAAAGTACGAAAAAATCCGCAATAAGTTGGAAATTTGGGTAGGATTGTTTTATTTTGCAGCAAAATTAAGTTCTCACAAGTGTTTAATTGCTGTGAGGACAAAGAATGACTCCATCAGACGGCGGATATTGGTTTATTGGTTGTGTCGCTGCTGTCAATTGGCACAATGGCCAAATTGCTTGGAGCAAAAAACTTTCTCCGACAAATAAAGCTGATAGGATTTATGATGGGGTTCTCTATGGTGGCTATCTTTATGTTTGTGGACAACACAGTGGATTACAGTATACCAATACCAAGAAAACTTTTGGCAATGGGTTGGTGGCCAAATTTAGTTTGTCAGGCGATTGTATTGCGTACAAAACGTTTGGAGAATCTGACAGGTATTCATATTTCATCAATCTTGTTATAGATTCCTTCGGTAATTTGACTTGTGTTGGTTGTTCAGGCGAAAACCTGGGCAATGACAAGACAAAGTGGGCGGGCTGGTTTCTGAAAACAGATATGTCGTCAAACGGCTCGTCAAAGGCAACGCCTGAAATAATGCAGGATGTTGATGATGAAAAGTTGATTGAAATGGAGGATGGAATTAATACAGCTCCGAAGGATGGCGAAATGCGGTATGACGGAATGTGATGGAGGGATGAATCTATCATCTTGGCTTGGAAACTAAGCTAACGGATTCAAATTCCCCGAAGCGTCAGAAGTTTCGGGGATTTTTTTGTATTTTCGCCGCAAAAAGAGATTTACTAATAAACTGAATGTGCTATGACAACTTTGAGAAATTCAATTTTGATTTGTCTTGTCCTTTTTATGGTTGTTTCATGTACTAAAAACTATGATTATCCTAATGATTTGGAAGACCATTCAGACGACATTGAAAATCCCGTTAACGATGAATACCAGATTTGGAAAGAACGTGTTATGCCTATTGTTGAGGGCTGCACTACACATTACGATAAAGCCAAGGCCATTTTCGATTGGGAATGTGCCAACATTGCATACGATGTGAGTTATAGCATCTATAAGGCCGAAGAATGCTGGAACCAAAGGAAAGGAGTGTGCCAAGCCTATAGTGAGTTGTTCGTTAAGTTGGCCGCCCATTGTGATTTGGAAGCGGTGGTGATTTCTGGCAAATGCAGGACGCTTTCTCATATGGATGGCGATGGAGACCATGCTTGGGTGAAAGTGAATACTGAAAAAGGATGGATTCTCATTGACCCTACTTGGGGAGCCGGATATGTGTCGGGAGGGGAATTCACTTTTTATTATAAAGCTTACTGGTTCGATGTTGATCCGGCATTGATGATTTTCACTCATTTTCCCGATAATTATTATGACCAGCGTCTCCAAAATCCTGTCACAAATGAGCAATTCCGGAGCCTACCCAATGTTGACCCGAAAGTCGCTTTTGCAGGTTGGAATGGCCATGAGGTGTTGGGGTATTTCTTGAATTATTTGGGAGAGTCAGCACCCACTTTTTATTTGGGATTTACAGAGAGTTTGGGTAAATTTGAGTTGGTTCAAGTACCATTTAACGGGAAAATGAAGGTGGGGCAGACCTATACCTTGAAAATCAGAAGTCTTGCTATTGAAGAAGGTGTCTCCATCGGTAGTTGGGAAACAAATCATTATCTTGTGGATTGGGAACAAGAGGGTGATTTGTTTACTTTTGTGTATAGTCCGGAAACTGAATGCGAGTTTCACATTGCTGTTGGAAACAATGGGATAATGAAGTATGATGTGACGAATTGATTTTGTCAACAATGCTTCCGTAACAAGGGAAAAAAACTGCCTCGAAGGGTTGCGTACTATAATAAAGATGCTGTATTTTTGCAAAAACTTAAAGCAGTAAAGACTATGTTTGGCGAAAAAAAGATCAAGTTGTGCCTTCGCCTGTTGTCAGCAGGCATCCTAATACTCTTTGCCCTTATGAGCTTCAACACGCCTACCCAACCCAAGAAACAACCTCTCATCGTCGAGCGGCAAGAATGTGCATTTCAATTTATGGTGGGTTTCATCTATTCACATGACATCGACATCGGGATGACGATTGATGTGCCAGTCGGCGGTAATCAGGTACTAATTGATTCCGTTACGCATCTCCTTAATGATGCTGTCTATGCGTTTTTAGAGAGTGGCAAAGGCTCTGGCTTTACTCCCGAACAGGTGTATTGCTCCGACAACATGAATTTTGTGAAGCATTATTACGATGCCTACAAGCCGCTCATCGCCGACACCAGCTATGAGTTCGAATGGGATGGCAGCCCGGGGCCTTTCACCGAGGCCGTGTATCTGACCATCACGCTAATCGACCAGACGGATAAGTTCGTCACCTACGAAATTGTCAACCTGTACATCGGCGAAGGCGCTGAATTTTATAATGAGTGGGTCACTTTCAGCAAGGCCGACGGGCACCGCTTGCGCACGGTCGTCGACGACGAGCAGGTGCCTCCACTCTTGAAATGCACTTCTGGGACGGAAAATGATGTTTGGGAGGACGTTGAGTATCGGTTTTCGATAGGAGGGGAGGTGAGCTGGAGGTGCAATTTCGGTTTGACCACAGACTCTTTATGGTGCCAATATTTCTATGCCCCAGGCATTGAAGAAACTTTTCCGTTCGACATGAAGACGGCTCGGTCCTATCTCTCCGAGGAGGCCAAGAAACTACTTGAATGATAGGATAGGTGAGGGCCAGGCTCCTATGTCATTTCGAACCGAAACTTATATTGTCTGGTCGGACGAAACCTCATTTTGAGTGATTTCGGTGTTGGAATCCGGTGTTTTGTTTTTCCGCTCACTGATCCGCTTAATCACCTTGGTCAAAATCGCCCAAAGCACAAAGAAGGCCACTACGCCGACAACCCAAACGACTAATAATTCGGTAACCATATTCTTTTATGATAAAAGCTATCAGCCATCAACATTCAGCTATCATCCTAGTCTTGGCTTGCTGAAAGCTGATGGCTGACAGCTGAAAGCCGTTTTTCGCCTGCAAAGGTAAGAAATCGGCTCGACATATTATTATTAAGGTGTAAAAAAGTGTACGTTCGTCGGCCAAAATGTTGCAAGTTTCGAAATAATCCCTATCTTTGCACCATCATATAAAAACAAAACCGCTATGAATTACGACGCCAATCCCGTTCATCTCCTCTACACTAACGAGGAACTCAGAGACAGAATCAACATGATTATGGATAGCCGTGACCATACCACTGGCATTACTTTCGTCAATCTGTGCTACCAGCTCATCCAGGTGGCCTTTCAGGAGAACAAGGTTCAGAAAGCCGATGAAAACACCACCATCACAAGTGAGGAATTGGCTCCTGAGGAACAAGTGCGTGTGAGCCGCATCCTGTGGGAACTCATTTGGGACCACAAGATATTCCTTCTCTTCGGCCGCAGCGAACTGCTCGGTTTGAGCAACGGCGAGGACCGTTTCGTGAAGTATTAAAATAAGGTTTCGAAATCGACTGTCTATGTCATTCTTGCGCTGAAAAGTGCGAGGGAGGAAATCGAAGATTCGACGAAAGTCAATCTATAGACAGTCGATTTCGTGTTATATAGACGTCTTTTTCGACAAAAACAGGTCGGAAAAGACGCTTTTTTTATGCAAAGATAAAAGTTTTCAACAGTTTTAAATCGTTGAATAACAGTATAATAGTTCTCTATATCAACAATTTTTCCAAATATTTTCAAAAAAATGCGCAGTGTATTGAAAAATGTTGTACTTTTGCACCCGCTGAATTGAATGAGGGCTTGCCCTT
>CAMJHP010000054.1 GCA_946405575.1 uncultured Bacteroidales bacterium | reverse complement strand
GGGCGAGGAGAGCCAGACCCAAATCAAGATGCGCGCCGAGCGCATCGGCATCCACAATACCGACTGCCTTATCCTCACCGAGACCAACACGCAAGAGATTTTGAAGCATTTCAAGAACGTGCAGCCCGACATCGTGATTGTCGACTCCATACAGACGCTCGAATCGCCTTACGTGGACGCCACAGCGGGCAGCCTCTCGCAGATTCGTGAGACGGCCGCGGAGATGAACAAGATTGCCAAGGCGTATCAGGTACCGGTGTTCCTCATCGGCCACATCACCAAGGACGGCAGCATCGCCGGACCGAAGATCTTGGAGCATATCGTCGACACCGTCTTGCAGTTTGAGGGTGACCGCCATTACGGTTTTCGCATCCTGCGCACTATCAAGAACCGCTTCGGGTCGGCCTCCGAGTTGGGCATCTTCGAGATGAACGCCACGGGCCTCCGTGAAGTGACCAACCCCAGCGAGATTCTGCTCTCTCAGCGTGATGAAGAAGTGAGTGGCATCGCCATCGCCGCCACCATGGAAGGCCAACGCCCCATGCTCATTGAGACGCAGGCTTTGGTGAGCAGCGCGGCCTACGGCACGCCACAACGCTCCGCTACGGGTTTCGACATCCGCAGGATGAACATGCTTTTAGCTGTGTTGGAGAAACGCGCTGGATTTAGACTTTCAGTAAAAGATGTATTTCTGAACATCGCAGGCGGCCTCCACGTGGATGATCCTGCCATCGACTTGGCCGTCATCGCGGCTGTGCTCTCGTCGAATGCTGATATACCCATCTCTTCGCGTTATGCCTTTGCCGCAGAGGTAGGTTTGTCGGGCGAAATCCGCGCCGTCACCCGCATCGAAGCTCGCATCGCCGAAGCCGACAAACTCGGTTTTGAGAAGATTTTCGTCTCGAAATACAATGCCAAGGGATTGGATACCAAACGGTTTAAGATAGAGATTGTGCCTGTGGCTTCGGTTTATGAATTGGGAGGGGAGTTGTTTGGGTAGGAGGTGCCATAGATTAGGCAAAAATCTCTGGAAATAAATCTCTACATAATGCCTCAAAGTTCTGATCAGGTGTAACTTGGTTAAAATCAAAATTAGCATACTTTTTCGCAAACGAGGATGCTTTTATTATTGTATTCCAAACATTTGCGTTATTTCTAAAAGCCATTTCAATTATGCCCCAACAACTTTTATAATGTTCAATAGCATTGTTAGCCACAGACACCATATTATTAAAGCCAAGTCCATATATTCTACCTTCAATTGCTGACAAAACCGTAAATAATTGTCTATGGTATGTACAAACGGTTGAGATTAAACATTTATGTTCCAATTTATTAAACCAATAAATTAAGCAATATAATTGTATATAATTATAGATTCCTTTTGTTGGCTTGGTTTCTTTTATGAAAGATTTCTCTTTTTCTGACAATGAGTAACCGTTTTGAAACAAGCCGATAATTACACTTATTCGCAATTTATCATTTCCAAGAATGCTCATCAATAATGTCTTTTTCTTGAATTGACCAAAATCAATTCCAACTTCTGGGGAAGATACTACGAACTGATAATAAGCAGATTCTAACTCTGAAGCATTGTCTAATAAATCTGTCAAATTGGCAAATTTCTTGTTTTCACTTTGAAAAACATCTTTGAAAACCTCAACTTCATATTCATCAAGCGATTTCAAATCATTATTAATGTTGTTATAGTTTTGAACATTGTAATTATGGCAATAACGAATATCTCTTATTATTGGCTCTATTTTCGTCATCGCTTTACCTCGTTTTTCGTCTTCTTTTCTCCTCAATCGAGTTTCTTCAACAATGTCATTTAATTTTCGGTCTTCAGATTGATAATCAAAATAATACACATTATAATCTTCGTCAAAATGCAACTCATTTAATGAAAGATTCTTGTTTTCCCAACGACATCTGATTTCACCATCATAATTTAAAAACGGTTTTTTGTAAAGGCAGTTTAGTTCAAAGGTTGTCGCCTTTTCGTTGAGTTGAAATATATTTTGGTATTTGTTGCGATACTTGATGTCTTTATCTAACATTCGTTGGTTATGGGAGTTGAACTCATCTATTATCCATATCAAGTAAATTTTTTTTCGTTTATAGAACTCACTTCTACGAATGATTTCGCCAATAGATATAGGAGAGATTTGGATTTCAAAAGCCAAAGGGTAACCTTTGTATACACAATACACATCTGGCTTTCTCCTTTCTTCGTAATCATTAATAAAGAACTCATCTATGGATATGGAGTTTACATCAATGTCTTTTGTTTGTTTCAATAATTTTCCGATTCTATTTTTCAAATATTTATGCCTATAACTTTCCTTTGCCTTATTATTGTATTCGGTCGTTTCGTTGATTGACAAGTTTTCTTGTGATAATCTACAATACGAATGATTAGGATGATGTTTGAAAAAACAATGTCCCAAGTGATTCATAGTAATACCCAAAAGCTGGTCACATTCGCAACAGAAAAATTTTATTATTCCTAAACTGTACTTTTCTCTCGCTTCAGCACCTTTTTTGGCAGTTTCAAAAAGAATGTCAGAATCATACATTTCACCTGTTTCACCATTATATGCATATTTTATCAATGGATTTCTCATACGCGAGTTTTTTGAGCAAAATTAAATATTTCGTGAAACACACAATCTATGAAAGAAAAAATTCTGCTTATGGCTTTGTAGATTTTTAATTTTACTTACATTTGTGCGGTTTTTAAAAACATCAATTATGAAATATAGATTTTTGTTATTATTAAGCGTTTTGTTTGTAAGCACTAATACTGGATGTAAGAAAGACCCAACAAATGACCCAGAAACTCCCCAACATTTTGAAGTGGACTTGTCTTTCACAAGAACTTTAGAAGAAGTATATTTTCAATACGATGGGATTCGTACTCAGAAATACAAAAAAATCTATAATTATGATGGAAACAAAGAGCTATTGTATGAAAGCTATCGTGATGATGAATTGCGCGCTCGAAGGAATAATTTTGTATACAATGGTTTAACAAGAACCTATACCATAAAGAACCTATCTTCAGAATTTGAAGCGTATGACGAGTTTATTGATGATATGTATTCTTATCCGAAGTATGGAGAAACAAAAACAAGTGAAGGAATTACAAGTCAGGTTTTTTATGAATACGATGGGAAGAAATGTGTTGGAATAAGAAGATATTCATTAGGAGTATTATGGCAAGAAACTAAAGATGTTCGTTGGGATGGCTTGAATTGTAGTTATTCAACATACATCTATGATACAGAAACTGGCATTTTAAATAGCATATATGGGCAATCATTCACCTATCTTGATGATACATATCAGAGAATTACTCATTATATCTCTAAGCCGATAAGTAATAATGTGGATAATGGAATTACTACTGAAACATTTTATCAATATGAGGATAAAAAGCCCGTTGGAAAACAAGAATATTGGAATGGTGTGTTGAGAGAAGAATACAAAGATTATGTTTATGATGGTAACAAATGCACTTTTAAACAACTATTATATGATACTAATGGCGAACTGGTCTTTGAAGGTGAAGGATATACTATTTATTACAATCCTTGAAAATTCGTTTCGTTGTATTTGCAATACAACACATTGTTTTTCAAGTAATTGTATTATAAAACACATCAAAACACCGCCGCATTCCGAATTTTCTCCATCCATCGGATAACATCCTTGTCTTTTCGAGCGGTCTGAAGGTTGTATTTGGTCTGGATGCGCATCAGCAATTCGGCGGGCAGACCGAGAGCCGCCTCAAAGAGCAAGGCAGTGTTGGTAGTAAGAGGACGGTGGGCATTGAGCAGTTCGTTGAGCACGGAATAAGACATACCCACATTTTGGGCAAACTCGCGCTGCGAAATGCCACGGTCTTCCAATTCGTCTTTGATAATCTCTCCAGGGTGCGTAAATCTGAAAGGAGTCAGATTATTGGCAATCATTTCGTCTTTAATTCCGTCAATGTGTATCATAGTTTCTTCAATCATAATGGTTTGACAACTCAATAATATTGCAGATGGTGGCTACAGTTTCATTTCCTTCCGTTTGTTCCGTAAACTCAACGCGGTATTTCTTGTTCACTCTAACAGCGGACAGTCCATCTTTATCTCCCGACAAGTGCTCATAATGAAGTCCGCCAATCAAAGCAAGCACATTGACATTCTCCGCTTCCACCATAATGTCTATCACCTTGACATATCTCCTTATCACATCGGGTTGGAAACGGTGCTTTTTGTCAGTCGACTTGCCCGTGGTATACAGCTCTTTTAAGTATTCCTTGTCGAAAGTTACTTTCATATCGTCTGCAAAGGTAAACCAAATCTTTGAATATTCGCAAAATAAGTGATATTTTTATATAAAATTCTGATTAATAACTAAAAAAATCAGATTAACACATACAAACAAACAGAAGAATTGTTACTTTTGCGGCAAAGAAATTAAATGGACCAAGAAAAAATCATATTAGGCATCGACCCAGGCACAATGGTCATGGGCTACGGCGTAATCCGTGAGCAGGGCAAGCAGTTGGAACTACTCACGATGGGGGTTATTAACTTGAAGAAACTTGAAAACCAGGCACTGAAGTTGAAGAAGATTTTTGAGCGGGTGTTGGAAATCGTGAACACCTATCACCCTGATGAGCTGGCCATTGAGGCACCGTTTTTTGGGAAGAATGTGCAGTCGATGTTGAAATTAGGGCGTGCCCAAGGTGTGGCCATGGCTGCTGCGCTTTACCGCGACATTCCCATCTTTGAGTACTCGCCCAAGACCATCAAACAAACTATCACGGGCAACGGCAACGCTTCGAAGGAACAAGTGGCCAAAATGGTACATTTCATCCTGAAAACCGAGGAGAATCCTCAGTTTTTTGATGCCACCGATGCCGTGGCCGCGGCTGTCTGTCATTCCATCTCGAAGGGTAAGGATGTGAATTACACAAAGCACACCACAGAGAAAGCCAAAGCGCATCGCCGCCCCGACTGGAGCCAGTTCATCGCCGAAAACCCTGACAGGGTACAGAAATAAACAAAATGGAATAGAATTTGTTGAAAGACACAGACTAAAATCTCGAAAATTCATCAATTAAAACAGAGAAATATGATTATTACCATCTTGTGTATCACTATCTTGGCATACGCCATTGCTGGTAAAGACATCAACGGTTTGCTTGACAAACTGAAGAATGTGGATTGGAAAACCAAGACCTCCAATATGCTGGGTAAGATAGGCACGTATGCCAAAAAGGCAGGTCGTGTCACCACCAAACCGCTGCTCCAACTCTACTACGTGCTGACTATGGGCGAGACCACCACACTTGAGAAAGCACTCATCGTGGGTGCTATCCTCTACACCATCTTGCCTTTCAGCTTGATTCCTTATAAAGCCCATAAGATTCTCGGTCTGCTCGACGAAGGCTTGGCCGTGCTCTATGTGGTGAAGAAGGTGCAGCACAAGATTACCCCTGAAATCAACACCAAAGTAGACGAGACTTTGAATGCCTGGTTTGGTGCTGACGGGGCTGCACAAACTGCCTAACCTACCAAGATTATTTGTAAGTTCCTACAAATCGCCCATCTATGTCATTCCAGTATGGAATCTATAGACGGGCGATTTTTATATTGCTAGATTCAGAGTTTTAGAGTTCCGAAGACAGATGGTATTTTCCGCTGCCATAAGTCCTTGTTTCATAGCTGTTTGAAGTGGGTAAACAAACCTCAGCCATAGTATTGGCAGGGATGACAATGTCCCATTCAAAACGGTTCCCATCGCGTTTCCAGTGGCTTTCGATGCGACCTGATACGGAATTATATGTGCAATTTACAAAATCCAGTCCTTCTATGGGATAGGGTTTGAGTTGTATCTTTCTATAGCCAGGCTCCAAGGCGCGGATGCCGCCGAGGTATTCGTATTCCCAAAGGATGAGGTCGCCAAGTAGCATGACATGATTTCCCGAGTTCATAGCAGGGTCGGCGGTGTTGCCGTTCCAGAGTTCCCAAATGGTGGTGGCACCGTTGCGGTACATATAGCCCCAACTAGGATAAGTGTCGTTGGAGGCAATTTTGAGGGCGAGGTCGCCGCGACCGTATTCCGTCAGGCAGCGCATCAGCTGCTGGATGCCGATGACACCCGTTGAGACATGACCGCCGCATTCGTTTTCGGTCTTGTCCACAATGCTATTCATTACCTTGTCTTCCAAGCTTTTGGGTACCATACCGAACCACAAAGGTAAGATATTGGCGGTCACGGTGTTGTTGGCATAAACACCTGTCACGCGGTTGAAATACTTATCGTTGAAGGCGATGGTGGAGGTGGTGATTTCCTGCTGGAAGAAGGTCACATCTTCGTCGAAGCCCAAAATCTCTGCGAATTTGGTCATCTTACCGCAGAGGTAACAATAGAATGGCGTGGAGATGACCGTTGCGTCAGTGATGCGGGTTGCGTCGTTAGAGTGGATGAGTTCGAGACTTTCAGGTGGCATACACCAGTCACCGTAGGTGTCGCGAGGCATGAGGCCAGCCCTCATATAGTCGTTCTTCATGTGGAGTATCCACTTCTTCCAAGCCGCATAATGTTGGCGGATGGGCTCCACATCGCCAAAGCGGGTGTAGAGCATATCCGTCACGGTAACCATAGCACCTGGCCAAGTCATATTGTCGGTGTAACCGCGCCAATAGGGCGGGATGACATTGGCAAGTGAGCCATTGTCCCATTGGCTGTCGTCACCATCGGTGAGCCATTTGGCGTAGAGTTGGTGGTTGTTGAAGATGTACGACTCGCCGTAGTTACCCGTAGTCCGGTCGCCCGTCCAGCCCATGCGCTCGTCACGCTGCGGACAGTCGGTGGGCATCGAGCGATAGTTACCACGGATGCCCCAGTAGGCGTTGTGGTACACCGCATTGATGATTTCGTTGGAGGTCTCAAATGAACCCGTGACGGGCATCTCATCATAGATGACCCAGCCTTCGAAATCATCCAAATTGGGTGTTTCGCGCAGACCGGAGATTTCAACGTAACGGAATCCGTGGTACACGAACATTGGATGCCAAGAAATAGGTAGAGACGTTGCGCGCAACGTCTGTACACCACAAATGTAGTGGTCGGTGTTTTCCGAGCTGCGAAGGTTGGCGGTATAAAGTAGGCTATCGGGAGTCAAAAGTTCGGCAAAACGCAGGGTGATGATGTCGCCAGGTTGTTGTCCGCGCACATTCATATTAATGAATCCGACTATGTTTTGGCTCATATCAAGGTACCATTTGTCGCCTTTTTGGAACATGCTGATGGGTTTCAGTTTCTCCATCACCTTGATGTTGGGGTTGGGCTGGGCGGTGAGTTGACCTTCGGGGGCTTCTACAAGTTCAGCTTGGAGCCATTCGTTGTCATCGTAGCCAGCGGTGTTCCAATCGCCAAGGTCGAAGTTTTCATCGTAGGTCTCGCCATCCCATTCGTTGGCGGTGCGGATAGGGCTACGGTTGGTGATCTTCCATGTCTCATCGCTGACGATGGTCTCCTTTTGGCCGTCTTTATACGTCACTTCAAGTTGCAAAAACAGCCGTGGTGTGCCGAAGCCAAATACATGGTCTGTGCCGTCCCAGTTGGGATTGGCTTCGTTGTAGCGGATGCTTGTATAGCGACCGCCTTCAAGGATAATACCTACGGCGTTGTCACCGCTGTTGAGCACCTCTGTGACATCGTAGGTGTTGAAATACACGCGCTTTGAGTACCACGAAAGCGTAGGTTTCAGCAGTTCATCGGGCGCTATTTCGCTGCCGTTGAGGTAAGCACTGTAGACACCCATGCCGCTGACATAAAGCCGTGCGTTTTCAATCTCGCCATTAAGGGCAAATTCCTTGCGGAGATAACGGGCCGCCAAGCGGGTTTTACCCACCAGCACATCGTCTTCAAATTCGTGTCCAATCCATTTGGCTTGCCAGTCTTCTTGGTTCAACAAACTGATTTCAAACGATTTGACTTCGCTTTCAACCTTGGCTTTTTTGCCTTTGGCGGCTACGGTTGTGATGACTTTCCAATAGGCTTTGTCGCGACTGTGGAGTTCCTTGCCCGCGTAGGGAATGTAAAGCATCTGGTTGGAAGGTACCACGCCAGAATCCCATAGGTCGCCGATGCCTTTTTGGGCGTTTTCGGTAGTGGAGGCCACGATGATTCGGTAGTTTTGCTGGACCACTTCGTTTTCCGTGGTCTCATAGTTCCAGCTGAAGCGCGGTTGGTTTGTGGTCAACGGCTGCTCGTGGAATTGTTGCTCCACGTTGGGGGTGGTGATGGCGATGGTTAGATTGCCATTGCAAGAAACAAGGCCTATCAAAGCTAATAATATGATGGTTATGTGTTTCATAATGATATGTGTTTTTTCAGAATTTAATTCTTTAATTCTGTGCTTTCCAAACAAACAACCCCACAGCCCCAGCAAGCGTCCGAATCAGTTCCAGCAGGTCTTCGGACGGGGCGTAAACGGTCATACAAGTGTCATCGCGACTCAAAGTAACAAGAACTTCTGATGTGCCGACGAGGATGCATAAATGGTCTTGGTTGCCTTTGACAAGGTCGGCAAACATCTCTGGCTCAGGGTTGAAGATACCTTCGGTGTCATTGCCTATGAACAAACGCAGATCATAGTAGCAATACAGCTTCAATAGAACTTTGCAAAACCGTTCCCGTAGGACAGCATAACGCGAGGGCTCTAAGTAATACTGCTCCACAGAGAAGAACCTTCCGCCTCCGTTCTCTGGCACTTGTTTAGGGAGGAAATCCACTACCCAGTATTCTTTATCGAAATAGTCGTCTATCATAAGGCACTCTTTTCTTGTTTCGTCAATGCAAATTCTCGGCTATCATCTTCCGCATTTCCCATCTGTCTTTGACCAACCCTGCTGCCTTGGCCTGCACCATCAGGTTGCCGATGGTAGTGGCTTCAGTCGGACCTGCCACAACGGGCATTCCAATAACTTCGGCTATCCATTGGTTGAGCTGGTCGTTGGTTGAGCTGTTGCCGATGACATAGAGTTTCTCGATATTGAATGGAGCGAATTCCTGAAGTCTGTCCAGCACTTCTTTATACTGCTCTATGTCTTCTGTCTTTTCAATGCTTTTTTGGAAGCAGGTGGTGTCTTCGATGCCGCTTTCGTTGGAGAAGTTGAATTGTGCCGACCTCTCAGTGATGATAGGTTTAGTAACCTCAATGCCTATGAGGCTTTGCGTGCCGCTGATGAGGTAAGCGAAATGCTCGTTTGCAGCAGGAACAGAGATAACAGCTGAGGCCGTATCGTGGCCTGCCACAGCGACCACAGGCACTTCGCCCAAACCTGTCTCTTTGGCGATGTTGAAACGCAACTTACCTATGACTTCTCCTGGCTGTACCCTGTCGGGGATTTGGTCTTCAGTGAGGCCAACTGCCTCCATAAGTGATGGCACAAACTGTTGTGTCTTGGGGTTTATCAGGCCCGAGGTGGAGGCGATGGTGGTTTCGCAGACTTTGCCGCGTGTCAGCAGGTAGGCGAGGAGGTCAGGCATGAAGAGGATGCGTTTGGTATGACGGTAAGCCACGCTGCCTTCCTCGGCTTGTGCATACATCTGGAAGATGCTGTTGTGGTTTGTGGGCTGGATGCCTGTCATCGCATAGAGCTGTTCGCTCGACACCTTTTGAAAGAATTGCTCTGGAACGTCATCGATATATGGGTCGCAGTAGGCACGGGGAAGGCCCAACAAGGTGCCGTCGTGGCCGATGCAGCCGAAGTCGGCACCCCAAGTGTCGATGCCGATGGAGTCCAATGGAATATGACGTTCCCCAAGCTCCTTCAGGCATTTGAGGAGGTGCTCGTAGATGCCATAGACATTCCAATAGTACTTACCGCCGATTTCAAGGGTCTGGTTGGGGAAACGGTAGACCTCTTCCAAGCGGAAAGTGCCGTCAGCGAAGATGCCTAAAATGGCGCGTCCGCTGGTGGTGCCGCAGTCGAAAGCCAGGAAACGATATTGTCTTTCCATGGTTGTCGTATTAAAACACCATTACGGCACCGCCGCCTTTTGCGAGATGCACTTTCACCTTGTTGCCCCACACTTGGGCTTGCTCTGACACATAGTCTTTGGCCACACGGTTGGCGTTGGGACCGTCGCGGAAGATGTGTCCCGACTTGGCGCCGAAGTTGGGCAGTACACCGAGGTCGATTTCGATGTCGCGTTCTTCCCAGTTGGTGATGGCACCCACATACCAGTGGAAGTCCTTGCGACGGGCGATGACGAGGTATTCGCCCACCTTGCCGTCGAGCACCATGGTCTCATCCCAAGTGGTGGGAACGGAAGCGATGAATTGGGTGCATTCCTCTTCCTTCATATAGTTGCTCGGGCTGTCGCAGAGCATGTTGAACGGTGACTCAAAGATCACATATTCAGCCAACTGGCGGCAGCGCGTGCCTTGGCTCATCGGCTCGGTATAGATGGCGGCGAAGTTGTTCTTGTTGGCGTTTTTCATCGCGCCTTGGGTGTAGTCGAGCGGACCGGCCAACATGCGGATGAAGGGGATGGTGACTTCGTTGGTGACGAGGTCGCTCTCGTTGTCCCACTTGGCTTGTTCGAGGCCATACACGCCCTCGTGGTTGAGCACATTGGGATAGGTGCGGTTGAGGCCTGTAGGCTTATAAGCGCCGTGGAAGTCGATGAAGAGATGGTAACGGGCGGCGGTCTCGGCCATGCGGTAGTAGAAGTCGACAATCATCTGGTCGTCGCCGTCCATGAAGTCGACCTTGAAGCCTTTCACGCCCATGTCGGCATAGTGTTGGCAGACATGTTCCATATCCTTGTCGATGGCGGCATAACCCACCCAAAGCACGATGCCTACATTGCGGTCGGCGCCATAGTCCACCAGTTCCTTAATGTTGATTTCGGGCACCACTTGGAAGAGGTCGGCTTTTTTGTTGACGGCCCAGCCTTCGTCGAGGATGACATATTCGATGCCGTATTGGGAGGCAAAGTCGATGTAGTACTTATAGGTGTCATTGTTGATGCCGGCCTTGAAGTCGACGCCATAGATGTTCCAGGCGTTCCACCAGTCCCAAGCCACCTTGCCGGGCTGAATCCAAGAGACATCACCAATGCGGTTGGGTGAAGCCAAGAGATAAACCAAGTCGTTGTCGGCCAGTTCTTTGTCGTTTTCCGAGATGGTGATGATGCGCCACGGGAAAGCGCGTTTGCCATCGGTCTTGGCGATGTAGTTCTCGCGTTCTTTCACAATCCATTGGAGGTTGTTATGGCCGCCTTGTTCGCGGGTCTTGGGATAGGGCGCGTGGACGGCGGAGAGTCCGTTTTTGCCGTTGGCGTTACGCAGGTACAAGCCGGGGAAGTCCTCCAAGTCGGCCTCGGTGATGACGGCTTTCTTGCCGTCGCTGAGTTCGACTAGCAAAGGCAGAAAAGCGAGCTTTTCGGGGTCCATCTGGTTAAGGTTGATGTGGGAGTAGGTGTTCTCAAACGAGTTGTAAAACTGCTGGTTGATGAGTGGACCTTCTTGCCCGGCACGCCTTAAAACATACGGGATAAGGCCTTGATAATCCTTGTCAAAGTTAAAATCTGCAGTTTCACTCTTCACGATAATGGGTTTGCGGAAATCTGTCTCAAAACGGTAGGCCACACCTGCATCATAGGCGCGGAAAATGACCTTGAAATTGCCTTTGAAGGTCAAAACCAGTTCGTTATAAACTTCGGGAATCTCGGCTTTTTTATAAAGCGGCGATTGCAGCTTTTGGTTAAACGAGCGTGCCTTGGCGCTTTTCACGACGGGTTTGGTGCCGAATATTGTCCCATCACCGAGTTGCATCCCAATAGGCGATGGGGCCAATACGCAGGTGTTGCCGTGCGTGACGGAATAAGTGAGTTGTTCGCCCAGCTCAACGGTGACGGTGATGTCCTTGTCGGGTGATTGCAAGGTGTATTGCTTTTGTGCAAAGGCGCTCACGCAAAGCAAAAGGAGCGCAGAGAGGAGGAGTTTTTTCATGATGGTAAAGTTTTATGCAGGCAAAAATAAAGATTTTTGTAGCACTTCACAAAAAAAGCCACCGAAATCGCTTTCGATGGCTTTAATGATGCTAGAATTACTTTGTTACTCCACTGTTTTTCTCCCAAACGACATCGTGCTCCTGCACGGCTTCCCATTTGGTTAATGAGAAGTTATGATAATATTGGTGGTCATCTTTCAGAATTTGATAGTTTACAAGATAAGTATAGTCTTTATTTGGCTTAAATCCTACTTCGTAATAGCCATTTTCATCAGTATAAACAGACCCATAAGGGTATTGCAGTTCACTTGAACTTCGACACCCTCAAAGGGTTGTCCGTCTTCATAGGTCACACAGCCGCTGACAGTGATTTTTTCGGGTAACACCTTCTCCTTCTTACACGAGGTGAAGGTCAACATGCCTGCCGCTACTAGCAGCATCAGCATTAGTTTCATCGTAGTTTTCATAACTGTCTAATTTTGAAGTTACAATGCAATTTTATTACAAAAATCGAGCCAAAAAGCGATTATAGTTTAATCTCGACGCCAACACTCCTGAACTTGTCCGTCGTGACCCCTGGCTTGTACTCGGGCAGAAGGTTGGTGAAGACCCGAATGCCGTGAAAGAAGCCTAGATGCTGTGTGTTGAAGCTGAGACCTACTTCGATTTTCCAAGGATTGAATACGTCAACTTTTTCTTTTGTTCCTGAGAACAGTTTGGTGGGATCAGAGGTGAATCTGAGATGTTCTCCCAACAATCGGGCGCAATAGAAGTCCAAAGAAAGGCTTTCCGTTCCACGTTTCCCTAAGTAATAGTTCACGGTAATTGGAACACCCAAATAGTTATATGTAAACCAGTTGCGCTGAAAATCCTCTTGCCCGTCAATCACGACCAACTCATTGTTTTCATACTTCACCTGATGGCACAACGACTTATCGTTGCTGTTCCAAAGAAGTCCAGTACTGATGCCCCAACGATTACCGAGTTTGAAATAGGTGCTCATACCTATTTTTACCGACAAGGTAGTGCTCTGCAAAAAGGGACTGTTGGGGTTTGTAGGTCTGTTGCCGTAAAGAATGCCAATGCCTGCATCGACAGAAAGCGCGTCATTCCATATCTTTCTGCGGTCGGTGGTGACCAGTTCGCCATCCACTTTCTTGGTCTTAATTACCCTACAATCTTTATGCATATATGGCCAATCATCAGTGTTTTCAGATTCATAAAGTGTGATTTTGCCTTGCAGGATGTTGGTGCCATGTTGAAAGACGCCTGCATAAGTATTCACCACAGCATCACCTTCACCCGAAATGGTATCGATAGTCAATTGGGCTTGGTCCCAAATCTTTATCTCAGGCGAGTTTTCTGGGTTGGGGATGTGATAATGCCGGACATGAAAACTTGAACACATGCAAAGGTTGAGGTTGGTCCAGTCCTCCGGTACGGATGCTGCGGATGCAACGACATAATCTGCTTCAGCCGTTGCATTGTTCAAAAGGCTGATTTGCCCGAAGGTCATGGGGCCTTCAATCTCCACCACAGTGCCTCGAGGCAACTGGGTATTCTCAAGGATGGTCAAGGTTGAGTCTTTGACATTACAGAGCTGCACATTGTAGGCCCGTGCCGCCAAATCATCTTCGGTGATGATGGCCACGCGGTAGCCGCTGTCGGCCTCATGGTGAATCAGATGGACATCCCATCCTGAACTGATTTCCAGCTTGTTGATGCGCTGGTTGATGTTTTGCTCGATGGCGACTTCTTCCTGTGCGAAGCCTATCTGTGCAGCCAAAAGAATGGCTATTGATAAAATGATGCGTTTCATGGTTTCCAAGTTTTAATTGAGTTTGATTTCCAAGGCCAGCGATCCGTTTTTCATGTTCGGGTCTTGCGGCTGACCGAATAAGGTCCTGTCTTCCATGACAGGTTTGGTGAAGAATTCGGGGTCCTTCTGACATTCGTAGCACACCAGGTTGAGGCTCCGGATGACTCTCCGCTGGGGCTTTTGAACGGCTGAAGGCGTTTCGTTTTCAGTGGGTATGGTGTTGGATCCAATATTCGTAGTGTCATGGGGCTCCGTCGGCTTGACCTCGGCAAGCATGGGCTGTTCTACCACTTCTTCGATGATTTGTGTCTTTGGCTTCTCTTTCTTCATCGGGGCGTTTTGTGGAACGATGGGTGTCTCTTCTGCCAAGTAGGTTTCGTTAGCAACGGGTTGTTCAAACACGGCATCGTTCACCTCGGTCTTGACGGAATCAACGGTTTTCGTTTCTTCAACAAGGATTTTCTGTTCCATCTCGGGTTGCTGTTTCGCGCTCGGTTTGATGAGAAGCCAAAGCAGAAGGCATGCCGCTGCCGCACCCATGGCCCACCAAAGCGGATAAAGTTTGCGCCGCTTTGCGTCATTGCGAGGAACGAAGCAATCCAGAAAACAAGTTAACCCCCTGGATTGCTTCGTCGTGCCTCCTCGCAATGACGGAACCGTTCCAGATTCATTATTTGCCAATCTATCAATCAGGTCGCCAAGTTCCTTTTGTCGGCGGGCGTTCTTCCCGTGTTCTTCCAGGCTGTCGAGCAGCTGGCGGACTTCCTCGTTCATTTCGTTTTCAGTATTCATCCTTGTTTCTCCTTATATTGTTTTATGGCTTCACGCAACGACTTGTAGGCGCGCGACAGCGTTGCATACACATGGGTGCTGCTCATGCCCGTCGCCTTTTCGATTTCCTCCACGCTGAGGCCTTCCTCGTATTTCATCAGGATGGCATCGCGTTGGCGCTGGGGCAGTTGTTCGACGAGTTTTCGGGCCAGTCGGTAGCGTTCCTCGTTGTCGTCCTGCGGTGGCTCGGCAAGCATCAGGCTCTCCGTATCGATAGGTATGGTGGGTTTTTGCTTCCTGAGCAAGTCGATGCTGCGCCGCTTCACGATGGTCAGGCTGAGCTTTTCCATGTCCTGGCTTTTTATCGTCGCGCGTTGTTCCCAAAGTGTGATGACGGCTTCTTGGACGGCATCCGCTGCGCTGTCGGCGTCGCCGACGATGCTTTCGGCGGTCCGCTGCAATCGGGGTTGCAGTCGCAGAATGTCACGTTTGAACTCTTCGGTCGTCATTACCTTCGGTCGTTTGCTATTATATCGTGGAAATGGCCGAAATCTTACAATTTTGGGAAAGGAATTCGAAAATAAAGGGAATTCAGACTTTTAATTTCTCCAAAAACTCCTCGAAAGCAACGTAATCAATGAGAAGAGTTCTACCCTACCAAGAACCATCAAAAGCATAAGTATCCATTTGGTGAATTGCGGGAAAAAGACATAAGATCCGCCAGGTCCCACTTGTCCAATGCCTGTTCCAACATTACTTAAAGTAGCTACCGAGGCACCAATGGCAGTATTGAAATCAGTACCTGTGAAAAGCAGAATGATACCCCCCGCGATGAATACGAGAAAATAGATAAAGATAAAAGAAAGGTTCTTGTTGACACCTCCGGTGGAAATAGCTTTTCCATTGATTTTCACAGGTAAAATGGCATTGGGATGGATGATACGCCTTAGTTCTAGCATTGAATTTTTCATAAAAATAAGATGACGGAAGATTTTCACGCCACCCGAAGTGGAACCCGAACAGGCACCTATGAACATCAATAGGAAAAGGATAACCCACAAAAAAGAAGGCCAAACAGTATAGTTACTGACAAAAAATCCTGTGGTGGTCAGTGAAGAGATGACACTGAAAAACGACAGGCGGAAGGCATTGCCCATACTCATATGGCAAGTGAAAAGCAATACCAATCCGATGCCACTTCCGATGAACAAAATATAGAATAAAAATGTCTTGAATTCCTGATTCTTAAAGATGGTAAATGATTTCCAACCTATAGAGAGCAACAGTAGTGAAAAGTTGCAACCTGACAACACCATAAAGATGCTTACTACAACTTGTGAGTAGTTGGAGAAAGCTCCCAGACTCTCCGTTCGAGTTGAGAATCCTCCTGAACTGATGGTGCTCATCGAATGGCAGAGGGCATCAAAAAATCCCATATCACCCCAATAGAGCAAAAGCGTTTCCAAAAGGGTGAAAAACAGATATAATCCCCAGATACGCCTAACAGTATGCATAATGCGGGGGTGCAATTTGTCGTAGTTGATGCCGTTGATTTCGGCCACAAAGAGTTGCATACCACTCATACCAAGATAGGGTAAGATGGCGATAGTGAATACGATGATAGCCAAACCGCCTATCCATTGGGTCATACTACGCCAAAGGAGGATATCTTTAGGGAGCGTTTCCAGACGGGTTAGGACGGTGGCTCCTGTGGTGGTGAAACCCGACAATGCTTCAAAAAAGCCGTCAGTAAAGTTGGGTACGCTCTTGCTGAGCAAATAGGGCATGGCTCCGAAGAGTGAAAGTACTAACCATGAAATGCAGACAATGTAAACACCATCGCGTGAGGTGGTTTTGTCGTTTTTGTGATTGCGCGTGGCAATGATGAAAATAAATCCGGTTAGCAAGGTGATAAGGGCAGAAAAGGGTATACTGAAGCCATACAACCCAGGGTGAAGGTAGGTCACAGGAAGTACCGTCAGCATCATAAGACCTTCGATGAGTAGAAGAAAGCCTTCTATGCGGAGGACCAAGGGATGGTTTATTTTAGTTTTCCATTTCATCGGTTGTTTTTGTCACACACTATTCTTTAAATTTCATCATTGTTTTGTTTGTTTAATATTATAAACAAGACACTAATGGAATAAGCGTTCTACAGCAGGAATGCCAGTGGGCAAAGCCAATACGACCACTTGGTCGTCGGCTTCAATTTGGAAGTCGTCGTTGGCAATGAAGCTCTCGCCATCGCGAGTAATGCCGCAAATGATGGCATCGAGGGGCATAGCCAACTGACCGATAGGCTTGCGTGTGACAGCCGAACCAGCCCTCACGTCAAATTCCACAATGTCGGCATCGATGCCGCTAAGGCTCTTCAGTGTGGAGACTTTCGCTCCAAGGGTGTATTTCACCATATAGCTGGCTGCAATGAGTTTCTTGTTGATGATGGAGTCAATGCCGATGTTTTGTGAGATGTCGATGTAGTCGATGTTTTCCACGAGAGCAATGGTCTTCTTTACGCCAAATGATTTGGCTTGTAGGCTGGTCAGGATATTGGTTTCCGTGTTGTCGCTGACAGCGATGAAAGCATCCATATCTTTGATGCCTTCATCTTCAAGCATATCTAGGTTTCGAGCATCTGCATTGACGACCAAAGCATCAGAGAGGTAGTTGGTCAAATCCATACAGCGCTCTTTGTTGATTTCCAAAATCTTGATATTCAGTTCTTTCTCAAGGCGTTTGGCAGTGATGCGTCCTACACGGCCTCCACCTACGATCATCACATTGTGGACGTTGATTTGTCTCTTGCCACTTAGTTTGATGATGTCTTTGATGGCGTGAGGTTTGGTGACAACATACACCATATCAGCCACTTGAAACACCTCATCCCCTTGGGGAATGAAAGTGTTCTGACGGCGATGAATGGCGGCGATACGAAATTCAATGTGTTCGTATTGGTCGACAACATCATCTACGGTTTTGCCAAGGATTTCCGCCTCTGGCTCAAGTTTCACCATAAAGAGTTGCAGGTTACCACCAGCAAAGTCATAAGTCTCTGATGAAGCATTCTTTTTCAATAGCGAGATAATCTCTTGTGCAGCAATGTCTTCAGGCGAGAGCAACCCATCGATGCCAAGGTCTTGGTACATACGCCACACCTCTGGACTAAGATTTTCCATCGTGTTGACGCGGGCGATGACCTTTTTGGCTCCAAGTTTCTTGGCTATGATGCCTGTCAGAAGGTTGATATGTTCGTCGTGAAGCACGGCAATGACGAGGTCGGCACGTTTCACGTTGGCACGTTGCAAAACGGCAGTCGAAGTAGAGTCGCCTGTGATGGTCATCAGGTCGCTGTGTGACTCCATCATCTTCAGCAACTCCTCATGTGGATCCACGATGGTGATATTGTGGTTGCTGCGCACCAACGCTTCTGCCAAGTGCATGCCTACTTCTCCGTCCCCAGCTATTATGATGTTCATTTCGTTTTACTTTATAAAAATGCAAATGTAGGCAAATAATTGAATATGCGTGGAAAATTTCTCACTTTCACTTGTATAATCCGAAAAATGCATTGTACAGAAATGTTTATTCACTTGTCGACTTGTTCCGCAGATTGTCGAGAATGGTATTGTGTAACAGTATAGTAGCTTTGTAATCTGCATCGATTTTCATGCGTAAAGCTTCTGTGTTGAATGACTCGAAAAAGACAGCATCCTCCTTCATCACATCACGTTTGTGTTCGTCGAAATAGATGTCGTCGGCTACGACTTTAGCCTTTTGTGGCTCGTTTTCGCTCAGATAGATGTATGCCAAGTTGAAATAAGGGTAAATGTAGTTGGGACTAATACGGATGGCTTCTTTCAGGTAGAACTCTGCTTTGTTGAGGTTGTGGGCCGTGTAATACTCCGCCAGGCCGAGGTCGTTTAGGTTTTCCTTGCAATAAGGTGCAAAATGCTGGGCTTTGCGGAAACTCTCGATTGCCTTCGGATTTTCCATTTTCTTCTTTGCTTTTCCAAGATACCACTGCAATGGCAGCCCGACAGGGTCAATCGTGTAGAAAACCGACAGGGCTTGATAGCCAAAATGTTCCACGGCTTTCCAGTCGCTGGATTTTAGGGCTTGCTGCATCCTAAAGGTGTTCCGCTCGCCTTTCAAGCGGAAACCACCAATGGCGACCAACATAAGAGCAAGAAGCAAAAAGACCACATTCCAGACTTTTCCGAGGTTTTTCTGTTTGTCGTGGGTGATGATGTGAAGCAGATATGCTATGAGAATTCCCATCCAAATGATATGTTCAATGCGGCTGTTCGGGAAGTCGAAGAGAGCATTGACGCAAGTTCCCGCAAATAGGCTCAAAACGATGGCTCCAAAAAGAAATTCTTTCCGATTTTGGGTTTTGTAGAGTGCGAAGAAAGTGCTTACTATTATGGAAACGAGGAAGATAATGTATAGCAAAAGCCCGAGATAGCCTGTTTCTGAGAGTATGCCAAGGTATTCATTGTGTGGCTTGGTGAAATTAACATTCCAAACATCGGCGCGGTAAAGCCCTTCAAGTCCTGCATCGGGGAAATGGATTTGCCAATTGCCGATGCCGCAACCTGTCATAGGATGCTTGTCGGCAATATGGTAAGTTTTTTCCCACAAAAGGCATCGTTCTGCAAGCGAGGAAGTGCTCAGAATGTTGTGCTCAATCTCGCTTTTCGTGCTAGTATGTGGAACGGAACGGCTGGCAAACCAACGAAGTCCTACGGTGAGGAAGGCATAGACTAGGACGACGGAAACTATAAGCGACAAGCGGTAGCCATAATTGACACGCTTTGCGTCATTGCGATTTTTGCAATGACATACTCGTACAATCATCATTATTCCGAAAAAGCCAACAGCAACAATCAAACCAAGCAACACAGCCCTTGATTTCAGCAGAATGAGGATGACGATGGCGACGACAAACATAAAGACAGAGAACCCTATCAGCAACTTGTTTTCAAAAATGGAGAAAGCGGTGAGCAGAAAGGCTGAAAGGACAAGTAGCATAATGGCCAGCAGATTCTTGTGACTATTGATGCCGCTGACACGATACAATTGCTCGTAGCTGAAACTTTCCACGTGAAACAGTTGAATGACAGTAAAAAACAGGTACACTGCCAAGATGATGGCTGCACTGATCCAAAGTGCTTTCTTTGTGGAGTGATAGTCTTTTGATAAGAGGTTATAAAAGACAATGATAATAAGCAGAGTGAGCAGCTGGGTGGAAAAAGCAAAGACCGCTTCTGCTGTGTTGGTGGCCCAAAGGATAGAACAGCCGCCAAGTAGGGTAAATAGCAGATAAATGTTGAAAATAGGAGTGTATGGAACGAGCCAGCGCTTTTTGCCGAAGAGGGCGAAAAGAAAAAGGATTGCCAGACCTATTGCAATTGCAACAAATCTGGCAATCAAGAATTTATCATACAAATCAGGTAGTCCGATGACGCAACTCGCGATGATGCCCAAGGAAATGCAAGCAGTGCGTATCGTATGGCTGTTCATCCTGAAAATCAATATGTTTCGTACTCTACAACATTTCCGTAGCGTATGCTATCGGTTTTATAGCGGGCGTAAGTACGGATGTAATACTTGGTGTTGGCCGACACGTTATAGATGTTGCCATAGAAGTCGTACCATTCATTGTTTGTGGGAGTGGCAGCCGTGACGCAAAAGTCGGATTCAAATTGCGGATACGCATTGGTGGTGCTATAGCAGAAGCCAACTTGGTCGACCACTTCGGGCTTGTTGCAGTGCATACTACCATAGGCTTCGATATAGTGGTCACTCCAACTGTAGTA